>NZ_CP030265.1:4002500-4302500 GCF_008843145.1 Skermanella pratensis | reverse complement strand
CTTCTGGAACACCCACTTGACCTCGCCAGTGTCGGCGTCGCGGGCGAAGATCGACATCGACCACTTGTTGTCGCTGCCTTCGCGCTTGCCGTCCTTGGCGCGCTGGGCCGGGTTCCAGGTGCCCGGGTTGCCGGTGCCGTAATATATGAGGTTCAACTCGGGATCGTAGGTGTACCAGCCCCAAGTGGTGCCGCCGCCGATCTTCCACTCGTCGCCGTTCCAGGTCGACACGCCCAGATCCCGGTCGCCGATCGGCTTGCCGAGCATGGTGGTCTTCTGCGGGTCGATCATGACGTCGGCGTCGGGACCGGTCGAGTAGGCCCGCCAGATCTGCTTGCCGTCCTTGATGTCGTATGCGGTCAGGTGACCGCGGACGCCGAACTCGCCGCCGGAGATGCCGACGAAGATCTTGTCCTTGACGACCACCGGGTTGGCGGTCAGCGTCTCGCCCTTGGTATGGTCGCCGTTCTTGACCTTCCAGACTTCCTCGCCGGTCTTGGCGTCGAGCGCCACGAGCGTGTTGTCGGCCTGGGCCAGGAAGATCTTGCCGTCGGCATAGGTCACGCCGCGGTTGACGGTGTCGCAGCACATCACCGGGATCACGTTGGGATCCTGGCGCGGCTCGTACTTCCACAAGATCTTGCCCTTCTCGGCGATCGAGAGGGCAAAGACGAGGTTGGGGAAGGGCGTGTGGATGTACATGACGTCGCCGATGACCAGCGGGCCGCCTTCGTGGCCGCGCAGGACGCCGGTGGAGAAGCTCCAGTCGACCCGCAGGTTCTTGACGTTTTCAGTATTGATCTGATCCAACGGGCTGTAGCGCTTGCCGGAATAGTCGCCGAGCTGCATTGCCCAGTTGTTCGGGTCGCTCTGCAGCTTCATCACTTCGTCGTTGGCGTATGCCGTTCCCGCGGTGATAAGGGCAACCGTGGTCAGCAGGATTTTCATCCGCCGCATATTTGTCTCCTCCCGAGTTCGTTGTCTTCGACGCAACCGACTTTGTGATCGCTCGGCACTCCCTCGCCGAACGATTTTTCTGCCTCCGTGGTAATGGGCAGGTTTTTAGAAGATCACCGTAGCCCCTCTCTAAGAGGCCGACAATAAGACTTTAGAAGGCACTGGCTGAGATGCCCCTAAAGCGTTGAAACTGCGTGCAACTATCGCTCTAGAGTAAGATCTTTTGATGGGTTGTCGGCACATTAGTTCGTACTAAAAGGCGAATGAAACTAAGTTTTAGCAAACTTATTGCGGCGTTTCCTCTGCGATGCAGCATTTTTCTTCGGCAGTGCAGCATGAAAACTTTCGCGAGAAACAAAATGTCCAGGCGAATCGCCGGAAGCGAATCGAAGAACGGGGTGGCACTGGCCGTCCGTGAAACCGTTCACAGTTTCATCACGCGACCCGGCCGATGATTTCCCGCACGGAACCCCGGTCCGGCTTCCACGTAATGAGCCAAGTTGAGAGGTTCGAATGATTGAGTTGGTTCTGCTCGTCTGCCTCGCGTCCGATCCTACCAAGTGCCACAAGGAATGGCCGCCCTTCGAATCAAGCCAGATGAGCATGCATGCCTGCATGTTCGAAGGCCAGCGCCTCGCCGTCCGGTGGGCGGACGAGCATCCCAAGTACCGTGTCCGCAAGTGGAGTTGCGGCCTGACCGGGTCCTGAACAACAGCACTCTCGAAGGTTCGGGAAATTTTCGCTAATGTCACCGGCGCGGACCGATCGCCGCCACGCCGGAGGACGCGATGACCTTGATCGACATCGGCAGGGATTTTTCCCTGGTTACGGGTGGCCGCCACCGCAGCGGCGGTCCCCACAGCGCCGAGGCGTTCCGTGACGACCTGCTGGTCCCGGCCCTGCGGCAAGGGGGCACCGTGGTGCTGAGAATAGGCGGACCATCCTATTCCATGGCTTGGCTTCATGAAGTTTTCGCCACCCTCGACACCGCAGGTTTCTCCCGCGAAGATCTGGCCCGCCGTATCGTCATAGAAGCGGGTGGAGAATATCGCCGGACGAAACTGGCAATCGAATCCTACATCCTCGGGCTGCCTTATCCCTCCGACTCTCTGGAATAAAATCCTTTCATCGTTGAGCCGCCCCTTGGCTCCGGACGAACTCGCGGTTATAGTGAACAAATAGAGAACATCTGTTTGAAAACTATGGCTCGGGGGCGAATCCATGTGGGAGGACAAGGCGTTCCTGGGCAGCCTGCTGGGCGGCGCGCTGGGCGGCGCGATGCTCACGGCGCTGACCAACACCGCGTTGAACCGCATGGGCCTGCGCAGCGGCGACCTTTCGGCGCGGATCGACGACCTCTGCCGCGACATCGAGCGCTTCGCGGACGCGGGCGTGCGCACCTGGAGCCTGCCGGCCGCCGGCCTCGGCGCGGAGGGAATCCGCCTGCGCGCCGAGATCCTCGGCCTGCAGCGCCGGATCGAGTTGTGGCTGGACCTGCTCGACCGCGAGAGCTGGGTGTTCCGGTTCGACGCGGATTCCGACCTGATCGGCCTATTCGAAGCGGTCAGCGGCGGCGACTTCACCGAATCCGGGCGCGCCGCCGACCCTTTCCGCTGCCAGGATATCCAGCGCCGGGCAGCCGGGCTGGTGGTCACGGTCCGGCGCTCCCGCCGGACCCTGCTGCATGGGCTTTTCTGAGCCGCCTATCGTCCTAAATCGTTGTCCCTGCGACAGGAGGTTGCCGATGGCCTTAAAGCTGGACGATTTGACCGCGAAGGTGCTGGAAATCCACCGCAGGCTCTGCGTCGCCTACGAATGTCCTGTGGCCTATTTCCACAGCCTGGACCCGCTCAGCGAACTGGTCTCGTCCCTGTTGTCCCACCGGACCCGCAACGCCGATTCCGGGCGGGCGTTCAAGGCATTGCGGGCGGCTTATCCGGACTGGGCCGCGGTGCGCGACGCGCCGCTGGCCGATATCCAGCAGGTGATATCGGGGGTGACCTGGCCGGAACAGAAAGCCCCGCGCATCCAGCAGATCCTGCGGGGAATCGCCGAGCGGCGGGGCGGCGAGCTGTCGCTCGACTTCCTGGCGGACCTTCCGGTCACCGAGGCGAGAGCCTGGCTGGAGACACTGTCCGGCGTCGGGCCGAAGACCAGCGCCGCCGTGCTGAGCTTCAGCACCCTGCGGCGGCCGGCTTTGCCGGTGGACAGCCATCATCACCGGGTTGCCGTCCGCACCGGCATGATACCGGCCACCCTGGCGGTCGGGCCCGCCCACGCCGTGCTGTCGGCGCAGTTGCCGGAGGAGTGGACCGCGCAGCAGATTTATGACAACCACGAAGTGATGATGCTGCACGGTCAGCGCTGCTGCTATTTCCGCAATCCCGCCTGCGGACGCTGCGTCCTGCTCGATCTTTGCCCGACCGGGCAGCGGAGGCAGGCGCCTCGCGCGGAGGCCGAGGCGGCAAGGCCGACGGCGTGAGGGGGTAAGTACGGCTCACCCCGCCGCGGCGAGCAGCTTGGCCTTCAGTTCCTTGACGCGGTCGTAGCCTTCGACGATGTCGCATAGCCGCAGCCGGTCCACGATGATCTGGTTGATCTCGGCACGCGGCAGCCCGCACCTGACCGCGGAACGGATCTGCTCGATCGCCTCCGCCTCCATCGACTTGGTGATGGTGTCGAACTTGGCCTTGGTCTGGTGTTCGATCTTGAGCGAGCGCGACAGGTCCCTGAACTGGCGGAGCGCCGACGCGCGGTCCTCGGCCTCCGCCACCTCGGCGTCGCTGGACGTGCCGGGGTTGGCCGCGATCGCCGCGCGGGACGCCTCCGACTTCCCGGCCGTGCGGTCCAGGTTGTCCATCACGAAGTCGCCGATCGCGCGGCGCGTCCGGTCGAGCGTGCGGTTGTCGATGTTGACCGTTCCCCACTGGCGCTTGCGTCCCAGGCTGTCCAGGCTGCTGACCAGCCGCCCGGCGACCTTGGCCGCCACCTGTATATCGGTCGCGGGGATGTCGATCAGCCGTTCCGCATCGTCGCCCAGCCGGTCGATCACCGACTGGGTCAGGTCGCCGACCAGCATGTCGCGCTGCCGCTGGGTCGCCTGGAGTTTGACCCGCTCCAGCAGTTCCAGGATCTTCGCCGGCTCGCCCGACAGGGACAGCAGGATGCGGGTGAGCAGCGAGACGTCCTCGGCGGTCGGCAAGGCGACGAATGCTTCCTCGATCAGCTGCACATGATGGGCCTGAAGGTCGTCGAACGGCTTGGGCGGCAGGTCGGCCTTCATCCGCTCGATCCGGGCACCGAGCTGAAGGAATCCGCTCAGGTCGCCGATCTGGACCAGCACGTCGTCGTCCCGCCCGATCCGCTCGATCCGCAGCCGGCCGTCCAGCCGGGCCCGCTTGACGAAATCCGCCAGGATCTCGGCCACGACCGGCCATAGGCGCTCGCCCAGCGCCAGCATGTAGGCCTTGTCCAGGGTCGTCTTGCCCGCCAGCTCGGCCCTGATCGCGGCTGCTTTGGAGGCGCCGAGGCCGTCCTCGACCAGCTCGACCACCGGACGGATGGTGGCGCGGTTGAACCGCCGGGTGCCGCGCCGGTAGCGGAGCGGCGTGTCCAGAAGATCCTCCACCGGGGAGAACAGGATCCGGGCCATGGAAAGCGGGCGCGGCGGCTTCAGCCAGAACAGCCGGTGGCGGACCTTGGCGATCGCGTCGTCCAGCTGGGTGCGTTCCGGCAGGGTATCGACCATCCTGACGATCTGGACCAGCTTCTCGTCCGAAGCCTGCGCGATCGCCAAGCCCAGCTGCTGCAGTTCCGCCCAGTTCAGCGTCATCGCATGGCTCCCTTCAGCAACTCGTTCCGGACCACCTGGTCTCGGAGGTTCCTGCCGGTGCGCCAATCCTGGTTCAGCCGCACCCACTTGCGCTGGATCGTCCGGGCCTCTTGGTCGAGACCGCTTTCGGTCCATTCCGAAACCTCCTTGGGCATCACCGGGATGAGCCTCGCGAGGTCCAGGATCGTGTCGCGCTGCCGCTCGTGCGGCTCGTTCGCGACCGAGTTCCACAATGATACGATGTAAGACCATCCGTCCAGCAGCCAGGCCAGCCGCGACATCTGACCGCTGACGATCCGGGAGTCGCGATCCCAGTTGCGCATGATGCTCAGGACGTTGCGGAGCATCGCGTCGGTCTCCATCAGCGCGAGCCGCGCCATGGTGGTGGTATGAATCGCCACCTGGGTGGCGAACCGGCCGACCTCGGCGGCGCCGGAGATATCCCGGCTCTGCCACTGGGTCACCGTCTCCTGGAAGGAGTCCAGCTCCAGCAGCAGGCGCCGGAGCCGGCCGGGCGCCGGAGCCCAGGGCAGCCCGACCGAGAAGGCCGACCGGGTCAGGCTCTCGATCCGCTGATAGAGGATCTCCGGCGAGATGTTGAGCGCCCCCGATACCTGGAAGATCGCCCGCTTCATGCGGGCTTCGGTGTCCTCCCCGGGACGGCCCGTCATGAGTTCCTGGGCGGAGATGCCCGCCAGCTTCAGCAGGTCGACGACCAGCAGGAAGTTGGTCAGCAGCGCCTCCTCCTTCTCCTGCGCGAGGAGGGCCTGGGCACGGCGCATGGCGTCGCGGCCGGCCAGCCCTTCCGCCGCGACGCTCAGCGTCGCGGTCCGCACGGTGGCCGGATCGATCCGCTCGACGCGCAGAACGGATTCGTACAGTGCGTGGTCGTGCATGGTGATCGTGGCGAACTGCACCAGCGAACGCCATGCCAGGATGTAGGACCCCCGGCCGCCGGCGAGGTTCGGCAGGATCAGCTCCACGGAATCGCCGTTCGATTGCCTGATCCGGGCCTGGACAAGCAGCGGCGTGGTGAAGTCGACCGCCACCCCCCGCTGGGCGAATGTCGACGGAGCGAACTCCGCCGGCTTTTCCATGATCTGCCCGATTAAGTCGGCCGAACTCATTCAGAAGCTCTCCAGGGACGCGCTGCTCGACGACCGCTGGAATATCACATCCGGGTTAATGCAATATATCCGGCGATTGGGTCGAAATTTATTACTTATGCGGGGAACTGCCGTATCGTGACGGTTATCTGCCGCGCGTGTTGGCCTGGGTAACTTGGCGAAATCATTCTGATCGGGGACACCCATGGCCGAACCGGACTTAGCCGGATTTCTTCCCGCCCGCCACCACGCGGAACTGGGAGACGCCTTCTTCGACGTGGTCGAGCCCGCGGACTTCCCCAAGCACCTCCTGCGCTGGCGCAACGACCGCTGGGCCGGCCGGGTCGGGCTGGGAAATCTGACCGAGAGCGAGTGGATCGCGCATTTCGGCCGTTTCGAACCGCTGCCCGGCAGCCTGGAGCGGCCGCTGGCGCTCCGCTACCATGGCCATCAGTTCCGCAACTACAATCCGCAGCTCGGCGACGGCCGCGGATTCCTGTTCGCCCAGCTGCGCGACCCGGTGGACGGACGCCTGCTCGACCTCGGCACCAAAGGCAGCGGCGAGACGCCGTGGTCGCGCGGGGCGGACGGGCGGCTGACCCTGAAGGGCGGCATCCGGGAGGTGCTGGCGACCGAACTGCTGGAGGCCCGCGGAGTCGACACGTCCAAGAGCTTCAGCCTGATCGAGACCGGGGAGAACCTGTTCCGGGGCGACGAGCCGTCGCCCACCCGATCATCGGTCCTGGTCCGGCTCAGCCACTCCCATATCCGGATCGGCACCTTCCAGCGCTTGGCCTACCTGGGTGATCAGGCCAGCCTGCGGCGCCTGGTGGACCACGGCATCCGTCATTACATGCCCGACGTCTGGAGCGAGGACGAAGGCGCCCGGACCCTGGCGTTCTTCGAACGCGCCTGCGCCAACGTCGCCCGCATGGGCGCGCAGTGGACAGCCGCCGGTTTCGTCCATGGCGTCATCAACACCGATAACGTGACCGTCACGGGCGAGAGCTTCGACTACGGTCCTTACCGCTTCCTGCCGGTCTACGACCCCAAATTCGTCGCGGCCTATTTCGACCCGGTCGGGCTCTATGCTTTCGGCCGCCAGCCCAACGCGCTGCGCTGGAACCTGTGCCGACTGGCCGAATGCCTGCTTCCCTTCACGTCGCCGGCGAAACTGGAGCTTGCGGTCAACGGGTTCGACGCCCTGTTCGCCCGCGCGCTGGCCGGGGCGACCCTGGACCGGCTGGCGCTGGAACACGGCGACCCCGCCGCCGACCTGGAATTCGTCAGCGCGCTGTACGGTTTCATGGCGTCCAGCGGGGTTCCGTTCGAGCGCTTCTTCTTCGACTGGCGCGGCGGCCCGGAAAGCGAGCGGCGCGCCGGGGAAAGCCCGGTCGCCGAGCTTTACGCCGGGGCCGATTTCGCCCCGGTCCGCGCCGGCCTTATGGAACGGCGACCGACCCGGGCCGCCAACCTGTCCCACGCCTATTTCGAGGGAGAGCCCTGCACGCTCCTGATCGAGGAGATCGAAGCCCTGTGGGCGCCGATCGCCCAATCGGACGACTGGTCCGCATGGCACGCCAAGCTTCGGGAGATCGCGACCGCGGCGGATGCCTTCGGCACCCTTATTCCCGGGCGCAGTTGACCCGGCCCACCGCCGTGTAGCGGCACACCATGCCGGTGCTGAAGCGGAACTTCTCCGTCCCTTCGCGCCGCACCGCGGTTCCGTTGGAGAACTGGACCCAGCCCAGGGAATCCATGTGGGCCTGGATCCCGTTGGAGAACAGCAGCTCACCCTTGGGCGATTTCGCCACCTTGATGCCGTCGGACATGATGATGTCGTCGGCGCCGTCGCGGAAGGCGGCGATCCCGTGCGAGCACCGGACGCCGCCGATCGAGACTTCGCAGGTGAAGGGCTGCTGGTGAGGGCCCAGGGCGACCATCGCGAAAACCGCGACTTCCAGCACGTTCATGATCACAGCGAAGTTCCCAGGCGCCCCAAGACCGATGAGCCGGTTATATCAGGATAAGGGTAAAGATACCTTTTAGCGCCCTGCCGCCCGTTGTCCCGCGGCAGCGGTAATGTGTCCCATCCACTTTCTCCCGGCTCCGGCTGTAATACTATCGACATGATGGGAACCAGCCACCGGATGGATGCGGCCATGGGCGACGTGAAGACGGGCGGGAAGAAAAAGAAGAAGGCGGTCCTGGAACTGGCGGGCGAGGTGCTGCGCGATGCCCGGGAGGTCGCTGCGGTCGAGGCCCACTGGCACGACCTGGCTCCCGGTCACGTGCCGGACAAGCCGGTGAAGAAGTACAAGTATGTCGACGAGCTGGCGAAGCTGCAGTTCGAGCTGATCAAGCTCCAGGAATGGGTGCGGGTCGAGGGGCTGAAGGTCTGCATCGTCTTCGAGGGGCGGGATGCCGCCGGCAAGGGCGGCGTGATCAAGCGGATCGCCGAAAGCCTGAACCCGCGCGTCTGCCGTATCGTGGCGCTGGGCACCCCGACCGAGAAGGAGCGGGGGCAATGGTATTTCCAGCGCTACGCCGCCCAGTTGCCCGCCAAGGGCGAGATCGTCCTGTTCGACCGAAGCTGGTACAACCGTGCCGGCGTCGAGAAGGTGATGGGCTTCTGCACCGACGACGAATACAAGGAGTTCCTGCGCTCCTGCCCGCTGTTCGAGGAGATGCTGGTCCAGTCCGGCATCATCCTGGTCAAGTACTGGTTCTCGGTCAGCGACGAGGAGCAGGAGCGCCGCTTCACCGAGCGCACCACCAACCCGATCAAGCGCTGGAAGCTGAGCCCGATGGACCTCGAGTCGCGCAAGCACTGGGTCGAGTACTCCCAGGCCAAGGACGTGATGCTGAAGCACACCGACCTGAAGCGCACGCCCTGGTACATCGTCGATGCCGACAACAAGAAGCGCGCCCGCCTGAACTGCATCGCCCACCTGCTCCGCCAGATCCCCTATAAGGACCTGCTGCCCGAGGCGCTGGAACTCCCGCCGCGGCAGGCGGACACGGGGTATAAGCGCCCGGCGAAGTCGGATCAGAGGTGGGTGCCGGGGATTTACTGAGAGGCGTTCCGGCCCGCCTCAATCCTCCGCGTGGCCCGGCCGGGAGCGGGTGATGGCGACGCTTAGCAGGATCACCGGCAGAATGCCGACGGCGACGATCGCCAGCGCCGGGGCGGAGGCTTCGGCCAGGCGTTCGTCGGCGGCAAGCTGGTATGTCCGCACCGCCAGCGTGTCGAAGTTGAAGGGGCGGACGATCAGGGTCGCGGGCAGCTCCTTCATCACGTCGACGAACACCAGCAGGCCCGCCGTCAGCAGGCTGCCCAGCATCAGCGGCGCGTGGACCTTGACCAGCGTGCGCGACGGCGTCTGGCCCAGCACGCGGGAGGCTTGGTCCATGTTGGGCCGGATCTTGCCCAGGCTGGCCTCGATCGTGTTGAACGAAACCGCCAGGAAGCGGACCAGATAGGCGAACACCAGCGCCGCGATCGTGCCGCTCAGCAGCAGGCCGCTGGAGATGCCGAAATGCTCCACCAGGAAGGCGTCGAGCGCGTTGTCCAGCCGGGCGAACGGGATCAGCACGCCGATCGCGATCACCGATCCCGGCACCGCATAGCCCATCGAGGCGACCCGCACCGCGCCCTTCAGGACGGGGGAGGGGCGGAGCCGAAGCCCGTAGGCAAGGACGACGGCCAGGGTGACCGCCAGCACCGAGGTCAGCGCCGCCAGCACGATGCTGTTGGTCGCCAGGTTCCAGAACATCCGCCCCAGCAGCGCGTCGCCTTCTTCGAAGGTGAAGTTCAGCAGCGCCGCCGCCGGCACGAAGAAGCCCAGCAGCAGCGGCAGCGCGCAGGCGGCCAGCGCCGCGGCGCCGCGCAGGCCCCGCAGGCGGTAGCTGGGCAGGCGGCGGTACCGACTGGTGGTGTGGTGGAACTTGGCGGATCCCCGCGACCAGCGCTCCATCAGCATCAGCACCAGCACGAACAGCATCAGCACGGAGGCGAGCTGCGCCGCCGCGACCGGCTGGCCCATGGCGAACCAGGTCCGGTAGATGCCGGTGGTGAAGGTGTCCACGGCGAAGTACTGCACCGTGCCGAAGTCGGCCAGCACCTCCATCAGCGCCAGCGCCAGCCCGGCGACGATCGCCGGCCGCGCCAGGGGCAGCGCCACGCCGAAGAAGCTGCGGTAGGGGCCACGGCCCAGCGTCCGGCTGACTTCCAGCACGCAGACCGACTGTTCCAGGAAGGCGGCGCGCGACAGAAGATAGACGTAGGGGTAGAGCACCAGCGTCAACATGGCGACGGCGCCGCCCAGCGAGCGGATGTTGGGGAACCAGTAGTCGTGCCGGGTCCAGCCGGTCAGTTCGCGCAGCGTCGTCTGCACCGGCCCGACGAACTGAAGCAGGTCCGTGTAGACATAGGCCATCACGTAGGCCGGAACCGCCATGGGAAGCAGCAGCGCCCATTCCAGCACCCGACTTCCGGGAAACCGGCACATGGTGACCAGCCAGGCGGTCCCGACCCCGATCACCAGCGTGCCCGCCCCGACGCCCAGGACCAGCTTGAGCGTGTTGCCCAGGTAATAGGGCAGCACGGTCGAGGCGAGGTGGGACCACACGCCGTCGGTCGGGATGAAGATGCGGCTCGCCACGACCGCCACCGGAAGCGCCACCAGGCAGGCGATCAGCAGGGTGGCGACCGTCCAGCCGCTCGGCATCAGGCGGTGGCGGGCTCGGCCGGCGGCGGTGCTCAGGGCGTTGAGGGTCAAGGATTCGACTTCGCTGGAACGGGGTTCACCGGGAAACCGCTATCGTCCCATATGCTGCTAATAAGTCGCAATGACAAGATCGCCGCACCTGCCCCGGTTCGTGCCAGGTACGCGCCCGCAGCAGGGCTATTTGGTGCCGAACATCCGGTCGCCGGCGTCGCCCAGGCCGGGGACGATATAGGCGTTCTCGTCCAGGTGGCTGTCCAGGGCCGCGGTGAAGACCGCCACGTCGGGATGCGACTTCTGGAACACCCGAACGCCTTCCGGCGCCGCGACCAACGCCATGAAGCGGATATTGCGGTCCTCCACGCCGTGGCGGTTCAGCACGTCGCAGGCATAGGCGGCCGAATTGCCGGTCGCCAGCATGGGATCGACCAGGACGAAGATGCGGCCCTCGGGCTCCGGCAGCTTGACCAGGTACTCCACCGGCTGCTTGGTCTCGTGGTCGCGGTAGAGGCCGATATGGCCCTCGCGCGCGGACGGCACCAACTCGTGCAGTCCTTGGGCCATGCCCAGGCCGGCGCGCAGGATCGGCACGATCGCGAGCTTCTTGCCGGCCAGCACCGGGGCGTCCATCGGCGCCAGCGGAGTCTCGATCCGCTCCGTCGTCATGGGCAGGTCGCGGGTGATCTCGTAGCCCATCAGCAACGCGATCTCCTTCAGGAGGGCGCGGAAACCCATGGTCGAGCGGTTCCGGTCGCGCATGTGGCTGAGTTTGTGCTGAATCAGCGGATGGCTCAGGATAAACAGGTTCGGAAAATCGGGATGGGTCTGCATGGGCGGGCTTTTCCGAAGCTGTTGGGACGAAGCGATCGAACGGACCGCGGCAGAATAGCGCGCGGAGGCGGAGTGAGAAAGGGCGGTCGTGAACATCATCGCGGAGCATCTGTTCGCGGAGGCCGACAGGCGGGCCGAGCGCACGGTCGGCGTGTTGCGTATCCTCGTGGCGGCCATCCTCGCCCTGGCGTTCGTCATCGCGGTCTCCGGAAGGAGGCCCGACGGGGACGGGGCCTGGGCGGCGTGCTGGACCGGCAGGCGGCCATGGTGGCCGTCACGCTCGGCGGCTATGCCGTGGTCGGGCTGCTGGCTTGGTCCGTCACCGGAAGCGGGCGTTTCCGGCCCTGGATGTCATGGGTCTTCGTCACCCTGGACGTCGGTTTCATCCTGGCCAGCGTCGCGGTCGCGATCCTGAACACCGGCATCGAGGCGGACTATCTGGCGGGCTTTCCGGCAGTCTGGCTGTCACCCCTGGTCCTGGCATTCGGCGCATTGCGTTACAATCCCATTCTCCAGGCCTATGTGACCGCGCTCCTGGCCGCGGGCCTCGCGGCGGCGGCGGCCACCAGCGGCACTCCGGTCAGCGTGACCCGCATCGGCGTGCCGGAGCAGTTGGGCCTTTTCTTCAGCGTACCGCCAAACATCATGAGGCTGGTCATGCTGGTCGCGGCCGGCGCAGTGCTGGCGCTCGCGGCGGCCAGGGCCCGGAGCCTCCTGCGCCAGGCGGTCGAGGAGACCCGGCGGCGCGCCAACCTGACCCGCTACCTGCCGCCCCAGATCGCGGCGCGCTTGGCCGAGACCGGATCGGACGAGGCCCGGCGGGGCAGGCACCAGCCGGTCGCGGTGCTTTTCACCGATATCCGGGGTTTCACGCTACGCGCCGAGTCGATGGACCCGGTCGAGCTCGGCCGCTTCGTCGGCGAGTTCCGCGCCCGCGTCTCGGCCGCCGTGGCCGCCCATGGCGGAGTGATCGACAAGTTTATCGGCGACGCCGTCATGGTGCTGTTCGGCGTGCCCGACCCCGGGCCGCGGGACGCCGCCGCGGCTTTGTCAGCGGCCCGGGCCATCCTGGCGGAGATCGGTGACTGGAACCGGGAGCGCCTTGCCGCCGGGCGGGACGCGGTGGCCGTCGGTGTCGGGGTCCATTGGGGAGAGGTGTTCTGCGGCGCCATCGGGGACGATGCCCGCCTAGAATTCACCGTGCTCGGCGACACCGTCAACGTCGCCGCCCGGCTTGAGGAAACCTGCAAGACCGCGGGCCTGCCGCTCGTGGCCTCGCGTCAGGTCATCGATGCGGCGGGCGAAAGCCCGGAAGCGTGCGGCTGGAAAAGATTGGAGCCGGCACGCTTGCGCGGCCGGCTCCAATCCATCGAACTTTACGGCGCCGATCCCCGGTAAACGCTTTCCGGTCGACCGGACCCTGGACCGGTCAGGCGGCGGCCTGCTGCCGCTCGACCTTGGCGGCGATGCGGCGCTTGATGCGGCGCGCTTCGAGGCTCAGGGTCGCGTCCTTGGTGTCGAGCAGGAAGGCGTCGAGGCCGCCCTTGTGCTCGATCGTGCGGATCGCGTTGGTCGACAGGCGCAGGCGCACCATGCTGCCCAGAGCGTCGCTCAGCAGCGAGGTTTCCTGCAGGTTCGGATGAAAGCGGCGGCGATTCTTGTTGTTGGCGTGGCTGACGTTGTTGCCAAACATCACGCCCTTGCCGGTCACGGCGCAACGTCGTGCCATCGGACAGGTCCTTAACTCTGTGAACACAAAAACCAGGTCCGGACGGCACCTCCGCCCGGCGGAAGCGGGTTTATAGGCAGGCCGTCCGGAGAAGTCAAGCCGAGGGCACCCCGGAAATCAAACTTCCAGCCGCCGCGCCGGCAGGGCGGGCACGGCTCTCGGGGAGGCCTGCTGGAGATCGACCAGCTCGACCATGGCCGGCGTGATCGGGAAGGGCAGGAAGTTCGCGGCCACGCGGGCGAAGCGGTCCGGGGCGTCGGTCGCCAGCAGCCGGATCTCCGCCGGGAAATGCGTGCCGCGGGAGGCGACCCCGGCGCGGTCCAGCATCAGGGCGACCTTGTCGGCGGTGGTGCGTGCGCTGTCCACCAGGATCACGCCGGGTCCGACGACCGTCTCCAGCACGGGTCTCAGAAGCGGGAAATGGGTGCAGCCCAGCACCAGGGTATCCGGCCCGAAGCCGGGTTCCGGGTCGGCGAACAGCGGCGCCAGATAGCGCCGCGCCGCGGCTTCCGCCACCGGCCCGTCGAGCCAGCCTTCCTCGGCCAGCGCCACGAACACGGAGCAGGCCCGGGTCGCGACCTCGGCGTCGCCGCGGATCCGGCGGATCGCCGCCTCGTAGGCGCCGGCCCGCGCGGTGCTCTCGGTCGCGATCACCGCGATTCGCCCGCTGGCCGACGCGGCGCAGGCCGCCTCGGCGCCCGGCTCGATCACGCCGGTCACTTCGATCCCGGGATAGGCGTCGCGCAGCGCGTCGAGCGCGTGGGCCGATGCCGTGTTGCAGGCGACCACCAGCAGCTTGATGCCGCGCTCGACCAGCAATCCCGCCGCCTGGACCGCGTAGCGGGCGATCGTCTCGGGGCTCTTGGTGCCGTAGGGCAGGCGGGCGGTGTCGCCCAGGTAGAGCAGCTGCTCGGTCGGCAGCCGCTCGCGGAGTGCCCGCAGCACGGTCAGGCCGCCGACCCCGCTGTCGAAGATGCCGATCGGCCGGTCATGGAAGGTCATGGAGACTCACCGGAGGGAAGGGATACCCCGACCCTGGGCCAATATGGTGAAGACGCGGTTAATCACGTTTGCCGCCAATCGGGGCAGCCTCAGGGCAGCAGCTTCAGGCCCATCTCCCAGAACCCGGCTTCCAGCCGGCTCGCGGTCGTGAAGGTGCGGGCGAGGTCGGGGAACCGCGCCTCCCCGCCGCGCCGCGCGTACAGGCTGTCCAGTTGGGCCATCTCGGCCGCCGCGACCGCCCGGTACTCCTCGCCGGCATACATCTCGATCCAGGCGCGGTAGGGGTTCCCCTCCAGCCGCGTCGCCGGGTCGGCCGTCAGTTCCGCCGCGATCTCCGCATAGCCGACGATGCAGGGAGCCAGCGCCACATGCAGGTCGAGCAGGTCGCCGGCCGTGCCGCGCTCCAGCACGTAGCGGGTATAGGCCAGGGTGCCGGTCGCCTCGGGAGAGGCCGCCATGGCCGCCTCGTCCAGGCCCCATCCGGCGCAGAACCGGACGTGCAGTCCCATTTCCAGGTCCAGGATCGCCGAGAGCGATGCCCCCGCCTGCCGCATGTCGGCCAGGGTGTCGCTCTTGTAGACCGCCAGCGCGTAGGCGCGGGCGAAATGGATCAGGAACAGGTAATCCTGGATCAGGTAATGGCGGAACGACGCCTCGGGCAGGCTGCCGTCGCCCAGGCGGCGGACGAACTCGTGGCGGGTATAGCCCGTCCATTCCGGTCCCGCCGCCTCCTTCAGGCGGTCGAACAGGCGTGCGGCCATCGGACGTCAGCCCATCATGTTGCGCGTGCCGGACGGCAGCCGGACGGTCAGGCCGTCAAGCTCCTCGGACATGATGATCTGGCAGCCCAGGCGGGAGGTCTTGGTCAGGCCGAACGCCAGGTCCAGCATGTCCTCCTCGTCCTCGGACGCGTCGGTCAGCAGGTCGTACCATTCGGGTTCGACGATCACGTGGCAGGTCGAGCAGGCCAGCGAGCCCTCGCACGCCCCTTCCAGGTCGATATCGTTGCGATGGGCGATTTCCAGCACCGACAGGCCCAAGGGCGCATCCACGTCGCGTTTGTTGCCCTCGGTGTCGATGAATGTGATCTTCGGCATGATGCCACAACTCCGTCGTTCTTCTCTTACCGGTCCGAAACCCGAAACGCGGGACTAAAGGTTCGCTCCAACGCCCCGTCAAGCGAATCCTTCATTATTTCCACCGAATTCCCCGGCGTGTCCTTCCGGCGGACCATCTCAGGGAGCATCGCCGCGGAGGCCGGGACGCCGCTGCCGCGCCGCGCCGGCGAGCGTTTCCAACCGCTCCAGCCGGTTCACGATTCGCGCCGCGGCGTCCAGATCCCCGGCGCGGAATGCGGACGACATGTCATGGATGCACTGTTCCGTGCCGCGCACCGCCTGGTTGGCCACCCGGTCCAGTTCCGCCGTGTCGCCGGCATCCGCCAGAGCCGCTTCCAGGGCGTCAAGCTCCGGATCGGCGGGGAGCGGCTGCCGGGCGCCGGCGCCGTGGGCGGTGTCGAGCAGGAGGCGGGCGCGGCGGATCGGGTCGCGCAGCGTGTCATAGGCATGCTTGAAGGTGTCGAGCTGCGCCCGCGCGTTGGATTTCTCCCGCGGGCCCTTGCTCTCGAACCGCTCCGGGGCAAGCGTCCGGCGAAATCCGGCGAACTGGCGCTCCAGTCCCGCGGGATCCAGGTCGAAGCGGATCGGCAGCCCCAGCCGCGTGAAGGGATCGATCGAGCGCGGCGGCTGTACCGTGCCGCAGTTATGGCAGAACAAGGCGCGCGGCGAGACCGAATGGGAGCACAGCCAGCAGGGGACCAGATCTCCCGCCACCGTTCCCGGCCCGCCGCCGATCCTGCCTTTTCCCGAGCCGCCCCGCGGCCCGCCGCCTTTGCGTTCACTCATGCCGCATCGCTTTTGAATGTTGTGGAGCCTTTGCCCGGCACCGGAGTCCTTGCCCGGGCGCACTCCCCCGCGTCTTTACAGATAAGGTGCCCCCCGGGCAACGCCATACGTCGCGCGCAGACCTTTGGGCAAGCCTTCAGGGGCCGACCATCGCACGCGCCCGGCGGCGGCACAGCGTGCTCCAGGCATCCACGAAGCGGTCGACGTCCTCCGGCCCCGTCGCCCAGCCCAGGCTGACCCGGATGGCGGAGGACGCCTCGCCGGCGTCGACTCCCATGGCGGTCAGAACGTGCGACGGCTTCACCTTGCCGCTGGAGCAGGCCGATCCGGCGCTGACCGCCACGCCGGCCAGGTCCAGGGCCATGATCTGCGTTTCGCTGGAAACCCCCGGCATCGACACGCAGGCGGTGTTGGCGACCCGCGGCGCGGCCCTGCCGTGGATCGTGACGGCGACGCCGGACGACTCGGCCGCTTCGGCGATACGCCGTTCCAGCCCGTCGCGCAGCCGGCCGATCCGGTCGATTTCGCCCGCGGCGTTCCGGGCGAGCCTGGCGGCGGCGCCGAACCCGGCGATCCCGGCGACGTTCTCCGTTCCGGCCCGGCGGCGCTGCTCCTGTCCGCCACCGCGCAGCACGGGCGCGATCGGGATGCCTTCCCGCACCACCAGGGCGCCCACGCCGTGGGGGCCGCCCAGCTTGTGGGCCGACAGGGTCATCAGGTCGATGCCCAGCGAATCGGCGTCGATTCCGACGCGGCCGGCTCCCTGGACGGCGTCGCAATGGAACAGCGCGCCATGGGCATGGGCGAGGCGCGACACCTCGGCGACCGGCTGGATCACCCCGGTCTCGTTGTTGACCAGCATGACCGAGACCAGGGCCGGCCCGTCCGCCCGCGCCAGCATCCGGTCGAGCGCCGCGAGGTCCACCGTGCCGTCCGTCAAGACCGGGATCCGTTCCGCGTCGGGAACGGTCTCCAGCACCGAGTCATGCTCGATCGCCGACACCAGCACGCGGCGGCCGGCTCTCCCGGAGGCTCCCGTGGACAACGCCGACGTGTTCGCCTCGGTCCCGCCCGACGTGAACACGACCCGGGCCGGTACGACCCCGGCCAGCGCCGCCACCTCGGCCCGGGCATCCTCGACCAGCCGGCGCGCGCGCCGGCCGAAGCCGTGGACGGAGGAGGGATTGCCGGCGACCTCCAGCGCCGCCATCACGGCGTCGCGCACGGCGGGCAGGATCGGGGCGGTCGCGTTGTAGTCGAGATAGGAGGTGCCGGGCATCGGGATCGGGTTCTTTGAGTACCGGGTTCCTATTCGGCCGCCGCCGCCCGGGGTTCGCTGACCGCTTCCGGCAGCATGACGTGGGAAGATCCGAGGATGCGGCGCTCGCACACGTCGGCGACGGTTACGCTGCTGAGATAAAGGTGGATCTGGTTGCCCAGTTCCTCCCACAGGTCATGGGTCAGGCAGCGGCTGCGGTTGGTCCGGCAGCCGGCCGGGGAACCGGCGGCGCAGCGGGTGGCGCGGATCGGCTCGTCCACCGCCAGGATGATGTCGGAAATCCGCATGGCGTCGGCCGGATGGGCCAGGAGGTAGCCGCCGCCGGGGCCGCGCACGCTTTTGACCAGGCCGCCCTTGCGCAGCTTGGCGAACAGCTGCTCCAGGTAGGAGAGCGAGATTTCCTGCCGCTCGGCGATGTCCGCGAGCGCTATCGGGCCGCCCCGGCTGCTGCTTGCAAGATCGACCATCGCCATCACGGCGTACCGCCCCTTGGTGCTCAGTCTCACGTCGGCCTCCCTGTTCCTGTTCCCGGGCGGTGCATCGGCACTACCCCCGCGATTTTCCGGTGATCTCGCCATGGATTTGCTTGCGAAGATGCTTGATCACTCGGTTGCTCGCTGTGATATAGTCGGCGGTCTTGTCGGACTGGTATGACCAACGTCGAGGCGATTCCCGCCTGATGACGTTGGAGGTATCTTCCGATATATGATGACCCAGTGCAGTGGTCAAGTATTGCAACGGTGGGATCTTCTCATGCTCTGGTGAATGTCCTACCCTCCGCCTCGGTTTTTTCCCCTGGTGGGGATTTCTCCCGAGCCCCGCCGCCCATGCCGTCAGGTATGGGCCAACCTGTTTTCGCCGGGACCCACACCGCAATGCCTGAAGTAATGATCAATGGACCGGCCGGACGGATCGAAGGCCGGTATGTTCACGGCAAGCAGCCCAACGCTCCCGTCGCGCTGTTCCTGCATCCCCATCCCCATCATGGCGGAACCATGAACAACAAGGTGGTCTACACCCTGTTTCACGCGTTCGGCCGGCGCGGTTTCTCGACGCTGCGGTTCAATTTCCGGGGCGTCGGACGCAGCCAGGGCAGCTATGACCGGGGCGAGGGGGAACTGAGCGACGCGGCCTCGGCGCTGGACTGGCTCCAGACCTTCAACCCCAACGCGTCGGCCTGCTGGATCGCCGGGCACTCGTTCGGCGCCTGGATCGGCATGCAGCTCCTGATGCGCCGGCCGGAGATCGACGGCTTCATCTCGGTCGCCCCGCCGGCCAATTCATTCGATTTCAGCTTCCTGGCGCCGTGCCCGTCGTCGGGCCTGATCGTCCACGGCACCAAGGACGAGCTGGTGCCGGAGAACTCGGTCCACAAGCTGGTCAACAAGCTGTCGCACCAGCGCGACATCCGGATCGAGTACAAGGTCGTGGACGGTGCCACCCACCTGTTCTCCAACCACGTGGAAGCGCTGGACAAGCATGTCGACGACTACCTCGACAATGCTCTGGGAAGCCGCATGGCGGCGGTCGCCGAATAGGCGGCCGTCAGCGTTCCGGGCCCTTCCCGCCGGTATCGGCCTCCGCCAGCCCCAGCACCCAGAGCACGCGCCAGGCATTGACCAGGCGCAGGGTGCCTTCGCCCTTCTCCAGCGCCACGATGGTGGCGTGGTGGACGCCGGCCGGCATACTCGAAACGCGTTCAGCCCGCCGGTTTCCCGGTCAAGGTTCCGGCACGGAGGCCCCCGCAGGGGGCGATCCCGTAAAGGAGGGTAGCCATGGTATGGATTTCCGTACTCGCCCGCTTTTATGGGGCGGCACCGGTACATCAATCCATACCGGAATGCGAGTTGGTACAGGAGGCCGTCCCGCTCAAGGCTCGCTGAACAGCCCGCCGGTGACAGGGTTGGGGACGCCCGTGGTGCCAGGCACGCTGAGCGGCAGGCCGGCGCGGCTTCGGACCGCCAGGTAGGCGAAGGCCTGCGCTTCCAGCGCGTCACCCTGCCAGCCGACGCTGTCCACCGGGTCGACCGGCACGCCCAGCATGTCCCGCAGCAGCTCCATCAGAAACCCGTTGAGCCGCCCGCCGCCGGTCACCAGCCAGCGCAGCGGCGGCTGGGGCAGCAGCGCCGCTGCGCTGGCGACCGCGCCCGCGGTGAAGGCGGTCAGGGTGGCGGCGCCGTCGGCGGCGTCCAGCGCCTTGACCGGAGAGATGTCGAAGCCGTCGCGGTCGAGCGATTTCGGCGGCTGCTTCTTGAAATAGGGCGCCGCCAGGAGGCGGGTCAGGACGCCCCGGTCGATGGTGCCGGATGCCGCCAGCGCACCGTCGGCGTCGAACGCCCGGCCGGTGCGGGACAGGACCCAATCGTCGATCAGGGCATTGCCGGGGCCGGTGTCGAAGGCCAGCACGTCCTTGTCGCCGCGCCGGCCCAGCCACGTCACGTTCGCCACGCCGCCGATGTTCAGCACGGCCAGCGGCCTCTCCAGATCGGCCGCCAGCGCTTGGTGGTACAGCGGGACCAGCGGCGCGCCCTGGCCGCCGGCGGCCACGTCGGCGCTCCGGAAGTCATGGACCACCGGGATGCCGGTCAGCGAGGCCAGCAGCGGGCCGTCGCCGATCTGCCAGGTGCGGCGCCGTTCGGGGGCGTGCAGGATGGTGTGGCCGTGGAACCCGATCAGGTCGACCGGGCCGGCCCGTTCCACCAGCCGGCGGACCGCGCCGGCGTGCAGTTCCGTCAGTTCGCGTTCGACCTCCGCGACGGGACCGCGGCCGCCCAGGCAGCCGCGCAGCCGCTCGCGGAAACCGTCCTCGTACGGAACGGTGATGAAATCCCCGGTCTCCACATGGGCAAGGCCGTCGGTGCGGATCACCGCGGCGTCGATGCCGTCGAGCGACGTGCCGCTCATCAGGCCCAGGGCGGTCCGAAGGGGAGTAAGCGTCATGTTGGCTGCTGTGGTGCTGGAAACAGGGCTGGTCCGGTCCTGTTTCCCATGGGATGCCTGCGCTGCGCAAGCCCCGCTGGCCCGGTACCGGGGTTTGTGCTAACAGACGCCGCCCTCGGAACCATCCTTACTAGACCTGGACCCTAGCGATGAGCGATCTCCGTTCGGAATTCCTGCGCATCCTGCAAACGCGCGGCTTCATCCACCAATGCACCGATCCGGAAGGCCTCGATGCGCTGGCCTCCGAGGGGATCGTGACCGCCTATATCGGCTTCGACTGCACGGCGGACAGCCTGCATGTCGGACATCTGGTGTCGATCATGATGCTGCGCTGGCTGCAGCGCTGCGGGCACAAGCCGATCGTCCTGATGGGGGGCGGAACCACCAAGATCGGCGATCCGACCGGCCGCGACGAGAGCCGCAAGATGCTGACCGACGAGCAGATCGCGGAGAACATGGCCGGCATCAAGCGGGTGTTCGGGCAGTTCCTGACCTTCGGCGACGGACCGACCGACGCCGTCATGGTCAACAACGCGGACTGGCTGGAGAAGCTGGGCTACATCACGTTCCTCCGCGACATGGGCGTGCATTTCACGGTCAACCGCATGCTGACCTTCGACAGCGTCAAGCTGCGGCTGGAGCGTGAGCAGCCGATGACCTTCCTGGAGTTCAACTACATGATCCTCCAGGCTTACGACTTCCTGGAACTGCACCGCCGCGTCGGCTGCCGGCTCCAGATGGGCGGCTCAGACCAGTGGGGCAACATCGTCAACGGCGTCGAGCTGGGCCGCCGCGTCGATCAGGCCGGCCTGTTCGGCCTGACCACCCCGCTGATGACGACCGCGTCCGGCACCAAGATGGGCAAGAGCCTGGGCGGGGCCGTCTGGCTCAACGCCGACCGGCTGTCGCCGTACGATTACTGGCAGTTCTGGCGCAACACCGAGGACGCCGACGTCGGCCGGTTCCTGCGCCTCTTCACCGAACTGCCGCTGGACGAGATCGCCGGGCTGGAGCGGCTGGAGGGGGCCGGCATCAACGAGGCCAAGAAGCGCTTGGCGTTCGAGACGACCCGGATGTGCCACGGCGAGGCGGCGGCGCAGGAAGCGGCCGAGACCGCCCGGCGCACCTTCGAGCAGGGCGGGCTGGCCGAGGGCCTGCCGACGGTCGGGATCGCCCGCGGCGAACTCGACGCCGGCATCCCGGTGATCGACCTGCTGGTCCGCGCCGACCTCGCGGCATCCAAGGGCGAGGCCAAGCGCCTGATCAAGGGCGGCGGGGCCCGCCTGAACGACGCCGTGGTGGTCGAGGAGACGCAGGTGACCGGCACGGGCGATCTCAACGCCGAGGGCGTGCTGAAGCTGTCGGCGGGCAAGAAGCGCCATGCCCTGGTCAAGGCGGTGTGAGCCGGCGGCCGGCTCATCCCCTCCGGTTCAGTCGCTCTCGGGATATTCGTAGACCCACGGGCTCTTCTTGTCCGAGCCGGCGTCGTGGTCCAGGAAGAACAGGTTGCGCAGGAACCCCGGTGCCAGCACGGCCAGCGGATTGACGCGGACCGACGGGTCGTTCAGCGGTCCCTGGATCTGGTAGGTGGCGGCGAAGATCCCCTGGCCTTCGCCGCCGGTCAGGATGTCGCCCAGTACGGGAATGGAGCCCAGCAGGCGGTTCAGGCCGTAGATCGGCACGATGGTGCCCTGAAGGTCCGCCTGCTCCGCCCCGAGATCGACGGTTCCCTCCATGGTCAGGCCCAGCGCCGACCCGGAGGTGCGCACTTCGTTGAAGCGCACCTTCTCCTGCCGCTCTTCCCAGCTGAACTCGCCGGTCAGCTTGGCGAAGCCGAGGCTTCGGCCCTCCACCAGTTCGGCAAGCCCGCTGGGCGACACGGCGTTGAGCAGCCGGGCCAGCACCGGCGCGTTGACCATCGAATAGTCGCTCATCTCGATCCGGCCGGCCAGCGGGCTGTCCGGCTTGGACGGGTCGGTATGTCCGACGATGGTCAGGCTGCCGCCGCGGATATTGTCGAACAGGTCCAGTGCGTACAGCATCGCGCCGGCGTCGCCGGTCTCCAGCACCAGCCGGCGGCCCGCCGCCTCGGGAGCGTACTGGAGAACCAGATGGGAACCGGACTGGCCGACCCGGGCGTTGACCTGGGCCGCGGTCCATTCCTTCCGGTCGCGCTGGAGATTGGCCGAGACGTCGCCGAGGCTCCGTCCCTCGCCCAGGATGACCCGGCCGAGGGCCGCCGTCACTTCGAGCGGAACCTCGTCCTCCGCGGCCTTCCTGTTCCGGTCCCTCGCCCCGTCGCGGAGCGGCCGCAGGTCCAGGCTCTGCCCGGAGAGGTTCACTTTCCAGCCGCCTCCCGCCATGGGGGCCGCGTTGCCCGCCAGCCGCGTCGCGCCCAGCGACAGGCCGGCCACGGTCACGCCGCGGACCGCGCCGTCCGGGGCCAGTTCCACGGCGCCGGCCGCTTTGAGCCCCGACGCGTCCAGGGCGATGTCGGACAGGCGGACGGCGTCACCCTTGGACAGCTCCAGCGTCGCGCGGGCGGTACCGGGAGTGCCCGGCCGCTTGGTCCAGTCCAGGAGTTCCACCGCCATGCCGGCGTCCCGCAGGTCCAGGTTGGCCGCGAGCCTGCCCTGGCCCGGCTTGGCGACGGTATAGACGGCGTCCAGGCCGACCGGACCGGTCACATAGGGCCGGGTCGGAAAGCCCAGCCTTTCGCGGTCGGTCTCGCCCACCTCGCCGCGCGCGGTGATCCGGGTCAGGATGTCGGCCTTGGACGAGAAGCTCTCCATCCAGCTGATGTCGGCCGGGATGCCGTTGACCCGCGCCTTGCCGGTGATCACCAGCTTTTCGGGGTCCAAAGTCAGCTCGCCGTCGGCCTTGGTCACGGGCAGGCGCGGCAGCAGGCCGCTGATGGATACGTCGGACAGCTTGCCCTTGGCGCCGAACACGATGTCGTCCACCGTCAGGCGGTTGAACAGCGGGAACTTGAAGGTCAGCCGCGCGCTGGCCGATCCGCCGACCGACGACGGCTTCAGCCCCAGCTTGTCGGGAAAGCCGAGCGGCTTGTGGTTCAACACCTCCAGCGCGGTCCGGAGCGGTCCGGAGACCGGGGTCGCGATGTCGATCGCCTGGTCCTTCTGGTCCAGTCCGGTGATCACGATCTTCGACGCTCCGACAGTCATGTCGCGGAGCTGCCCGCCCTCGGCGTCGACCGTCAGCGTGGTCGGGGAAATCCGGACCACGCCGTCCACCCCGGTGACCGGCGGCAACTCCTTGAAATAACGGACCTGCACGCCCTTGACCAGGATCTCGCTGTCCAGGGACTTCAGCTCGGACTGCTCCGGCGCGTCCAGGTCGATCACCGCATGGGCCGTCGCTCGGGCCCTCTCGGCCCGGCCGGACGACAGGTTCTCGGTGATCCAGCCGCGCGGGTTGCCGGCGACGCCCTGCGGCCACAGCCGGCGCAACTCGTCGATCGGCACGCCGACGGTTTCGGCGGTTCCGGTCACGTCGAGCCTGCGGTCGCCGAGATCGACCGCGACGGCGTTCAGCGAGACGGTCGGCCCACCCGGATCCGCACCCAGGCCGGCGGTGAACTCGTCCACCACGACCCGGCGCTTCAGCCTGTCGAACGAAGCACGCAGCCGCGCCTGTGCCAATTCAAGCGGCTCGGCGTAGAAATCCGGCAGGGTGACGGCGCCGTCGCGGCCCGAGACGTCGATATGCGCCTCCATCGGTATGAAGGCGCGGTCCAGGCGGAGCTCCGCGTTGCCGTCCAGCACCATGGCGACGGCGGACAGCGCCCCGAGCGCGGGCGCCCGGTCCGCCAGGGCGGCCGGCGATACGTTGCCGAACCGTCCCGTGACCTCGGTGACCCCGTCGGCGCTCCGGAACCGAAGCCGGGCATCGAGCCGGGCGATGCGGTTGCCCATCTCCAGGTCGAGCCGGGCGTTCCCGCTCAGGCCCGCCGCGTCGCGCCGCAGGATGACGTCGCCCCGGGGTGCCTGCCAGACCTGGCCGAGCAGCCGGTCGTCCAGGGTCAGGCGCGCACCGGAAATCCGCACCTCGGACAGGCGCGACAGCGGACCAGGCTGGCTGCCGGGCGGCAATTGCAGCGCCTTCAGCACCTCCTCCACCACGTCGACCCCGCCATGTTCGACCGGCAGGTCGCCGGTGCGCACGTCGACGTCGATCGCGCCGTCCGCCCCGCGCTGGAGCTGGATGTCCGGCTGGAAAACCCGCAGCACGGTCGGCTGGACATGGCCCTGGACCAGTTCGCGCATGTCGAAGCTGATGCCCAGCGCCGGCACCGCCGCGATCAGCGCGCCGGTCGGGCCATAGATCCGGGCGTCGCGGGCGCGGATGTCGAACGCCTGGAAATCGAAGGCGCGCTCCCCGTCCTCGGCTCCCGTGCCGCCCCAGTTCAGCACGGTCTCCGCGATGTCGACCCGAACGCCCATCCGTGAGTCGTTCAGCGTCTGCTCGATCACCGGCGTCAGGAAATCGACCTGGATCGGGCCGCTGGACAGACGCCACAGGAACAGCGCCACCAGGACCGTCAGCCCGATCAGGACGGCGCTGACGGCCTCGATCAGCACGAGGCCGGTAAATCGTCCCGCCTTCCGGATCACCTCGACGCGTCCATCCCGATGACAGTCCCCTTGGCGACAATACAGGCACCATGACCGGCGCCATGGTTGACCCGCACGCTTCCGGCGCGCAGTCTCGACCCCACTTCCGTCCCCCGCCGGACCTCCGCAGCGAACAGTTCAGCCGCCATGACAGCCGCCGACGCCCTTTTCGACCCTGCATCCCTGCCGAAGCCGGCCGACCCCAACGCGACCTCCCTCGGGCTGGAGCGCTGGGCGGAGCAGGCCGCCCGCTGCCCCGACGCCGAGGCCGCCGCGTTCGCCCGCGCATATGCCGAGGATCCGGCCGGCCGCCGGCTGCTGGAGTCGGTGTTCGGAAACTCACCCTTCCTGACCCAGGCGATGGTGCTCGACCTGCCTTTCGCCCGGCGCGTGCTGACCGAGGGGTTTGACGCCGCCTTCGACGCCGAACTGGAGGCCGTCCGCACCGAACTGGCCGGCGAACGCGACATGGCGCGCCTGATGGCGCGTCTGCGGGTCGCCAAGCGCCGGGTATCCATGGTCACCGCCCTGGCCGACATGGCCGGGGCCTGGGACCTGGCCCGCGTCACCGGGGCGCTCAGCAGCTTCGCGGAGGACGCGTTGCGGCTGGCCTGCGACCATCTGCTGTCGAAAGCGGCGGCGGGCGGGTCGCTGATCCTTCCCGAGCCGGAGCGGCCTTCGGTCGGGAGCGGTCTGATCATTCTGGCCATGGGCAAGTTCGGGGCGCGAGAGCTCAATTATTCCAGTGATATCGATCTGATCGTCCTATACGACGACCATGTCGTCCAGACCACCCAGCCGGACAACATGGCCCGGACCTTCGTACGTCTCGCCCGCGATCTTGTCCGCATTATGGAGGAACGTACGCGGGACGGCTACGTCTTCCGCACGGATCTCCGTTTGCGCCCCGATCCGGGCGCCACGCCGCTGGCGGTCTCGATCTCGGCCGCCGAATCCTATTACGGCAGCCTGGGCCAGAACTGGGAGCGAGCGGCCATGATCAAGGCGCGCGCGGTCGCCGGCGACCTGGAGGCGGGGGCACATTTCCTGCGCTTCCTGGTCCCCTTCGTCTGGCGCCGCAGCCTGGACTTCGCGGCGATCCAGGACATCCACTCGATCAAGCGCCAGATCAACGCCCACCGCGGCTATCGGGCGACGGCGGTCAACGGCCATAATGTCAAGCTGGGCCGCGGCGGCATCCGCGAGATCGAGTTCTTCGCCCAGACCCAGCAGCTGATCTTCGGCGGCCGCGACCCGACCCTCCGGACGTCGGGCACGGTGGAGAGCCTGCTGGCTCTGGTCGCGGCCGGCCGGATCGAGCGTTCGGTCGCCGACGACCTGATCCGGGCCTATGATTTCCTCCGCAAGGTCGAGCACCGCGTCCAGATGAAGGACGACCGCCAGACCCATACGCTTCCGGCAGACGACGCCGGGATCGCGGCGCTCGCCGCCTTCATGGGCTACGACGCGCCGGAGCCGTTCCGCGCCGACCTGCTGGGCACGCTGGACCTCGTCGAGGACCATTACGCCGCCCTGTTCGAGGAGGCGCCGCCCCTGGCCGGTGCCGGCAACCTTGTGTTCACCGGAACGGAGGACGACCCGGATACCCTGGCGACGCTCCGCGCCATGGGCTTCGGAAACCCCTCCTCGGTCGCCGCCGCGGTGCGCGCCTGGCATCATGGCCGCTACCGGGCGACCCGAAGCACCCGGGCGCGGGAACTGCTGACCGAACTGGCGCCGATCCTGCTCCGGGCGCTGGGCGACACGGCCAATCCCGACGATGCGTTCAACCGCTTCGACGAGTTTCTGGCAAGGCTGCCGGCGGGCGTTCAGCTCTTCTCGATGTTCTACAGCAATCCCAACCTGCTGAACCTCGTGGCCGAGATCATGGGCAGCGCGCCGCGCCTCGCGGAGGTGCTAAGCCGCAACCCCAACCGGCTCGACGCGGTCCTGACGCCCGGCTTCTTCGACGCGCTGCCGTCCCGCGAGACGCTGTCCGAGCAGCTCGACCTTCTGCTGCGCCAAGCGCGGGATTTCGAGGACGTGCTGAACATCACCCGGCGCTGGACCAACGACCAGATCGTCTGGGCCGGCATCCATATCCTGCGCAACATCACCGACGGCGAGCGCTGCGGACCCTTCCTGTCCGACGTCGCGGACCTGGGGCTGGCGGCCCTGGAGCCGCGCGTGACGGAGGAGTTCGCCCGCCGCCACGGCCGGTTCGACGGGCATGGGGTCGCGATCCTGGCGCTGGGCAAGCTGGGCAGCCGGCAGATGACCCTGCGCTCCGACCTCGACCTGATCATGGTCTACGACGTGCCGCCGGACCTGGGCGCTTCCGACGGAGGGAAGCCGCTGGCGCCGAACGAGTATTTCATCCGGCTGACCCATCGGATGATCAACGCCGTGACGGCACCGACCGGCGAGGGGCGCCTTTACGACGTGGACATGCGGCTTCGCCCCAGCGGCAACGCCGGCCCCCTGGCGATCAGCCTGGAGAGCTTCGCCCGCTACCAGGCGAACGACGCCTGGACCTGGGAGCACATGGCGCTGACCCGCGCCCGCGTGATCCACGGCCCGCCCGGCCTCGCCGAGCGGCTGCAGGCCGCCGTGCGCGCGGTGCTGACCCGCCCGCGCGACCCCGACAAGCTGCTGCGCGACGTCTCGGGGATGCGGGTCAGGATCGACAAGGAATTCGGCACGACGGACATCTGGGACGTCAAGTATGTCCGCGGCGGCACCATCGACGTGGAGTTCGTCGCCCAGTACCTGATGCTGCGCCACGCGTCGGAGCATCCGGAGATCCTCAGCGGCGACGCCGGAGCCACGCTGCGCGCCGCGGCCCGGGCCGGCCTGCTGGACGGCAGGATCGCGGACGACCTGTGCGCGGCGCTGTCCCTGTGGCGCCGCATCCAGGGCTTCCTGCGCCTGACCACGGAGGGCCGGTTCGTCGCCGAGAAAGCCCCCGCCGGCCTGCGCCAGGCCCTGATCCGTGCCGCCTTCCCGGAAAGCGCCGATGACGCCGGCTTCGGTTTCGACGCGCTGGAAGCCAAAGCCCGCGGCATCGCCGCCCGCGCGCACCGGCACTTCATGGAGCTGGTGGACGAGCCGGCGGCGCGGCTGAGCGTCCCTGGTTCATGAGCGGTATGCGGAGCGGACCAACTCGATACGGGCCCGCCGGCGGGACGATCTGATCGCCGGCCTTCGGGAGGTCAGGCTCTTCGGCTCTTGGACGCGCAGAGACTTCGACGGCCTGTCGGACATTGGCGAACGGCCACTCGTTCTATGCCAGGGCGATGCGCGAAGGCGTGGTCGTCTTTCCGGAGGTGTCCCGCCAGTGTTTCGGCACAATGGTTGTGAGGGAGGCGCCGTAGGTCGGCCTCGGCCGAAGGCCGACGCCGACATCATGGCCGGAACGTTGATCCAAGGCGTCGGCGTTCGCCCTGATGGGCGAAGGCCGACCTACGGCGAATTGTTCGGAACCACTGTGCTGTACTACTAATTCCGGTCAAACGAACCAGATCCCGTCGTCGATGTACGGCGCCCGCTGAATCTTGTGCTCGATCGATTCGGAGAAGCCGACCAGCGCCTCGGTCCGTGTCATCCCGGCGTCCAGGGCGCCGATCCAGTTCCGCAGGCCGTCCTGGTCGCCCTGGCGGTCCAGCACGTTGCGGTACAGAAGGTCGACGAACCCCGCATTGTCCACGGCGCCGTAGCGTTGCTGGAACTCGTTCGAGCCGATGAATCCCCCTGCGGCCTCGTGCAGCGTCATGCCGGCCTTGACCGCCGCCGTCCAGCCGACCAGCCCTCCGGCGTCGGGAAGGCGATCGAGCGCGCTGTCGTAAAGCCGGGCCACCGCCGCGGCCTGGTCGTCGCGCAGCCAGATTCCCCGCTCGACGACGGGCGCGGTCCGCTGGACGTTCTCCGCCGACTCAGAGAAGCCGACCAGCGCCTCGGCCCGCGTGAGGCCGGCGCCCAGCGCGCCGGTCCAGTAGGTCACACCCGTCTCCTCGCCCTCGCGATCCAGGACGTTGCGGTAGAGCTGCTCGACGAAGCCCCGGTCGTCCAGCGGACCATAGCGGAACCGGAACTCCTCGGACCCGACGAAACCATCGGCCGCCCGGGCGAGCGTCAGCGCTCCGGCATCCAGGGCCGCCTTCCACGCGAGCAGGCCGTCGGGCTCCGGCGCGCGGTCCAGGGCTGCGCCGTAGAGGCGGTGGACCTGCGCCGCGGTATCCCCGGCGTCGGTCACGTAGCGGCCGTCGGCGAAGACCAGATGCTCGACCCCGCGCACGGTGTCCGTGCCGTCGCCGCCCGTGTCGAGGGTCACGGCGTATTGCCGGCGGGGTCCCGTCCATACGGCGGTGTCGATGCCGGGACCGCCGTCGATCAGGTCGCTCCCGGCGCCACCTTCCAGCCTGTCGTTGCCGGTGCCGCCGTAGAGGCGGTCGTCGCCGTCACCGCCGAAGATCCGGTCTTCGCCGCCCTCGCCCTGGATCAGGTCGCTTCCGGCACCGCCGCGCAGCAGGTCCGCTCCGGCGCCTCCGGCGAGCGCGAGCCCGACCGGGCCGTTCGAGTAGGAACCGCCGTCGTTGGTGGCGAAGGCGCTGCCGCGCAAGGCCGCGATGGCCGCCAGCTTCTCCGGGAGGACCGTGCGCCAGTCGTCGGCCAGGATGCCGCCGGTATCGACGGAGTTCGGGTTCCACGACCACCAGGCCCAGGATAACCCGGCCGTGGGCTGGCCGGCGTCGGTGGCGCCGTCGCCGTCCAGATCGCCGTTCAGCGTCGCCGTGAGCTTCGACAGCCAGACCAGATCCTTGGGGTCGTTCAGCTTGGTGCCGAACTCGCCCATCAGGACGGGGGCGATGTTCTGCCGCGCGATGAAGCCCCACTGGGTGTCGAACAGGCCCTGGAGCTGCGCGGCGTAGTCGTCGCCCTGGAACCAGGGTTGCGGATAGACGGAGTTGGGATAGTCGTGGGGCGAATAGACGAGCTTGTTGGCGACGGGCAGTTCGACCGGGTCGTCGGCGACCCCCTGGAGGTTGCCGCCCCACCAGTACCAGCTCCCCTTGTAGGTCTCGATCCCCTCGACCAGGATCAGCCAGTCGGGATTGACCGCCTGGATCGCCGCGCCGGCGCGTTCGGCCGCCGCTTCCCAGTCGGTGGCGGGATTGCCGTCGCCCCAGGTCGCCTGACCGTGCGGCTCGTTGTGCAGGTCGGCGGCGACCACCGTGCTGTTGCCCTTGTAGCGCTGGGCCAGCATCACCCAGTCTTCCATCCACTCCGTTTCGGTATGGGCGCCCTCGTACCACAAGCCGTTCTGGTTCGGTCCATCGCCGGCGGCGCTGCGGTGATGGTCGAGGATGATGCGCAGCCCGATCCGCCCGGCATGCTCGACGATCCTGTCGATGATGCCGAGGCCGTCGAGCCCGACCAGTTCGGGGTTGAGGGTGCCGTTGATGTTCGCCGGAGCCCTGCCGTCCAGCAGTTCGGACGAGAAGGGAAGGCGGATCGCGTTGAAGCCCGCGTCGGCCATCTGCTTCATCATGTCCTGCCAGTTCCGGACGTTCAGCCCGTCCGGCGAGGCGCGCAGGGACTCCAGGCCGAACCAGTTGACGGCGGCAAGGCGGACAGGCGTGCCGGCGGCATCGACGATCTCGTTGCCGCGGGTGGACAGGAAGCCGTCGGCGACCACGCCCGGAGCCGCGGGTGACGGGCCGTCGTCGTCATGGATCGTTCCGGTCGCCTGCCAGCGGATCGGGACGGCCCCCTCGGCCGACTTGAGCACCAGCCGCACCGTCTCGTTCAATTCCGCTGCGGTGTCGCCGATGACGTCGACCTGGACGGTCGCCCTTGTCTCGCCCGGGGCGAAGGTCACGGTGCCGCCGGCGTTCCGGTGATCGGTCCCGGCGGTGGCGCCGCCCGCAGCCGTCTCCCAGCGCACCGTGACCGGCGTCGCCGAAGCCTGGGACAGGCTGAGGCCGAACGTCAGCGGCGTAGTGCCGGCATCCCCCTCGACCGCGAAGCCGTCGGTCACCGTCAGGTACGGCATCGCGTCCGCCTGGCCGGGAGCGGACGGCAGGAACACCGGCTCCGCCGGGGCGCCTTGCGCCGTGAAGCCAACATTGGCGCTCTGGCCGGGCGCCAGGGTCCCGTTCATGCCGACATTGCCGAAGGTGGTCACCCCCGTCGGCGAGGGCAGCGCGGTGACGTTCCACCGGGACTGGATGACCCATGGCGCGGCGAACGACAGGCGCCAGTCGGTCACGGTCTCCGGGCCGTCGTTGAACACCAGGATCTCGGCCGCGAAACCCTGGTCCCAGACATTGCCGAGCTTGAAGACTGTACGGATACCCATGGAGCTCGCCCTTGATCGTCTGCCGGACCAGGGACGATTGATAGTGGGATTCGAGACGAAATCAGCTCTTTATAAAGGGCTGGATCGCGCCGCATGCGCGCCACCCCGATGGCTGCGCCAATTTTGACAGCGCGTTCGATAGGGGTAATGTGCCACACTCGCCACGCGGATTGCCGCAAGCAGGGGTGGAAAATCGGCATGGATGTCGCCGGATTCAGGTTCGCGGTCGAGACGCTGGAAAAGGGCAGGTGGTCGGTCCTGTGCCTGATGGCCGACGACATCGCCGCCGCGCGCATGGCCTATTCCCTGATGACGCTATACCCCTACGACGGGGTCCGGCTCGCGCTGTTCGACCCGGCGCTGGGCGACAGTCCCGAGCGGGTGATCTGGGAACATCTGAAAGCGGCGGCGGAAGAAGAGGGAGGCGAGGCCACCGATGACGCCGACGTCCTCGACCTGACCCCGCTGCCGGCCGGTCACCCCCTGGACGGCGCCGACGAGGACGGTCCGCGCTCCTTCCGCCTGGGTTCGGAGCCGGAAATCGACGATCCGGGGGCGGTCGCCAGGCGGAAGCTCTCCCGCGGCAGGTCCGCGGCGGCAGCGGCGCCCCGCCTCTGGCCGCCGAGCCGGCGGCTTGCCGGGCGGGCGATCGGCGCCGGGCTGGTGGTTTCAGGCATCTTCGGCGCCGCCCTGCTGAACCTGCCCGAACGGCCGCCGCCACGTCCGCCGGAACAGCCTCCGCGCCTTGCCGACATGGCGCCCGCGCCACCGGCCGCAGTTCCCCCTGTTCCGGCGGAGTCTCCCGCAGCCGAGCCCGACCCCGTCGAACCGGCTGCGGACACATCCGCGATCCTGGGAAAATGGGCGAAGGACGCGCAGGCCTGCGCGAGCGATTATCTGATCTTCCGGCCGGACAGCAGCGTCCTGGTCGATGCGCGGCTGGCGCTCGCCTCGGGCGGGCCGGTCTTCTACGGCACGGAAGAAGGGGACGTCACGGTCTTCGACGGGGTCACCGAATCGCGCTACCGCCCGGCGGTCCCGGACCGGCTCCGGCAGGTCTCCTATTTCAGCAGCCGGACGGGGCTGCACGAGGGCGGGCCGACGCTGGTCCGCTGCTCCGATGCCGAGCCGCCGCCCCACATGGAGTGGACGCCGAACCCGATCGACCGCGAGACCGCGCTGTCACGGCTGGCCGACGCACGGTCCCGCTTCGAAGCCGCCCGCGCCGTGACGGGCACGGCGTCCGTCCCGGCGCCGCTGCGCGGGCGCTGGGGCGCGCGGTGCGACATCGGCTACCTGCAATGGGAAGACGGCATCCAGACCTCGTGGAGCACCTTCGGCGGCACCGAGAAGCGCGCGATATCGGCTTACAAGGAGCTGGGTCCCCGCTTCACCATCGTCTTCGAGGGTGGCTATACCCAATTCTACGACCTCGTCGCCGACGATCAGATCGTCCTGTCCGGCGTCGGCGCCCAGGGCGTCATGACCGACCCGGCGCCGCCGCCCTGGACCGGTAAGCGCTGCCCGGTGCCGACGGAGTCGTGAGTCAAGCCCCACCGATGCGGCGGTAGACGAAGGGCGGGGGAGCGGCGCCCGCTTCCCGTTCCGCCAGGGCGAAGATCTCGTCGTGGAACGGCGACAGCCCGCAGGCCGGGTCGACCGCGTCGGCCTTGCCGGTCAGCGCGAAGGCCTGGCAGCGGCAGCCGCCCCAGTCGATCTCGCGGCGGTCGCAGGTCCGGCAGGTCTCGGGCATCCAATCGGTGCCCCGGTAGGCCTGGAACGCCGCGGAGTTCCGCCAGATCTCTCCCAGAGGGCGGTCCTGGACGCGGTCGAACTCCAGCCCGGTGATGCTCTCGGCGGCGTGGCAGGGCAGCACCTTGCCGGCCGGCGACACGTTGAGGAACTGGCGGCCCCAGCCGCCCATGCAGGATTTCGGGCGCTTGGCGTAGTAGTCCGGGACGACGTAGTCGATCATCAGCCGGCCCTTCAGCCGCTCCCGCGCCTTGGTCACCACCTCGGTCGCGCGGTCGAGCTGCTCGCGGGTCGGCAGCAGCGCCGCGCGGTTCTTCAGCGCCCAGCCATAATACTGGACATGGGCGACTTCCAGCCGTTCCGCTCCCAGGTCGAGGGCGAGCTGGATCATCTCCTCCAGCCGGCCGAGATTGTGCCGGTGGACGACGGCGTTGACGGTCAGCGGCAGTCCCGCCTCGCGGGTCAGGCGCGCGACCTCCAGCTTGCGGGCCTGGGCGCCCGCGAAATTGCCGATCCGCTCGGCGCTGCCGACGTCGGTATCCTGGAAGCTGAGCTGCACGTGGTCCAGCCCGGCGTCGTACAGTTCCTTCAGCCGGGCCGCGTCGAGCAGGACGCCGGAGGTGATCAGGTTGGTGTAGCAGCCGAGCTTGGCCGCATGCCGGATCAGTTCCGCCAGGTCCTTCCGCACGGTCGGCTCGCCGCCGGAGAAATGGACCTGAAGGATGCCCAGCTCCGCCGCCTCGGTCAGGACCCGCTTCCAGGTCGCCGTGTCCAGCTCCGCGCCGGAGCGTTCCAGCTCCACCGGGTTGGAGCAGTAGGGGCATTGCAGCGGGCAGCGGTGGGTCAGCTCGGCCAGCAGCGCCAGCGGCGGCGCCGGAGGGGCCTTGCCGGTGCTGTCCTTCGCGGGAGACGGCGAGAGGGCGTTCATGTCGTGATGATCCCCTTGTCGGACAGATCCTGGAGCATGGCGACCACGTCGGCGGCGACCACGTCGCGTTCCGCCTCGAAGGTCCGCGCCAGATCGTCGATGATGTCCTTCAAGGTGGTATCCCCGTCGCAGCGTTTCAGGACCTCGACCGCGATTTCGTCGGGCATGAAGACTTTTTCCGGGGCTAGCACGACCCACGCCTCGCGGGCCTGGTCGAACCGGAACTTCACGTGCCGCGGCAGTCGCGGCACGCTTTCCTCGGTGATCGTCGCCATGACGTCAGCGCCGCTCGGGCACGAAGGCGCCGGGATGGATATGTCCTGGTGCGACATAGGCGTGGTAGAGCGCGTCGAGCTGGGCCCACAGCACGTCGCACTTGAATTCCAGCGCCGCCAGGACAGCCTGCTGCTGGTCGGGGCGCCGGGCCTCCCGCTTGACGTAGGCCAGCGCGAAGTCGGCGTCGCGCGGTGCCTCGGTCAAGCGGTTGTTGAAATAGGCCAGCGTCTCCTTGCTGATGAAGTCGTAGTTCGCCAGCATCCCGGAGACCCGGTTCTGGATGATGCCGGGCGAGAACAATTCGGTCAGCGACGAGGCGACCGCCTCGAGCACGGTCCGGTGGCGCACGAAATGGACATAGGCCTCCACCGCGAACTTGGTCGCGGGCAGGATTCCGGCGCAGCTCTCCACATAGGCGGTGTCGAGCTTCAGCCCCTCGGTCAGCTTCAGCCAGCGGGCGATGCCGCCTTCTCCGGGCTGGGTGCCGTCATGGTCGATGATGCGCTGGCGCCAGGCCCGCCGGTCCTCGACATTGGTCAGGCGCGACAGCACGATCGAGTCCTTGATCGGGATGTTGCACTGGTAATAGTAGCGGTTCAACGCCCAGGCCTGCACCTGGCCGAAATCCAGCTTGCCGGTGTGCAGAAGCTGGTGGAACGGGTGAAGGCTGTGGTAGCGCGCGGCGCCTATGGCGCGGAGGCGTTCTTCGAGCTGGTCCTGGCTCAGCAGTTCGGTCATGGCGAAACTTCCCGTCCGTCTTCCCCCACTTCCCAGCCGGCCTCTTCCACGGCGGCGCGTTCCGGGCTGTCATCCAGCAGGATGGGGTTGGTGTTGTTGATGTGGATGAAGATCTTGCGCCGGATGCCGAGATCGGCGAAGGCGGCAAGCGACCCGTCGGGGCCGGAAACGCTCATGTGGCCCATGCGCCGGCCGGTCTTCGTGCCGACGCCGTTCAGGACCATCTCGTCGTCTCGCCACAGGGTGCCGTCGAACAGCAGCAGGTCGGCCCCGCGCAGGCGGTCGGCCAATGCCGGCGTCAGCTTCGCGCAGCCGGGAACGTAGAAGAAGCTCTTGCCGCCGCCACTGATGCGCAATCCCACGGTGTCCTCGGTCTCGCCGTCCAGCACCGGGGCGGCATCCTCCAGATAGAGCGCCACTTTGCCCGGCACGGCGAAAATCTCGACGCGGATGCCGCTCGGGCCGTCGGGGCCCACCAGTTCGACCGGATCGTTCAGCGCCAGGGTGCGGCGCTCGACGAGGTCGGGGTTGAGCACCTGGAAGATGCTGTTGGCGGCCAACACCGCATGGATGCGAGAGGTCGCGTAGAGCGACAGCGGCTGGCTTTCGCGCAGGTTTATCAGTCCCGCGATATGGTCCACGTCGCCGTTGGTCAGGACGACCCCGGAGATCGGGCTGTGCCGCTTGCCGTGGCGCGGGTGGAGCAGGGGAGTGGCCAGGATCTGCTGGCGCAGGTCGGGAGACGCGTTCAGCAGGAACCAACGCTCGCCGTCGGCGCTGATCGCGAGCGAAGACTGCGTCCGGGGCTTGGCCGCCGGATCACCGGAGCGGGCGCGCCGGCAAGTGTCGCAATTGCAGTTCCATTGAGGGTAGCCACCGCCGGCGGCCGAGCCCAGCACAACTATTTTCACGGCCGTATCCAGTCTTCAACCGCAGGCGGGGGCGGATAGCTTAGATCTCAGCGCAGGCGTAGCAGTTGATTTCCATGCCGACGGCGATCTCGACGATGCGCGGGGTCTTCCACTTCATAGCGTGATCCTCTCCAGGTTGATGTTACGAGCAGCACTCGCCTCACCTTTTCGCGGTAAGGAACGCTATAATAGCGTCCCGGACGAGACTGTAACGCTGTACTTTGGTCTAAGTCCCGATCAGGTCAAGGGGCGGCCCCCTATCGGACTCCCGATCCGCCCCATGATCGTTGGGGTTCCGCCCGCCGTCGCGCCGGGCCGTGCGCCACTCCGTCACCGTCACGGCGACGGCCAGCCAGAAGCCGCCGACCAGATAGCCGCTGGCGACATCGCTGACGAAGTGGACGCTCAGATAGATCCGGCTGAAGCCGATCAGCATGATCGCCACCGCTCCCCAGAACAACACTTCGAAGCGGGCGCGCGGCTGGGTCTGGATGGTCCGCCAGACGCTGTAGGCGATGAACCCGTAGACGGAGATGGCGGCGGTGGCGTGGCCGCTGGGGAAGGCCGGGCTGTGCTCCTCCAGCAGGTCCCAGGCGCCGGGCCGCTCGCGCGCGATCACGTATTTGGCGGTCCAGGTCGTCACCTGGGCCCCGATCAGGCAGATCCAGAAAGGGACCACCAGATGGCCGCGGCTGCTGCTCCACCACAGCAGGGAAGCGACCAGCCCGACGATGGTGATGGTCGGTCCCTGGCCCCACAGGGTCAGCCAGACCATGGCCCCGATGAAGGGTTCGACCCGGTGGCTGTCGAACCAGCGGTCCACCGCCGTGTCCATCGCCACCAGGTCCTCGGCCTCGTGCAGGTCCTGCACCATCCCGCCGAACAAGGCCACCAGGTAGACCGCGAAGATCACCATCAGCGTCAAGGGCAGCCCGGTGAACGGGCGGGTGCTCAGCCGCGCCTTGACGAATCGGAACGCCCGCGGGAAGCGGCTCTCCAACAGCGCCACCACCGGCCGGTCGCGCACCCAGTGCCGCGACATCTTCACGGGTCCCTGGAGCCGCTCCGCCCCCCGGCGGACCAGCCATAGCAGTCCGCGCGCCAGCCCATAGAGGATCGCCAGCCCGGCGGCCAGGAGCGCCACGGCGAGCAGTAGATTCGTGGTGGAAATGGCGGACCTCCAGACGCTGACCAGATGCCGCATCAACGCCGGCAGACCCGGGAAGTTGCCGGCCGGAGCGCCTCAGCCGAAGAAGCCGATGCGGTGTACGACGCCGACGCTGACCCGGCGCAGCAGTTCGTACAGGCCGTTCATCGGCTTGAAGATATCCTCGTTCTCCCGCTGGTAGTTCTGGCTCTCGTCGCTGGCATAGGTCGCCCGCTCGCCGAAATCCCCGTTCACGGCGGCGTCGGTGGTCGCGGGGAAGATGCGTTCCAGCTGGCTGACCGCGGTCGGGATGTCCAGGTGGAGCACCCGCATCAGCAGCCGGGCATGGGTCGTGTTGTGCTGGCTGCTGAACTGCGGGATGTGGGTCGCCAGCAGGAAGATCTCGTGGATCAGCGCGATCCGGACCGCGTGAAGGATGGCCAGCTGTTCCCGCGCGGCCGGGGTCACCAGCGCTCCGCAGCCGCCGCCCTCGATCTGCCCCAGCCCGTCGCGCAACAGGCAATAGTCCGCGAAGAGCCTGCGGCCGACCTTGGTCTGGCGGGCGTGGAGCTGGGTATCCTCCAGGTACCGCGCCAGCCGCCGCATCTCCTCCGCCCGCGCCTTGTCCGGCGTCTTGGCAGCGCGCAGCAGCCACAGCCCGGGATCGAGGGTGTCCACGTAGGCCCGCAGCGCGTCGGGCGATGCGATCGCGGCGCCGTACTCGACCATGCCGATCAGATGGCGGAACCGGCTGGACCGGGCATAGAGCTGGCGGAACCGCTCCGGGTCCTTGCCGATCGCCTCGCCGACGCCGCTGATCGTGTTGGCCGGCAGGCCCAGCTGCTGAAGGATCGCGTTGTGCGGGATCGCCCGGATCTGGCTGACCGAGGCCTGCTCGCTGTCGTCGGCGCTGTCGTGCTGGCGCTTGATCGCCCTGCTGCCCGACGGGAACAGCAGGTTGGTGCCGAAGGCGCCCAGCAGCGTCGCATAGTCCGGGTTCTTCACCAGCGAGACCTGGAACTCCTTCACCGTGGTGAAGAACTCGGTGATGTAGTCCGGGTCCTCGTAGAACGGGTCGCCCCGGGCGTCGCCCCGGTCGCCGAACATGTGCTCCAGGATCCGGGTGACCACCGCGAAGGCGCCGGCCGGCGTCACGAAATACAGGAAGCCGTCGCCGCCCTGGAAGCTGACCTCCTGCTTGAAGTCCACCTTGTTGTCGGCCAGGAACTCCAGGGAATAGGGTGTGGCGGTATAGCTCAGCCGCTCCTCGAACCCGGCGGGGTGGGCGCCGCGGCCGATCGACTCGCCGTGGGTGTCGAAGATCACCAGCTGCACGCCGGTCAGGCCGTGCTTGGGGAATAGCCGCGCGATGCGCAGCCGGAGCCGCTCGATCGAGGCGGAGGCCGGCGTCTGCCCCAGGTAGCGTCCCGCGTCGGAGAAGCCGGTCTGGATGCATAGCCGCCCGCGGGCCTGGACATAGGCCCGGTAGTGCGGGTTCTCCAGCAGCTGGTCGATCACCCGGCTGCCCAGTTCCAGAGCCTTCTCCGTCTCGAACAGCGGGCTGATGTCGATCTTGTCGGCGACCCCGAACAGGCGGGCGTAGTAGAGCGCCGTCAGCGGTGTGAAGGCGGACTCGCACTCGGCGATCAGGAAGCGGACGGGAGTGGTGGCGTCGGCATATTTCAGCATCTGGGCCACGATCATGAACAGCCGCTTGGCCGAAGTCCGCTCCGACATGATCGAGCCGAAATTGATCGTCTGCGGCCTGACCTTGTCCAGCAGGTCGTTCAGCGACGCCAGGTAGGACTGGCGGTAGCGCGGGTCGTCGGGCGCCGTCTCCATCCCGACTGTCTTTCGGATCGCGTTGTGCAGCTGGGTCGCGTTGATCCGGACATGGGTATGCGCCATGCCCAGGCCGTAGTTCGCCAGTTCGGCCCGCAGGGTGCACAGCCGGCGGATCGCCGGATCGCGGTCGGTGCCGCCGGATGTCGCCAGCCGGATGATCCGGTCGATCAGCCCGGTCGCCTGGGAGTTGTCGATCAGCCGCAGCGAGATGCCGTCATGCATGCGCTGGGCGATCCGCTGGATGTGGGGCAGGGCGCCGGCCTCTCCCGGGTCCTGGCCGAACACGCCGATCTCGTCCGTCACCTCGTTGATCGCCAGCGCCAGCCGCGATTCGAGCAGGTCCAGGGTGTGGCGGATCTCCTCGCCGGACGAGGCGAGGCCGCGCACCGCGCGCACCTCCTCCCGGTAATGGCGAAGCTGGCCGGCCTGGACGATCAGGCGCTTGCGCAGCGTGTCGGTCCACTTGATGTCCGACCGCCCGTCCAGGTCGTAGCCGACCCAGCTCGCCACGGTGATCATCTTGGGCGTCAGATCGGTCCAGCGCTCGGGATAGACCTCCTCCGCGACGGCGTAGACGATCTCGTAGAGCCGGCGCAACGCCGCCTGGACGTTGCCGATCGCGATCAGCGACAGGGTATGCTCGCGGGTCAGGCTCAGGTCGTCGTCGGGGCGGTGGACCAGCCCGGCCATGTGCTCGATCAGCTCGGCCCGGGTCGAGTCCGACAGCGGCGTGCCGTCGCCGGCGTGGCCCGAGGCCAGGGTCGTCAGCAGCTCCATCAGCTCGCCCGACAGGTTGAAGGTCGGGTGCGCGGTCATGACGATGCCGAAAAGCTCGCGCTCCACCTGGGCACGGAACGCCTCGAACGGCACCGGCGCCTCGGTGCCGGGCGGCACGGCCAATGCGCGGATCCGGGCGACCAGGGACGCGGCGTTGGCCTCCGGATCCATCTCCCCGATATAGCGCGACAGGCGGGCGGCGCGGCCGATGAAGCCGTCGGCCGACAGGTACTGGATCAGCTGCTCCAGCGTCGCGTAGGAGACCGAGCCGTCCTCGATCTTGCGCGACAGCTCCAGCGCCACCCGCTGCACCGGATTGCTGAACGGATCGTCGTCGGTCGCGGCGGAGAACCGCCTCAAGGCTTCGCCCAGTTCCGCCGTCAGGGCGGCGAGATCGGCGGGAGATGCGCTTCCCGCGGGAAAACAGGCGTCGCCGGTCAGCAGCGGCCAGCGCAGGTCCGCCACCGGGGACCGTGCGGGTTCCGATGCCGGGCCTGGCGCGGTCGGAAGAGGGGCGAGGGCGGGGACCGGGGCGTCCTGAGGCATCTTGCGGGCTTTCGTGGGGCGGTTACGGCCCGGAACGGCACCGGCAACGGGTGCGAGGGGGCGCCGTGGCATGGCGTCGGTCTCTCCCTTGTCGGGGCTTCCGGGGAAGCTTGGTCCAGGCGGGACGGCGCGCCGGAGGTGCTGCGCCGCGGTGCCGGAACGATGCGTCGGACCGATTCGCCTGTCAATGGTTAAGGATTGCGTTTTATGGAAACGTCCGCCGCGGTGCGGTAGCGACCGGCTCCTCCGCCTCTTTCTTCCCTGCCGGGCGGGGCGGCTGCTAGACTGGGCCATGACCGATCATCCCGACCCTTCGGACCAGGCCGGCGTCGTGGCTTTCCTGTCCGCCCCGGATACCTATGGGGGCGCCGCGGTCGAGCGCGTCGATACCCACGGAAGCATCGTCTTCCTGGCCGGCGACCGCGTCTACAAGCTGAAGCGCGCGGTGCGTTTCCCCTACATGGACTACGGCACCGTCGAGCGCCGGCGCGCCGCCTGCGAGGCGGAGGTTCGGCTGAACCGGCGCACGGCGCCGTCGGTCTATCTCGGGACGGCCCCCGTGCTGCGCCGACCCGACGGCTCCCTGGCGCTGGGCGGGATCGGGACACCCCTTTCAGATCCGCAAGGCGTCCCGATCGACTGGGTCGTGGTGATGGCGCGGCTGGACCAGGACACCCTGTTCGACCGCATGGCCGATCGCGGTGCCCTCTCCGCCGGCCTGATGCGCGATCTCGCGGAGACCATCGCGTCTTTCCATGGCGGGGCCGAGGTGGTGACCGACCGCGGCGGGGCCGGCGCCATGCGCTGGGTGGTCGAGGACAATGTCGCGGAACTGGCGGAACGGCCGGACGTCTTTTCGCCCGACCGGGTCCAAGCCCTCGGCGAGGCCTCGACCGCCGCGCTCGACCGGTTCGGGGGGCTGCTGGACCGGCGGCGCGACGGCGGGTTCGTCCGGTTCTGCCACGGCGACCTGCACCTGCGGAACATCTGCCTGGTCGACGGGCGGCCCACGCTGTTCGACTGCGTCGAGTTCAACGACGACATCGCCGTCATCGACGTGCTGTACGACCTGGCCTTCCTGCTGATGGACCTGGAGCATCGCGGGCTCCGTCCGCTCGCCAACACGCTGCTGAACCGGATGCTCGAATTGACGGGCGACTGCGACGGGCTGGCGCTGCTGCCGCTGTTCCTGTCCGCCCGCGCCGCCGTCCGGGCCAAGGTGCTGGCGAGCGGTGCCGCGGCGCAGCCCGATCCGGCGGCGGCCCATGCCGAAGCCGCGGCCTACCTGGACCATGCCGTGGCCGCGATCCATCCGCCCGGACCGATGATGGTGGCGCTTGGCGGCCTGTCCGGAACCGGCAAGACGACGGTCGCACGCGCCCTGGCTCCCGGAATCGGCCCGGCACCGGGGGCGGTGGTCCTGCGCAGCGACGTGCTGCGCAAGCGTCTCTTCGGCGTGGCGGAGACTGAGCGGCTGCCGGCCGGGGCCTATTCCGGGGAGATGACCCGCCGGGTCTATGCCGAACTACTGGAGCGCGCGGGCCGCATCGTCCGGGCCGGGCACGCCGTCGTGGTCGATGCCGTCAATGCCCGGCCGGAAGAGCGGGCCGACCTGGAGGAGATGGCGCGGAGTGCCGGCGTGCCGTTCCGGGGTGTCTGGCTGGAGGCGGACGCCGATACTCTGATCGCTCGGGTGCGGTCGCGGACCGGCGATGCTTCCGACGCTGACGAGGCCGTGGTGCGCCGCCAGCTTCGTTATAAAATTGAACCGCTCAGCTGGTCTCGCGTGCCTTCAATTGGCGATACGGCATCAGTCATATCAAATATAGAGAAAATCATTTGATAATTGCGCTTCAATTGATGGCGGTCCGGCTTCATCGCCGGCAGCAAGATTGTCTGCGCGAATTGATGTGCATCATTGTGGAGCGTGGCCGACGGTCTTAGTGTTGCGCTAACCATAAGGGTTCCCCGATCGAGGGAGAGACTGGAATGCTCCGAAAAATCCTGGTGCCGTTGATCGGCCGCGACTGCGACCGGTCGGTCCTCGCGATGGGCTTCGCCGTCGCCAAGACATTCGATGCCCATGTGGAGGCGCTGCATGTCGGCGGTGACCCGCGCGACATGGTTCCCATGCTGGGCGACGGGCTGTCCGGGGCCATGATCGAGGAGATCATGAAGGCGGCTGAGCAGGAATTCACCGCCGACGCCGACGTCGCCCGCAAGCATTTCGAGGCGGCGCGCGCCGCGGCCCAGGCGGCCCTCGTGCAGTCCGCTCCCGGCCCGGGCATGGCGTCGGGCCGGATGCGGTCGGTGACCGGCGTGATGGAGGACGTGATCCCCCACGAGGCGCGGCTGGCCGACCTGGTCGTCTTCCCGCAGGCCGTGGGGGTCGGCGACAGCCGGCTTTCGGTGGCGCTGGAAGCGACGCTGCTCGGTTCGGCCCGGCCGCTGCTGCTGGCCCCGGAACGGCCGCCGGCCAAGGTCGGCGGCACGGTCGCGATCGCCTGGAACGGCGGGGCCGAATGCGCCCGGGCGGTCGCGGCGGCCATGCCCTTCCTGATCCGTGCCGCGTCCGTCTTCATCGTCACGGCGGACACCGCCGTCACATCCGCCGACGAAGCGGCCCGCCTGGCGGACTATCTCGCCTGGCATGGCATCCAGCCTACCGTCGATACGATCCGGCCGGCGAAGGAGTCCGTGGGCAGCGCCCTGGTCGCCCGCGTAACCGACCTGGGGGCCGACCTGCTGGTCATGGGGGGATACGGCCACAGCCGGGTCCGTGAAATGATCCTCGGCGGCGTGACCCGCCATGTCCTGTCCCATCCCGGATTGCCGGTCCTGATGGCGCACTGAGGGGGACCGGCAGGCAGGAACAGCGAGGCGGACGCGATCAAACAAGAGCCCCGGTCAACAGGGGCGGCATCCCGGAGGAGTACCAAGACATGATCACGATAGAGGACTGCATCGCGCTCAGTGAGTTGACCGAGAACGAAATCCTGGCCATTGCCGAGCACGAGCACGTGCCGGAGATGATCGCCCTGGAAATGGGGAACTATCTTCTGCACCGTCCCGACGGCGAGACCTGCATCAAGGGGATCATCCTCGACGACATAAGGCACGCGCAGGAACGGGGAGACATGCGGCACGTCGCCCGCTTGAAGCTGGTGCTCCGGCACTTCATGGACACCCACCAGGACGGCGTCTGCTGATCGGGGTACCGGCGGGCTATCCCTGAACGCGAAACCGGCTCCCGCCTTGGCGGGAGCCGGATCGGTGTCGTCGCTGCACGTGGTCAGTTCAGGCCGTACTTGGCGAGCAGGCGATCGAAGGTGCCGTCCTGCTGGATCACCTCGAAGGCCGACTGCCACTCCTCCATCTTGACCAGGTCGCCCTTCAGGCTCGTGCCGATGAAGGAACCGGTGATTTCGACCGGAGTGCCGAACACCAGCTGGTCCTTGCGGCCGATGCCGCGCCACTCGCTGACGGTCATCGGGTTGATGCCGTAGATCGAAGCGACCTTGCCGGCGGCCAGCCCTTCGACCAGGGCCTTGTTGGACGGGAACTCGACGGTGTTGGTCAGCCCGTATTCCTTCAGGAAGGTCTGGGAGGAGCTGCGCTCCAGCACGCCGATCGAGGCGATCTTCTTGGCCTCTTCCGGCGAGTTGATCGGCGCCACGCCCGGAAGGGTGGTGAAGGACCGCTTCATGTCGAACATCTTGGTGATCCAGCGGAAGCTGTTCTCCCGCTGCGGCGTCCGGGTCAGCGGGAAGATCACGATGTTGGCTTCGTTCTGGGCGATCTTCGACGCGTCGGTCCAGAGCATCATCTCGATCGGGGCCGAAACCTTGACCAGCTTCTTGATCTCCTCGACGACGTCGTACAGGAAGCCCTTGTCGGTTCCCGAATCATCGGTCAGAGGGGGAAGGACGCCGGTGACGATCCGGATCTGCGCCTGGGCCGTACCAGCGGCGAGCAGCCCGGTGCACAGGAACAGGGCTGCGGCGGTTTGGATGGCCTTGCTGAAAAAGCTGCACTTACTGCCCGCACCATCGCGCTGGAACATGGGTGATCCCTTTCGATTCGTTGTAAGTTCCCGATTGGTCGCGATGGATACTCGATCGAAAGAGTTATCTCTTAATTAAAATGCCATGGGTGCGGCAAAATTACCAAGTCATACGAAGTGTTGGGTGCATTCTAATGAATGACCTTGGTTAACGATGTAGATTGAATACTATGTTATGTAATTAGGGGAGCGCCTGAATATTGTATGCCGAAGTCTCAGGGAGAGACATCCCCCGTCGGCGGCCGGGGCGCCCACCGGGCCGCCGCGGCATCGTCGTCCTCCTTGGCCTCGACCCAGCGGGCGCCCTCGGAGGTCTCCTCCAGCTTCCAGAAGGGCGCGCGGGTCTTCAGCCAGTCGATCAGGAAATGGCAGCTCTCGAAGGCCGCCTGGCGGTGGGCGCTGGCGGTGGCGACCAGCACGATCCTGTCGCCGGGCTCCAGGCGGCCGTAGCGATGGACGATCAGCGTCGCCTGGAGCGGCCAGCGGCGCCGCGCCTCGGCCTCGATTTCGGCCAGCTGGCGCTCGGTCATGCCCGGATAGTGCTCCAGCGTCATGGCGCTCGGCCCGCCGCCCATCTCGCGAACGAGGCCGACGAAGCTGGTGACGCCGCCGACGCCGTGGTTGCCTTCGCTGAGGGCCGCCAATTCGGCGCCGACGTCGAAATCCTCCCGCTGGACGCGGACCGCCATGTCCCTCAGCCTCCCGTGACGGGCGGGAAAAGCGCCACCTCGTCCCCGGCGCGGAGCGGATGGTCGGGGCGGGCGTATTCCTGGTTGACCGCCACGCGGACCACCGCCGCGTTTCCGAAGGCGTCGGCGAAACCGGGGCCGCGCGTGCGCAGCCACTCGACCAGGGACGCCACGTCGCGCACATGCTCGGGCGGCGCCACCTCCTCCTGGGTGATCCCGGTCTTGGTCCGCAGCCAGGCGAAATAGAGCAGCTTCATGGCGAATGTTTCCTCATATGGCCGCAGCCGTTCCGCTGCGGGTTCAGCCCGCGCTGCGCGCCGTGTTGGCGCCGTGCGGCTGGGCCGGGCGCGGCACCGGTTCCGGCTCGGGTTCCCGTTCCTCGTTCATGTGCTTCCAGCCGGCGTGCATGTAGTCCCAGCCGGTGATCAGGGTCAGCAGCCCGGCGGCCCACAGGCCCACTTCGCCGATCAACTGGACCGGCAGCACGGACGGGCCGTCGTCGCCCACGATCAGGATGCCGAGCGCCACCATCTGGATCGCGGTCTTCCATTTGGCGAGCTTGCTGACCGGCATGCCGACGCGGATGCCGGCCAGGAACTCGCGCAGGCCCGAGACCAGCACCTCCCGCAGCAGGATCAGGACGGCCGGCAGCACCGAGATGCCGCTCAGCTTGTCCACCGCCACCAGCATGAACAGCACGGCGGCGACCAGAAGCTTGTCGGCGATCGGATCGAGGAACTTGCCGACGATCGACACCTGCGACCAGCTCCGCGCCAGGTAGCCGTCGAAATAGTCGGTTATCGCGGCGAGTGCGAACAGGGCGCACGCGGTCCAGGCCGCCCAGTGCTCACGGACGAAGAACAGCCCGATGATGATCGGGATGACGATGATCCGCGAGAGTGTCAGGAGATTGGGCAGGCTGGTCAGCATGACAAAAGGCTCTGATTGGCGGCATTCCGGCGGACCTGGATAGGCCCGGCGGCTGGATCGGCATTCTAGCCGTCTGGATGGAAGTGGTCATAAATCTTTTTCGCCACCGTCCGGTTGATTCCCTCGACTGCCTCCAGATCGGCCAGACCCGCCCGTTCGACGCCCCGGGCCGATCCGAAATGGTGCAGCAGGGCCTTCTTTCGCGACGGCCCGATCCCCGGGATCTCGTCGATCACCGACTGGCCGATCGCCTTGGTCCGCCGTGCCCGGTGAGTGCCGATGGCGAAACGGTGGGCCTCGTCGCGCAGTCTCTGCAGGAAATAGAGCACCGGATCCTTCGGGTCCATCCCGAACGGCGGCCGGCCGGGCATGAAGAAGCGTTCCCGCCCGGCGTTGCGGTCGGGACCCTTGGCGATCGACACGACCGCCAGGTCGGTGATGTCCAACCCGTCGAACACCTCCAGGGCGGTATTGAGCTGGCCCTGTCCGCCGTCGATCAGCACCAGGTCGGGCCAGGTGCCGCGTTCGCGTTCCGGGTCCTCCTTCAGCGCGCGGGAGAAGCGGCGGCTCAGCACCTCCCGCATCATGCCGTAGTCGTCGCCCGGCGCTATGTCGGAGCGGATGTTGAACTTGCGGTAGCTGTTCTTCATCAGGCCGTCCGGCCCGGCGACGATCATGCCGCCGATCGCGTTGGTGCCCTGGATGTGGCTGTTGTCGTAGACCTCGATCCGCTCCGGCACCGAATCCAGCCCGAAGGCCTCGGCCACGCCTTCCAGCAGGCGGGCCTGGGACGCGCTTTCCGACAGGCGGCGGCCCAGCGCCTCCCTGGCATTGACCAGCGCATGGTCCACCAGGCGCCTCTTATCGCCGCGCTTCGGCTCCGCCAGCTCGATCCTGTGGCCGGCGCGCAGGCTCAGCGCCTCGGCGATCAGCTCCTGCTCCGCCGGCTCCTGGCTGACCAGGATCAGGCGCGGCGCCGGCTTGTTGTCGTAGAACTGGCTGATGAAGGAGCCCAGCACCTCCGGCAGCTCCAGGTTCCGGTCGTGGCTGGGGAAATAGGCGCGGTTGCCGTAGTTGCTGCCGCCCCGGAAGAAGAACACCTGGATGCAGGTGGAGCCGCCGTCCTGGTGGCAGGCGATCACGTCGGCGTCCTCGACCCCTTCGACATTGATGTCCTGGTGCGCCTGTGTGGCGGTCAGGGCCCGGATACGGTCGCGGTACCGGGCGGCGGTCTCGAAGTCGAGCGCTTCCGCGGCGGCCTGCATCTGCCGGGCGAACTCCGCCTGGATGTCGCGGCTCTTGCCCGACAGGAAGGCGCGCGCCTGCGCCACCTGGGCCTGGTACTCCTCGGGCGTCACCCGTCCGACGCAGGGCGCCGTGCAGCGCTTGATCTGGTACTGCAGGCAGGGCCTGGTCCGGGTCGCATAGACCGTGTCGGCGCAGTTGCGGAGCTGGAAGGCGCGCTGCAGGGCGGTCACCGTCCGATTGACGGCGCTGCCCGACGCGAACGGGCCGAAATAGTCGGCCGCCTTGTCGCGGGCCCCGCGATGCTTGGTCAGCTGGGGATAGTCGTGGTCGCGGGTGATCTTGATGTATGGGAAAGACTTGTCGTCCCGCAGCAGCACGTTGTAGCGCGGCATCAGCCGCTTGATCAGGTTCGACTCCAGCAGCAGCGCCTCGACCTCCGTATGGGTCGTGACGAACTCCATGGTCGTCGTCTCCGCCACCATCCGCTGGAGCCGGTTGGGCAGCTTCATCACGTGGGTGTAGTTGACCACCCGCTTCTTCAGGTTCTTGGCCTTGCCGACATACAGCACGTCTCCGGCGTCGTTCATCATCCGGTAGACGCCGGGACTGTTCGGCAGCGTCCGAAGATATCCCCGGATCACCTCCGCCCCCTGCGCCAGATTGCCCGCGCTCACCCGCCGGCGGGACGCCGGAGCGTCCGCCGGCGCCGGAGTCGGGTCGGGGGGCGCTCCGGGTTCCACCGTTTCGCGAGCGTCGGAGGTGTGCTGGATGGTCTGATCTGATGCCATGATGGGCGGTATGTTGGCGGTTTTCCGCGGTCGGTCAACCGCTGCCGTCAACCGGCGGGCAGGGATGGGGTTTCCGGCTCAATCATGTCCCGGGCATGATCCCGACGCGCTTCGGGACTATCCACGGAAACTGTGGATAACTATGTCGATAACCTGCGGACGACTCACCGGGAAATCAGCATATCTCAGCATTTCCACCCTCTGCCCAAATATAAGGCAGAAAACATAAACCATTGATTCTCATCATCAATTATCCTGTCAAGCGGCTGTGGCATGGGGCCGGGTCGCTTTTTCAGGGTTGACAAGTTACGGACCGCCGCGTGTGCGGCGGATGTGCAAAACTCGAAAGGAGAGGGATGCCAGGTCTGTCGCAGTGACGGTTCCGTTATGCGGATACTGTCGTCCCGGCCTACTCGACTGCGACGAATCCGCGTCCCGGCTGAGCCCAGCCAAGATGCTCGCCGCCGTCCAGCGCGATCATCTGACCGGTCATGGCGGGAGCGTCCAGGATGAAGCGGACGGCATCGCAGATCTCCTGCGGCGAAGTCGGGCGCTGGAGCGGGATGTTCTCCCATTGGGCGGCGAAATGCTCTTCCGTCTGGCGGTCGTTCTTCAAGGTCGGGCCCGGCCCGATGCCGTTGACCCTGATTCGGGGCGCCAGCGCCAGGGCCAGCGTCCGGGTCAGCGTCCACAGGCCCGCCTTGCTGAGGGTGTAGGAGAGGAAATGCGGCGTCAGGTTCCAGACCCGCTGGTCCAGGATATTGACGATGCAGCCGCGCTCCTCCGCCGGGAGCTGGTCGGCGAAAGCCTGGGAAAGCACCAGGGGAGCCCGCAGGTTGGTCTCCATGTGCCGATCCCAGCTCGCCCGGTCGGCGGTGCCGATCTCGTCCCGCTCGAACACGCTGGCATTGTTGATCAGGGCGGTCAGCGGCCCCAGCCGCTCGACCGCTGCCGGGACCAGCCCGACCGCGTCGCCCTCGTTGCCCAGATTGGCCTGCACCGCCGCGGCCCGGCCGCCCGCGCGGGTGATCTCGGCCACCACCTCGTCGGCGTCGTCCTTCGACGTGAAATAATGGACGCCCACTCCCCAACCTTGGGAGGCGAGGTCCAGCGCCATGGCTCGGCCGATGCGCTTACCGGCCCCCGTGATCAACACGGCTTTCTTCTTGATCGTTACCATGGCGCCAATCTAACCCGCCCTGCTCGGCTGGCAAGCGGCTTCACGCGCCGACGGCCTGCAGATGGCTGACCAGCCCCTGTCCGGCCCGCCACAGATGAAGGGCCAGGGCCGGCGGTTCGTCCGACACCGTCGGCGGCGCGCCGGGCTCCAGGTTCAAGGCGAACTGGAAGGCGGCGCTCGGCGCGGTGCTGACGGCGGTGCCATGCCATCGGGCCAGGGTCTGCCGGTGGACATGGCCGCACAGGATCCGCTCGATCGCAGGGTGGTCCTCCACCATTCGGGCCAGCCGCTCCGTTCCGAAGCAGCGCAGCGCGTCCATGAAGCCGATCCCGACCTCGTGGGGCGGATGGTGCATCAGCAGGACGGTCGGCCGCCCCGGCGCCTCGGCGAGCCGGTCGGCCAGCCAGTCGCTCCGCCGGTCGCACAGCAGCCCTGGCGTCTCGCCGGGCACCACCGTGTCCAGGGCGATCAGCCGCACCGGCAGGTGGTCGATCGCATAGTGGAAGAACGGCCCTGGGGCCGGCAGCCAGGGCTGGCCGGCGCACAGGGCGCGGAGCGCGTCCCGGTCGTCATGGTTGCCCGGGATGGCGCACCAGGGTAGCTCCAGCGGGGCCAGCAGGCGGGCCAGCGCCTCGTACTCGGCCGGGCGCGGCCCGTTGGCGAGATCGCCGGTGATCACGACGAGGTCCGGCCGGGGGCGCAGGCGGTTGAGGTGCGCCACGGCGGCGGCCAGGGCGGCGCCGGTGTCGATCCGGCCCGCGGCGAGCGCGCCTGGTTCGGTCACATGAAGATCTGTGATCTGGGCAATCAGCATCGCGGCCACTCTTCGTAGGGGGTGCCGTGTGGCATGCTACTTGAAGACGACCGGCCGGCAAAACCATCTCACACGGAGTTTCGATCGGGCCTCCCGCCCGATCAGGCGGGGAGGAAAACTGGATGCCGGTGCCGCACAGCCGATTCTGGCAGGAATTGACCACCAAGGAGTTCGCGGCGCTGGATGCCGAACGGACCATCGCCGTGCTGCCGGTCGGCGCAGTGGAGCAGCACGGGCCGCACCTGTCGGTCTGGGTGGACAGCGCGATCAATGCCGGGATCTTGGCACGGGCCGTGCCGCTGATACCGGATCCCATGCCGGTCCTGATCCTGCCGATGCTACCCATCGGCAAGTCCGACGAGCACGAGGCCTTCCCGGGAACCCTGTCGCTGTCGGCCGAAACCCTGATCCGCGTCTGGACCGAGGTGGGCCAGAGCGTCCACCGCGCGGGTATCCGCAAGCTCGTCCTGTACAACAGCCATGGCGGCCAGCCCCAGATCATGGACATCGTGGCGCGCGACCTGCGCGTCCGCTTGAAGATGTTCGTGGTGACCTGCAGCTGGTTCAGTCCCGGCCTGCCGGATGGGCTTTTTCCGCCGTCGGAGGTCGTCCACGGCATCCATGGCGGCGGCATCGAGACATCGATGATGCTCCACCTGCGCCCCGACCTCGTGCGGAAGGCGGAGCGGCGGAAATTCGACTCCCTCAGCATCGAGATGGAGCAGGAGTTCAAGTACCTGACGCCGGAGGGCAAGGTGGGCTTCGGTTGGCAGACCCAGGATCTCAACCTGTTCGGCGCTTGCGGCGACGCGACGGACGCGGACGCCGATCGGGGAGCCAAGCTGGTCGACCACGCGGCCCGGTGCCTCGTGGAACTGCTGAGCGAGGTGGACCGCTTCCCGCTCGATGCGTTGCGCGACCGCGTATGAGCCGTAGCGCGGCGGCTGATTGCTTAAATTTTGCTCGGCAATTGCCTTAACGGTGCTTTTTTAGGCGGCAACGATGCCGCAGGCATGAGAGTATCAACCTTCCCCGATTGGTATGACCTTTGCAGGTTTCCAGATCGTCTGACCATCGGGAGGCATCATGCTGCGCAGGACCCTGGTGAAACTCGGCGTTCTTGCCGCGGTGACCGCGTTCCTGCCGTCCGGCGGCGGGGCCTCCGCCCTGGAGAAGGTCGTCTTCGCGACCGACTGGAAGGCCCAGGCGGAGCACGGCGGCTTCTACCAGGCGCTCGCGACGGGGCTCTACAGGAAGCACGGCCTGGACGTGACGATCCGCATGGGCGGCCCGGGTACCGACACCCAGCAGCTCCTGGCCGCCGGGGCGGTCGACATGGCGCTGGGGTCCAACAGCTTCTATCCCCTGAACCTCGTGCAGGCGGGTGCGCCGGTGCGCGCGGTCATGGCGAGTTTCCAGAAGGATCCGCAGATCCTGATGACCCATCCGCGCGACGACGTCAGGTCGATCGCGGACATGAAGGGCAAGCCCATCCTGATCTCCAACTCGGCGCGCAGCACCTTCTGGGTCTGGCTGAAGGCGAAGTACGGCTTCACCGACGACCAGGTCCGGGCCTACACCTTCAGCATGGCGCCGTGGCTCACGGACAGGACGGCGATCCAGCAGGGCTACCTGTCCAGCGAGCCTTTCCAGGTCAAGGCGGAAGGCGGCGTGGATGCCCAGGTCTTCCTGATGGCCGACGCGGGCTATCCCTCGTACAGCGCCATGGTTCTTGCAACGCAGAGCCTGATCGACCGCAAGCCCGACGTCGTGCAGGGTTTCGTGAACGCCACGATCGAGGGCTGGTACAGCTATCTCTACGGCGATCCGTCCCCGGGCAACGCCCTGATCCGCGAGGACAACCCGGAAATGACAGAGGCAACGATCGCCTACGGCATCGCCAAGATGAAGGAATACGGCATCGTCGACAGCGGCGACACCGCGAAGCTGGGCATCGGCGCCATGACGGAGCGGCGCTGGAAGACCTTCTTCGACGGCATGGCCGCGGAGGGCGTCTATCCGGCCGACCTGGACTATGCCCGGGCCTTCTCGCTGGACTTCGTCAACAAGGGCCATGCCCTGGAAATGCGCAAATAGCATCCCCGGATGCCGCTCGGCTCATCCGTCAACAGTTCACTCAAGGGGGGCGGGGTCATGGTCCCCTCCGCATTGGATCCCGCTCCCCTCTTTTCCCGATCCCCGGAGGCATCGCCGCTGGTCACCCTGAGCGGGATCGGCAAGACCTATTCCAACGGCACCGTGGCGCTCAGCGGCGTCGATCTGCGGATCGGCAGGTCGGAGTTCGTCAGCCTGCTCGGGCCGTCCGGCTGCGGCAAGAGCACCGTGCTCCGCCTGATCGCCGGCCTGGGCGACCTGACCGCGGGCAGTATCCACTGGGCGGGCGGCGTCGATCCGAAGCGCGGCATCGGCTTCGTCTTCCAGGAACCGACCCTGATGCCCTGGGCGACCGTCGCGGACAATGTCTACCTGCCCCTGAAACTGGCCGGCATCGGCCGCCGCGCGGCGCGCGACCGCGTGGCCGAGGCGCTGGAGATGGTCCGTCTCCAGGGTTTCGGCAAAGCCTACCCGAGGGAACTGTCGGGCGGCATGAAGATGCGGGTGTCGATCGCCCGCGCGCTGATCACCAGGCCGTCCGTGCTTCTGATGGACGAGCCGTTCGCGGCGCTGGACGAGATCACCCGGTCCCGGCTCAGCCACGACCTGCTGGAGCTGTGGCACGGCCGCGGCTGGACCGTGGTCTTCGTCACCCACAGCGTGTTCGAGAGCGTGTATCTTTCCCGGCGGATCGTGGTCATGGCCGCCCGGCCCGGCCGGATCATCGCCGACCTGGAGATCGACGCCCCCTATCCGCGCGGCGAGGAGTTCCGCACCGGGACGACCTATGCCGGGCACTGCCGCGCCGTGTCGGCGGAGCTGCGGCGCGCCATGGCCGGGGAGGAGGGCTGACATGCCCGCCGCGACCCGCCCGGACCGTCTGCTGCCCGTCGTCAGGATCACCCTGCCGCTGCTGGTCGGCGCCCTGATGCTGGGCCTCTGGGAGTTCCTGGTCCGGTACCACGAGGTCCCGAAGTTCGTGCTGCCGCCGCCGTCGATGGTCTTCCGCAGCCTGGTGGACGATTTCGGCACGCTGGCGCCCAGCCTGTGGCTGACCCTGGCCATCACGATCCAGGCCTTCCTGCTGGCCGTGGCCGGCGGCGTGCTGCTGGCGGTGCTGTTCAGCCAGTCGCGCATCCTGGAACTGGCGCTGTTCCCCTATGCCGTGATCCTGCAGGTGACGCCGGTGGTTGCGATCGCGCCGCTGGTGATCATCTGGGTCGGCTTCGACCGGGTGGAAGAGGCGCTGCTGATCCTGGCCTGGCTGGTGGCGTTCTTCCCGATCCTGTCCAACACGACCCTCGGCCTCAACTCGGCCGACCACAATCTGCGCAACCTGTTCCAGCTCTACGGCGCGTCGCGCTGGCAGGTCCTGACCCAGCTCCAGCTTCCGACCGCGCTTCCCTACCTGCTGGCCGGCATGAGGATTTCCGGCGGGCTCGCGCTGATCGGCGCCGTCGTGGCGGAGTTCGTCGCCGGCAGCGGGTCGGCCACCGGGCTGGCATGGCGGATCGTGGAATCGGGCAACAGGCTCAACATTCCGCGCATGTTCGCGGCGCTCATACTGCTCTCCGCCCTGGGGATCGTGATATTCATGGTGCTGACGGCGCTCCAGCACTTCATGCTGAGGCGCTGGCACGAGAGCGCCGTCAGACGGGAAAACTGACTAGTGGCTCGGCACAGTGGTTTTGATTGATTTATCGTAGGTCGGCCTCGGCCGAAGGCCGACGCCGACAGCGTGGCCGGAGCGTTGACGCAGGTTGTCGGCGTTCGCCCTGACGGGCGAAGGCCGACCTGCGGCACTCCGCTCCGCCGAACGTCATCAAAAACACTGTGCAGGACCACCAGCGGGCCCATCCGAGAGAACCGCATCCGTAGCCGAGAGACCGGTCGCAGATCATGCCGATTTCCTTCCAGAAGTCCTTCGCCGGCGCCTCCCTGGGCGCGAAGTTCTGGCTGAAGAAGGCCACCGTTCCCCTGTCCCTGCTCGCCGACCCGCCGCCCGAAGTGGCAACCCGCGCGGGCGGCGACGATCTGGTCGCCGTGGATCTGCGGATCGAGCATGGCAAGATCGCGGCGGTCCTGCCCGGCGGCACGGCGCCCTGCTGCGGCCCGGGCGTCACCCTGGAGAACGGAATCGTCTGGCCTTGCCCGGTCGATCTCCACACCCACTTGGACAAGGGGCATATCTGGCCGCGCCGGGAGAACCCGGACGGCACCTTCACGGGGGCGCTTGCCGCCGTCGAGCGGGACCGGGAGGCCAACTGGAGCGCCCGGGACGTGGCCGCCCGGATGGAGTTCGGGCTGAAATGCAGCTACGCCCACGGCACCGCCGCGGTCCGCACCCACCTGGATTCCCTGGGCAAGCAGGCGGACATCTCCTGGCCGGTTTTCGCCGAGGCGCGCGAGCGCTGGGCCGGCCGCATCGCGCTGCAGGCGGTGTCGCTGATCATGGTGGAGACCTATCTGACCGACGAGGCCGTCCGGATCGCCGACCTGGTGCAGCGCCATGACGGCGTGCTGGGCTGCGTCGGCTACATGATCCCCGGCCTGGACGCGGCCCTCGACCGGCTCTTCGCGCTGGCGGCCGAGCGTGGGCTCGACGTGGATTTCCACGTGGACGAAACCGACGATCCCGGTGCCGAAAGCCTCCACCACATCGCCCGGGCCGTGCTGCGGACGGGCTTCAAGGGCAGGGTGCTGTGCGGCCATTGCTGCAGCCTCGCCACCCAGGAGCCGGACCGGGCGCTCGCCACCCTGGATCTGGTGGCCGAGGCGGGGCTCTGCGTGGTCACGCTGCCCATGTGCAACCTTTATCTCCAGGACCGGACGCCGGGCCGGACCCCGCGCTGGCGCGGGGTCACCCTGCTGCACGAGATGCGGGCCCGCGGCATCCCGGTGGCCGTCGCCTCCGACAATTGCCGCGACCCATTCTACGGCTATGGCGACCACGACATGGTGGAAGTCTATCGCGAGGCGACCCGCATCCTGCACCTGGACCGTCCGTTCGGCGACTGGCCGCGCACCACGGCGCCGGTTCCGGCCCATGTGATGCGGCTGGACGACGCCGGCCTGATCGGCGCCGGCCGGACCGCCGACCTGGTCGCGTTCCGGGCGCGCACCTACAGCGAGTTGCTGTCACGGCCCCAGTCCGACCGCACCGTCCTCCGCGCCGGCGTTCCGCTGGAGGCGAAAGTGCCGGACTACCGGGAACTGGACGAGCTGTTCGCGTAGGACGGCCGCCGTCGGGCCGCTCTGCCCGCATGGCTTGCATGCGCCTCGCGCCGTTCGGCAGGCTCGACTTTGCGTGCCGACAAAGCCATGATCATTTTAGAAAAGGGGTGCGGATGGTTTCGTATGCACCTTCCAGAGATCCTCCGTAGAGGGGCCGGGCCGGTTGGGGCCGGAACGATCCATGAAGCTGTTCGGACGCTTGTTCATCCTTCTGGCACTGCTGGGTCTCGGCGGCGGGGCCTGGTGGTACTTCACGGTCCACCAGGGCGCCGACATGCCGGCTGCCGCCCAGGCACCCGGCGGCAGTGGTCCCGGCGGTGGCGGCGGTCCGCCCGGCGGCATCCCGGTGGAGGCGGAGCAGGTCGAGGTCGGCGACGTGTCGCGCACCGTGACCTCGGTCGGAACGCTTTTCTCCGACGAGTCGGTCGTGATCCGGCCGGAGGTCGCGGGACGGATTACCGAGATCCGCTTCAACGAGGGGCAGCGGATCCGCAAGGGCACGGTCATGCTCAAGCTCGACGACGCCATTGCCCGGGCGACGCTGGAGCAGGCCATGGCCAGCCTCAATCTCAGCAGGACCGAGGCGGACCGCGCCGACGAGCTGTTCCGCCAGGGTTCGGGCAGCGCCCGGGCCCGGGACCAGGCGCGCGCCAAGCTGCTGGCGGACGAGGCCTCGGTGTCGCTGGCGCGGGCCCAGCTCGCCAAGCTGGACCTGACGGCGCCGTTCGACGGCGTGCTCGGCCTGCGCTGGGTCAGCGTCGGCGACGTGGTGCAGTCCGGCAAGGACATCGTCAACCTGGAAGCGATCGACACGCTGAAGCTGGATTTCCGCGTGCCCGAGCTGTACCTGCCCTCGGTCAGGGTCGGCCAGACCCTGGCGGTCACGGTCGATGCCGTGCCGGGACGAGCTTTCGGCGGCACCGTCTATGCGATCGACCCGCTGGTCGACGTCAACGGCCGAAGCATCAATGTCCGCGCCCGCGTACCCAATGGCGACGACGCGCTGCGCCCCGGCCTGTTCGCCCGCGTTACCCTGACCCTGACGACCCGCGAGGCCTCTATCCTCGTGCCGGAGCAGGCCCTGGTCGCGGTCGGGACCGACCAGTTCGTCTTCAAAGTGGCGGAGGGGAAGGTGCAGCGGGTCAAGGTCCGCACCGGGGAGCGCCGCGCCGCCAAGGTCGAGATCGTGGACGGGCTCCTGCCGGGCGACATGGTGGTCACCGCCGGCCATCTGAAGATCCGCGACGGCGTGCCGGTCACCGTGGTCCCCCGGTCGGGAGCTGAGACCATGCAGCTCTCCGAATTGAGCGTCCGCCGCCCGGTGCTCGCCACCGTCATGAGCCTGACGGTGCTGCTGATCGGCATCGTCGCCTACCAGCGGCTGGCGGTGCGCGAATATCCCAAGATCGACGAGCCGGTGGTCACCGTGTCCACCAAGTACCAGGGCGCCAGCGCCGAGATCGTCGAAAGCCAGGTCACCCAGCCGCTGGAGGAGAGCCTGTCCGGCATCGAGGGCATCGACGTGATGTCCTCCATCAGCCGGTCGGAAACCAGCCAGATCACCGTCCGCTTCCGGATCACCCGCGACCCCGACGTGGCGGCCAACGACGTCCGCGACCGGGTCGGACGGGTGCGCGGCTCCCTGCCGGACGAGATCGACGAGCCGGTGATCGCCAAGGTCGAGGCGGACGCCCAGCCGATCATCTATCTGGCCTTCTCCAGCGACCGGAACACCCCGCTGGAGGTGACCGACTACGCCGACCGGTTCGTCAAGGACCGGCTTCAGAACCTGCCCGGCGTGGCCGATGTCCGGATCTTCGGCGAGCGCAAGTATGCCATGCGGATCTGGCTCGATCCGACCCGCATGGCCGCCTACAAGGTCACGCCCCAGGACGTCGAGACGGCGCTGCGCCGGCAGAACATCGAGATCCCGGCCGGCCGGGTGGAGAGCGCGCAACGCGAGTTCACCGTCGTGTCCGAGACCGACATGCGGACGCCGGCCGAGTTCGAGAACGTCATCCTGCGGGACGAATCGGGATATCTGGTCCGGCTGCGCGACGTCGGCCGGGCGGAGCTGGGCGCCCGGGACGAGCGGGTCAACGCCCGGTTCAACGGACGCAACGCCGTCGCCATGGGCGTCGTCAAGCAATCGACCGCGAACCCGCTGGAAGTTTCCGGAGCGGTGCAGCGGACGCTGCCGGTGATCCGCGCCGGCCTGCCGGAAGGCATGAGCGTCGATATCGGCTACGACAGCTCCGTCTTCATCGCCGAATCGATCGACGCGGTGTTCCACACGATCCTGGAAGCGATCGTGCTGGTCGTCCTGGTGATCTTCTTCTTCCTGCGCTCGCTGCGCGCGACCCTGATCCCGCTGGTCACGATCCCGGTATCCCTGATCGGCGCCTTCGCGATCATGTACGTGTTCGACTTCAGCATCAACACGCTGACCCTGCTGGCCATGGTGCTGGCGATCGGGCTGGTGGTGGACGACGCCATCGTCATGCTGGAGAACATCTACCGCCACGTGGAAGAAGGGATGCCGCCGTTCCGCGCGGCGATCCAGGGCTCGCGCGAGATCGGGTTCGCCGTCGTCGCGATGACCATCACCCTGGCGGCGGTGTACGCGCCGATCGGCTTCCAGACCGGACGTACGGGGCGGCTCTTCACCGAGTTCGCGCTGACCCTGGCGGGCGCCGTGCTGGTCTCCGGCTTCGTGGCGCTGACCCTGTCGCCGATGATGTGCTCCAAGCTGCTGAAGCATCAGGCGCGTCACGGCTTCTTCTACAACCTGATCGAGTCGCTGCTGAACGGCCTCACCAACGGCTACCGCTGGCTGCTCAGCGTCTCGCTGAAGGCCCGGCCGCTGATCCTGCTGGTCGGGATCGGCGTCGCCGCGGCCAGCTATGTCCTGTTCGGCCAGATCAAGTCGGAGCTGGCGCCGACCGAGGACCGCGGCACGATCGTCGGGATCATCATCGCCCCAGAAGGGTCGACCATCCAGTACACCGACCGCTATGCCCGTGCGATCGAGGGCTTCATCAAGCAAGTGCCCGTCGTCGAGAAGTTCTTCATGGTCGTGGGCTTCCCGGTGGTCAACCAGGGTATCACCTTCGTGCGGCTGACCGACTGGGACGACCGCGAGGTCAAGCAGCAGCAGGTGGTCCAGCAGCTCGCGCCGAAATTCTTCGGCGTCCCCGGAACCCTGGCGTTTCCGGCCAACCCGCCGTCGCTGGGGCAGAGCCCGACCGAGAAGCCGATCCAGTTCGTCATCCAGACCTCGCTCCCCTATTCCGAGCTCCAGGGCATGGTAGACAGGATGCTGGCGGAGGCGCGGACCAATCCGGGCCTGGTCAACGTCGATACCGACCTGAAGCTGAACAAGCCGGAGCTGAAGGTCTCGCTCGACCGCGACAAGGCGGCCGACCTGGGGCTGGAGATCGACACCATCGGCCGCACGCTGGAAACCCTGCTGGGCGGCCGGCAGGTCACCCGGTTCAAGCAGAACGGCAAGCAGTACGACGTGGTGGTCCAGGTCGCCGACATCGACCGCACCAACCCGGACGACATCGCCCGGATCTATGTGCGCGGCAAGCAGGGCGAGATGGTCAGCCTCGCCAACCTGCTCAAGGTCGAGGAGCGGGTCTCGCCCAAGGAGCTGAACCATTTCAACAAGCTCCGCTCGGCCACGATCACCGCGACCCTGGGGCCGAACTATACCCTGGGCGAGGGGCTGGCCTTCCTGACCGCCGCGGCCGAACGGTCGCTGCCGGCGGCGGCGCAGGTCGACTATGCGGGCCAGAGCCGCGAGTTCCGCGAATCGAGCAGCAGCCTCTACGTCACCTTCATCCTGGCGCTGGCCTTCATCTACCTGGTGCTGGCGGCGCAGTTCGAGAGCTTCGTCGATCCCTTCGTGATCATGCTGACGGTGCCGCTGTCGATGACCGGCGCCCTGCTGGCGCTGAAGCTGACCGGGGCCACCATGAACGTCTACAGCCAGATCGGTCTGGTGACCCTGGTGGGGCTGATCACCAAGCACGGCATCCTGATCGTCGAGTTCGCCAACCAGCTCCAGCGCCAGGGGGTGGAGGTGCGCGACGCCGTGGTCCGGTCCGCCGTGCTGCGCCTGCGGCCGATCCTGATGACGACGGGCGCCATGGTCCTGGGAGCGGTGCCGCTGGCCCTGGCGACCGGCGCCGGGGCGGAAAGCCGGCAGGCGATCGGGGCCGTGATCGTCGGCGGCATGCTGCTGGGCACCCTGCTGACGCTGTTCGTCGTGCCGACGGTCTATACCTACATCGCGCGCAAGAAGCCGTTCGAGGATGCGGCGCCGGCCGGCGCCCAGCCCCACCCGGCGGAGTAGCGGCCGTCAGGCCGATCCCCGGGTCAGCAGGTCGGCCATCACCGTCAGCAACTCCGCGGGGCGCACCGGCTTGCCGATGAAGGCATCCATCCCGGCGGAGTGGCAGGCCTCCCGGTTGTCGCCGTCGGTATGGGCCGTGACCGCCACGATGGGAATGCGGCCGGTTTCCCCGGGCATGGCGCGGATCAGGCGCGTCGCCTGTATGCCGTCCATCCGGGGCATCATCACGTCCATCAGGACCAGCTGGATGCCGCCGTCCTTCATCGCCTCGACCGCCGCCTCGCCGTCCGGGACGATGCGGGTCTGGTAACCGGCTTTCCGGCAGATCAGGTCCACCAACTTTTGATTGATGACATTGTCCTCGGCGATCAGGATCTGCATTGGGACACCGCTTGAACCGAGTGGACCGAAGTTTGAATTTACTGGCCCTTTATGAAAATTTTCAATCCGAATGTGTCGAACTTCCCGTCATCGTCCTTGTGCGACGGTGTCAGAAGCTCGAGAGGGTCTTCTCGACTTTCCGCAGGAACCGTCCGCGGCTTTCCGGGGTGGACTTGTCCATGGACGGGTGTGCCATGTGAACGGTCCGGCACCCGCGCGCCAGCAATGGTTTCAGCCCGCGCATGAACACCGCCTTGCCCGGCTCCCGCATCCAGAACTTCATGAACCACCACGGCGCCCCGTGGGTGGTCACCACCGCGAGCTTCCGGACGTTGGTCAGGCCGGGACGGATCCGCCCGCCGTCCGGCGGCAGGTGGAAGGCCACGCCCGGAAGCCAGACACGGTCCAGGTAACCCTTCAGGATGGCCGGCACGCCGTACCACCAGGTCGGAAAGACGAAGACCAGCGCCTCGGCCCAGCGCAGGGCGTCCACATACTCCTGGACCGGCGCCTCGTTCTCGCCCTGGGCGTAGTGGGCTCCATGTTCGGCGGCGCTCAGGCAAGGCTCGAACCCGCGGGCATAGAGGTCGAAATCGCGGACCTCGTGCCCGGCCCGGATCAGCGTATCGACCACGGTGCGGTGGATCGCGGCGTTGAAGCTGCCGTCGGCGGGGTGGGCATAGATGACGTTGATTCTCATGCCGTTCTGATTAGCGGAACGAGCAGGCGGGTTCCAGCGGCATGGAAGGCCAGCGTGATCGTCCGGCAGTCCACCAGCCGGGTCTCGGCCGGTTCCGCCCCGGTGCCGGGATTGACCGGAAACGCCGGGAAGCAGGCACCGGCGAGGCTGAGGCGGAGCCGGCTACCGGCCGGCACCGTGGCGCACAGCGCCCGCATCGGGACCCGTAGCGGCCGGGTCGCCGCACCTTCCTCGGCCCGGACATGGCCCTGCGTCAGGTTGAATGTCCGTCCGTCGGGCTCCACCTTGGACAGCACGGCGGACACGTCGAAGCTGGGAGCGTCGGCTTCAACCGTCAGTTCCAGGGTGACCGCCCCGGCCAGCAGCACCGCCGACGACAGCGGGTCGGTGGTATAGCAGGCGACATCGGCGCGCTGGTCGATCTCCGAACGGTCGCGCATGCCGCCAAGGCTGGAGGCGTGGCCGCCGACGGTCGGCACCGGCCGCCACGGATCATGCACGATCCGGTCGATCCCGGAAGCGCCGGGCCGTTCGGCCAGCACACCGTCCTCCGTCGTGGCGGCCGCCAAGCCCGTGCTGGAGATATGGAGCGAAGCCGGTTCCGGGTCCGGAACGGCGTCGAAGCTCCGCCAGCACCCGGCGCACAGGTCGAACAGCTCGACCGCCGGGGCATCGGGCACCGCCGCGCCCTTGAGGAAACGGTCGAACCAGGCGAGCTGATCGCGGTCGATGGAACGCGCCGCCTCCGGCCCGAAATCGACCTTGCCGGCCCGGCGCCCCCAGGGGAGGTGCGACCACGGACCGACGATCAGGCGTTGCGGGGCTTCAGTCCGGGCGCTGATTTCCCGGAAAGCCGCCAGCGTGCCGGTCAGCATCTGGTCGAACCAGCCGCCGATATGGAGCATCGGCACGTCCACATCCCTGCCGGCCAGCGCGGCGCGCGGCGAGATCGCGTCCCAGTAGCCGCCGGGCAGCGGATTGCCCAGCCAGTCGTCGTAGTGGGTGTAGCGGGCATAGCCCCGCAGCACCCGCGGATGGGTCGGCAGTTCCTCGTCCAGCGGCAGCGCGCGGGAGGCGGCGTAGAGCGCCTGGTGGGCGATGAAGTCGTTGCGCCGCCGTGCCGCCTCGGCCGCCATCTGGATGCCCCAGCCCAGGTTGTCGGCCAGCCGGAAGGCTCCCCCCTCGTAGGCCCAGTCGCCATGCATGTCCCAGCCGATCATGGCCGGGCACAGCGCCTTCAGCGCCGGGGAGCCGCCGGCCAGCGCCAGCAGCTGCGTGTTGCCCTGGTAGGAAAAGCCGTACATGCCGACGGCTCCGGTCGAACCCGGCAATCCGGCGGCCCAGGCGACCGCGTCGGCGCCGTCCTCCGCCTCGCGCTCGAACAGCCTGAAGTCGCCGGCCGACGTGCCGCAGCCCCGGACGTCCTGGATCACCACGATGTAGCCGTGCGCCGCGTACCAGGCGGGATGCGCGTAGACGACCGTCGAGGCGATCGCCCTGCCATAGGGCTGGCGCATCAGCAGAACCGGGAAGGGACCGGCCGCGTCCGGCTCATGGATGTCGGCATCGAGCCGGATTCCGTCGCGCGTGGTCATGGAGACGGTGCGGGGCTGCCGTACCGGCAGCGGAGGCGTCTCGCGGTCCTGCGCCGTCCGGGAGGCGGTCATGACGACCGCAGGCCGGTCGCGGCTGTCCCGTCTTTCGTATCGTCCGGACTGGTCCGGAACGCCCGGTCGTCGCCGGCGGTCTTGACCATGGGATCCATGTCGCTCAGTCCTTCAAGCCGTTCAGCAGATGGTCGGAGGTCGTGACGAAGCCGAAGCACTGCTTGACATTGTACAGCGTCGCTTCGAGGCAATAGCTCGGCGACGTGGTGGCGCAGCAGTCGTTGACCAGGATGCAGTCGTAACCCAGGAAACTGGCGTCCTGCAGGGTGCACATCACGCACTGGTCCAGGTTGACGCCGGCGAACAGCAGCGTCCGGATGCCGAGATTGCGCAGGATGCTGTCCAGCTCGGTATCCCAGAAGCCGCTCATCCGGTATTTGGCGACATGGATGTCGTTCGGCGCCGCATCCAGTCCATCGACGATGGCCGCCGCCCAGCCGTCGCGCTCCAGCATCCCGGCTCCGGCGGCAGGGCCTGCCGGGCCGGGCAGCGGATCGCCCGGTCCCATGCCCTCGCCGGTCGGGTTGCAGGCATGAAGCAGCGACGGGCTGAGATTCAGCCGGTCCGGCCGGTTGCCCCAGTTCACCCACAGCACCGGCACTCCCTTGGACCGCAGCTTGGGCAGCAGTGCCGCGAGCGGGGCGATCGGCGTGCGGGCGGACGTCACGTCCACCCCGGCCCGGGCAAGCCAGCCTCGGGGCGAGCAGAAGTCGTTCTGCATGTCGATCACGATGATGGCGGTCCGCGCCAGGTCGATCACCAGGTTTTGGGGTTCGGCTCTGGCGGCGAGCGGGTACGGCGTCGCCGGCGGCCGCACCATGTCCACGGTTTCCCTGGATACCCGCCACCGGTTGGCCGGTGCGGAGCCGAGCGGAGTCATCGCCAAGTTATTCCTCCCATGGTCGAGGGTCACCGTGGTAGCCACTGGTCGCATATGCCGTGCCAAACGGGACGGAAGCGGACGTACCGCGGTATGGGCGTGGCTGGCGCGCCGGAGGGTGCTCTCCTGCACAGGATTTGTGCGGGGTTCTGCCCGCCTTATGGGCTTGATGCGCGGGGGAAGCGGTCTATCGTATGGAAAGGCGTCATAGGCGGAAGATGGGTCGGGACGAAATGGGATCTGCCGATCGGGAACACCTCGCGAGGGAAAAGCTCGGAGCCTTTTGCCGCCATGTCGATCTGGACGTCGCGGGGGCCGCCGGCGGCCCTCTGTCCGGGCTGACTTTCGCGGCCAAGGATCTCTACGACGTGGCCGGCCACGCGACCTGTGCCGGAAACCCCACTTGGCTCGCCTCCCATCCGGTGCCGTCGAGCACCGCGCCGGCGGTGCAGGCGGTGCTCGACGCCGGCGCGCGGCTGGTGGGCAAGACCGTCACCGACGAGCTGGCCTTCAGCATCAACGGCGAGAACGCCCATTACGGCACGCCGCTGAATCCCAGGGCGCCCCAACGGATCCCCGGCGGCTCGTCCAGCGGGTCGGCTTCCGCCGTGGCGGGCGGCGCCGTTCCGCTGGCGCTCGGCACCGATACGGGAGGCTCGGTCCGGGTTCCGGCCTCCTTCTGCGGCATCTACGGCTTCCGCCCGACCCACGGCCGCATCCCGATCGACGGCGTGACGCCGCTGGCGCCCAGCTTCGACACGGTCGGCTGGTTCGCGCCCGATGCCGGCCTGCTGGAACGGCTGGGGCAGGTGCTGCTGGACCTGCGGGAAGAAGGCGGCCGGTCGCGCAACATCCTGCTGGTCGAGGACGCCTTCGCGCTCACCGACGGCCCGGTGCGGCAGGCGCTGGGACCCGCGATCGATGCCGTGACCGCGGCGCTGGGATCGCCGCGCGACGTCACCCTCAGCCGCAAGGGCTTGGCCGACGGCTGGCTGGACGCCTTCAGGACTCTCCAGATGCACGAGGTCTGGAGTACCCACGGCGCCTGGATCACCGGGCACAGGCCGCATTTCGGGCCGGGCGTGGCGGAGCGGTTCGAGGCCGCGTCGACCGTCACCGGGGAGGCCGCGGCGAAGGCCGACAATTTCCGCCGCCGCGTGACCGAGCAGATGGACAGCCTGCTCGGCACGGGCGACCTGCTGCTGATGCCGACCTCTCCCACCGTGGCGCCGCTGAGGGGCACGCCGCAGGCCGACCTGGACCAGTTCCGTGCCCGCGTCCTCAGCATGACCTGCATCGCCGGCCTGGCGCGCCTGCCCCAGGTCAGCATCCCGGCGGCCGAAGTCGACGGCTGCCCGGTCGGCCTCTCCCTGGTCGCCCGCCGGGGCGGGGACGCCATGCTGCTGGCCGCGGCGAAACGGGCCGCGGCGGCACTTTAGGATTCGATCTCGGGGCGAGATGCCGCATTGCTGATCGGACCGGACGGCTGTCTTTTGCCGCGATCATTCCACCGCATGCGGACGGTCGCCTCCCGATGGGCCAGCAGCACGACCTTCTGTTCCGCGCATTGCTGGACGATCCGGTCCGGGCCGGCATCCTGATCCGCGACTACCTGCCGGCCGAGATCGCCGCCCGCCTGGGCGACGAGCCGCCGGTGCCGCTGGACGGCAGCTTCGTCGACCGGACGCTGACGCCGAGCTGGGTCGACCGGCTGTTCTCGGTCCGCCTGCGCGACGGCGGCACCCTGCTGATCTATGTGCTTCTGGAGCACAAGAGCCACCCCGATCTCCGGACGCCGCTCCAGGTGCTGGGCTACCTGGTCGACATCTGGGAGAGCTTCGTCGGTGATGATGCTTCCAGGATGCGCCGGCTGCCCCCGGTCGTCCCGCTGGTGTTCTATCACGGCCGGGGACCGTGGACGGTGCCGACGTCGATCATCGACGTCATCGGTGCCGACGAGGGCCTGCGGGAGCTGCTGCGCGACTTCCGCTACGTCGTCTGCAACATCGTTCCCATCCCCGACGACCAGCTGTCCTCCGATCCGGAGGTCCGGGCGGCGCTGCTGCCGCTGAAGTATGTCTACCGCCAGCCCGACCCGGAGATGCTGCTGGAGGCGGTGCTGTCGGGCCTGCGCGAGGGCTCGCCCCTGGCGGAGAAAGTGCTGTACTATATGCTGGAGATGTACCCGCGGATCTCCGTCGACATGATGAGGATGGTGAACGGCAGGGTCAGGCCCAACCGGGAGCAGGACATGGTATCGCTCGCTGCACAGCAATGGCTGAACGAGGGTCATGCCAAGGGTGTGATCGAGGGAAAGGCGGAGGGCAGGACGGAAGGAAAGCTGGAGAGCATCCGGCTTACCCTGGAGACGCGATTCGGCCTGGTGCCGCCCGAGGTCGAGGCCCGTCTGCTCCGGGCTTCTCCCGATCGGCTCGACACGATTCTGAGGCGTTCGCTGACCGCGGCGTCGCCCGACGACGTCTTCGCGGATGAGGAACGGCGTCAGGACTCGTAGGTCACCAGCGCCTGGGCCGGCACGTCGAGCTTCGCGGCGCCGTTCAGGAAACCGAGTTCGATGATGAACTGCGCGGCGGCCACTTCGGCACCCATCCGGCGCAGCAGGCTGACTGCGGCGGCCATTGTCCCTCCGGTCGCCAGCAGGTCGTCCAGGACGACCACGCGGGAGCCGGGCTTGATGGCGTCGGCCTGGATCTCGATGGTGTCGGTCCCGTATTCCAGGTCGTAGCTGTGGGTTATGATGTCGCCCGGCAGCTTGCCGCGCTTGCGGATCATCACGAAGCCCAGCCCGAGCGAGAGCGCCAGCGGGGCGGCGACCAGGAACCCCCGGGACTCGATGCCGACCAGCAGGTCGGGCTTGTGCGGCCTCACCGCGTCGGAAAGCTGGCGGACGGTCTCCTGCCAGGCATCGGCATGGGCCAGCAGGGTCGAAATGTCGTAGAACAGGATGCCCGGCTTGGGAAAATCCGGGATGCTTCGGATATGGTCCTTGATGTTCATCGCTGTCCTGCGCGTTCCCGTGACTTGCCCTGGGCCTGACGCCGTCGAAGGCTGAAGAGCCCGCATCCTAGTCGCCCCGCGCCCCACTTGCAAACGGGAGACCCCTCTTGACGGATCATCGGGCCGGGCTGGCGTGGGCCGAGGATGGCGAGGTTGCAGGCGGCGTGCTCGCGGCGACGGGACCATGGGTCATCGCGACCGCCGGCGTCCTTGCCCCGGATATCGCCGCGGTGCGTCCGCGGCCGGGTGCCAGCCTCAGCCTGGATCTCTCCGGCCTCGCCGCCGTGGATACCGTGGGGGCCCTCCTGCTGCTGCGGCTGATGGACCGCCTGGAGGCGGACGGCATACCGGTCGAGATGACCGGCGCCCGGCCCGAGCACGCCGCCCTGATCGAAGCCGTCCACCGGGCCGATCGGAGCTGCGAGCCGTCACGGCTGACGCGGGCCCATCCGATCGTGGCGATGGTCGAGCGGACCGGCCGCGCCGCGGTGCAGGCGGCGCAGGAGCTGGCGAGCCTGCTGAGCTTCCTCGGCATGATGGTGGCGGCGCTGGGCCGGACCGCGATCGAACCGCGCCGGCTGCGGTTCACCGCGCTCGTCCACCACATGGAGCAGACCGGGCTGAACGCCTTGCCGATCGTCGGGCTGCTGTCGTTCCTGATCGGCGTCGTGCTGGCCTACCAGGGGGCGGACCAGCTCCGCCAGTTCGGCGCCGAGCTGTTCGTGGTCAACCTGCTGGGCATTTCGATCCTGCGCGAGATCGGCATCCTGATGACGTCGATCATCATCGCCGGCCGTTCCGGGTCGGCCTTCACCGCCCAGATCGGCACGATGAAGGTCAACCTGGAAGTCGACGCGCTGCGCACGCTGGGACTCGACCCGATGGAGCTGCTGGTTCTGCCGCGCGCGCTGGCGCTGATGGTCACCCTGCCGCTGCTCGCCTTCTACGCCGACGTCGTCGGTCTCGTGGGGGGCGCGGTTATGTGCTATTTCGTGCTGGATATCAGTTTCGGGCAGTTCGTACAGCAGCTCCACGGCGCGATCACCCTGTCCACCCTGATGGTGGGCCTGTCCAAGGCGCCCGTATTCGCCTTCGTGATCGCGCTGGTCGGCTGCTACGAAGGGCTGAAGGTGAGCGGCAGCGCCGAGAGCGTCGGCCGTCTGACGACCCGGTCGGTGGTGGTGGGGATCTTCCTGGTGATCGTGCTCGATGCGCTCTTTTCAATCCTCTTCTCCTATCTCGGCGTCTGAGCCGGTGATCCCGGCGTCCGCGCCGGTGATCAGGGTGCGCGGCCTCGTCACCCGGTTCGGCAGCCAGACCGTCCATGACGGCCTGGACCTCGACGTGCGCCGGGGGGAGGTGCTGGGCGTCGTCGGCGGGTCCGGCACGGGCAAGTCGGTGCTGCTGAAGACGATCATCGGGCTGAACCGTCCGGCCGCCGGCCGGATCGAGGTGCTGGGCGACGACACCGCCGAACTGGACGACGCCGGCCGAATCCGGCTTCAGGCGCGCTGGGGCGTGCTTTTCCAGGACGGCGCGCTGTTCAGCTCCATGACCGTCGCCCAGAACATCATGGTGCCGCTGAAGGAGCATACCGGTCTCGACCCGCTCACCATCGCGGAGGTCGCCCGCATCAAGATCGCCATGACCGGCCTGCCTCCGTCGGCCGGAGCCAAGTACCCGTCGGAACTGTCGGGCGGCATGCGGAAGCGCGCCGGCTTGGCACGGGCGCTGGCGCTCGACCCCGAGATCCTGTTCCTGGACGAGCCGACCGCCGGCCTCGACCCGATCGGCGCCGCCGCGTTCGACGAGCTGATCGGCAACCTCCAGCGCAGCCTGGGACTGACCGTCTTCATGGTGACCCACGACCTGGACAGCCTGCGGGCCATCTGCGATCGTATCGCCGTCCTGATCGACCGGCGGATCGTGGTCGATACGCTGGATGCCCTGCGGCTCCTGGATCACCCCTGGATCCGCGACTATTTCCACGGTCCCCGAGGCCGGGCGGCGCTGGATGCCGGGGCGGAAACTTCCGGGAGCGGGGCCTGAGGGATGGAGACGCGGGCGAGCTATCTTCTGGTCGGGGTCTTCACGCTGTTCCTGATGGGCTGCCTGTTCGCCTTCACCGTCTGGCTGGCCAAGTCCGGCTTCGAGGAGGCGGGCTCGTCGCGCTACCAGATCCTGTTCACCGGTTCGGTCGCGGGATTGCAGGAGGGCAGCCCGGTACGCTACCGCGGCATAGCGCTGGGCACCGTGCGGGACATCCGCCTGGACCCGAGGAACATCGGCCGGGTCCGCGTCACCATCGAGGTCGCGGCGAACACCCCCATCAAGGAGGATGCGGTCGCCTACCTGGCATTGGAGGGTTTGTCCGGCGCCGTCTACGTGGAGATCTCCGGCGGGACCCAGGAGAGCCCGCTCCTGAAGGCGGAGGACGGCGAGCTGCCGATCATCCAGAGCCGCCCCTCGTCGCTCGCGGCGCTGGTCGAGACGACCCCCGAGCTGCTGAACCGGCTGGTCGGCCTGTCCGGCCAGCTCACCGGCTTCCTGACGGCGCAGAACCAGGCCGAAGTCTCCCGGATCCTCGTCAATGTCCGGACCATGACCGACCATCTGGCCAGGGCCGCTGCCGGGGCGGAAGGGACGGTGACGGAGCTGGGTACTACCCTCGGCATGGTGAACGGCCTGGTCCTGGACCTGCGCGACCATGCCGGGCGATTGACGGACGGCGTCGACGCGACGCTTGGCCAGACGCGCACCACGCTGGGGAGCGTCGGCAGGGACGCCGGCCGGGTGACGGCGGATGTTTCGCGGGTGACCGGCGAACTGCGGACCCTGGCGGCGTCGCTCAACCGGGCGACGCTGGAAGCCGAGGCGCTGGTCAAGGAGAACCGCGAGCCGATCGCCGACTTCACCGGCACCGGCCTTTACGAATTCACCCTGCTGATCGCCGAACTGAGGGGCCTGGTCAACAATCTGGGCCGGGTGACGACCCGGCTGGAGCGCGATCCCGGCGATTTCCTGTTCGGCGGAACCCGCCAGGGCGTGAGCGTGGAGTGAGCCCATGAGAATGCCCGTCCCGGTTCCGCTCCTCGCGCGGCTCCTGCCTGCCTGCTGCATTGCCCTCGGGCTGCTCGCCGCCTGCTCCCTGCCGGGATTCTCGCCTCCGCCCAAGCTGTTCACCCTGACGCCCAAGAACACCTTCTCGGACGGGTTGCCGGTGGTCCGCTCCCAGATCCTGATCGAGCCGCCGGTCGCTGCGGCCGGGATCGATACAGGGCGGATCGCGCTGAGCCGTGCCCCCACCAGCCTCGACTACTATGCCGGCGTCAGCTGGACCGACCGGGCGCCCGCCATGGTCCAGACCCTGATGGTCGAGAGCTTCGAGAACTCCGGCAAGGCGCTCTCCGTCGGGCGCGAAACCATCGGCCTGCGCTCCGACGTCATCCTGAAGAGCGAGCTGCGCGAGTTCCAGGCCGAGTACGACCCGGCGGTGGAAAATGCGCCGCCGCGCGTCCATGTTCGCATCAACGCCAAGCTGGTCGCGATGCCGCGTCGGAGCATCGAGGCCAGCAAGACCTTCGAGTCATTCGAACCCGCCCGCGGAGCAGGCTTCGAGGACATCATCGCCGCCTATGACGAGGCGCTGGGGAAGGTGCTGCGGCGCCTCGTCGAGTGGTCGCTGGCCGAGACGGCGAGGCTCGACCGCGAAAGCCCGCGCCGGAATTCCTGAGGAGCAATGTTCAGAACCATCCTGGCCCTCTTCGTGGCCGCCGTTTCCATGCCGGCCCTGTCCATCCCGGGCCATGCCCAGGAACCCCGGTATCTCACCATCGGTACCGGCGCCGTCACCGGCCTCTACTATCCCGCCGGGGGGGCTGTCTGCCGGATGGTCAACCGGGCGCGTACCCAGCACAACATCCGATGCGCGGTGGAGGCCACGGAGGGATCGTTCTCCAATCTCGGCGCCCTGCGCACCGGCGAGCTGGACATGGCCGTGACCCAATCGGACTGGCTGTTCCACGCCTACAACGGCAGCGGGCGGTTCCGCGACCAGGGCCCCCACAAGGAACTGCGCTCGGTCTTCGCGCTTCACGGCGAGCCCTTCACGGTCATAGCGCGAGCCGAGGCCGGCATCGACGCCTTCGAAGACCTGGAAGGCAAGCGGGTCAATGTCGGCGAACCCGGGTCGGGCAACCGGGCGATGATGGATACGGTAATGAAGGCCTGGGGCTGGACGGCGCGCGATTTCAGCTTGGCCTCGGAACTGCCGGCGTCGGAGCAGGCGGGGGCCTTGTGCGACAACCGGGTGGACGCCGTGGTCTATGCGGGAGGCCATCCCAACGGCTTGATCCAGCAGGCCGCGTCCACCTGTTCTGTCAAGCTGATCGGCATCGACGGCCGGCCGGTCCGGAAGCTGCTCGATGACGACCCCTATTACGCGCGGATCGTCATTCCCGGCGGCATGTACACCGGCAATCCGGACGATGTCGAGACCTTCGGCGTCAGGGCCGTCCTGGCCAGCTCCGCCGGAGCGGACGCCGGCGTGGTCTATGAAGTCGTCAAAACGGTGTTCGACGATTTCGACGCATTCAGGCGCCTGCACCCGGCGCTCCAGGCCCTGGAGAAAGCCTCCATCGCGACGGAAGGCTTGGCGGTCCCGCTGCACGACGGGGCCGCGCGCTACTTCGAGGAGGCAGGCGTAAGGTAGCGGACAAAGCTGCCCTTCTTCCCTTACCGGGACAGATGCTCCTCCAGGATCTCCCGCGCGAGGGCCAGCGCCTCGGTCCGTTCCATCCCGGCCGCCAGCCGCGGATCGTAGAGCGTCCGCAGGAGCAGCCGGTCCATGGACCCCAGTTCCTGGTAGCCGACCCCATCGTCCAGCAGCGAGGTCGGGTCGTCCGGCGCCTCGCCGAAGAAGCCCATGCTCTGGAAGATCTCCTCGATCAGGCAGGCGCCGACCGCCTGGGGCGGCAGTGCTCCGGCGTTGATATGGATCCTGGAGCTGCGCATCTCACCGCCGACTGCGGAGGGCAGGGCGATGCAGGTGAAAGGCTGGTCGCGCCTGCCGTCGGCCGGATCGACGAAGAACGGCCAGTAACCGGCGCGGTTGGTCAGATAGACGTCGATGTCGCCGGCCCAGAGGGGGTTGTCATGGACGGTGATACCCTCGCCGGTCAGTTCCGCCAGTTCGGTGGCGATCTCCTCGACTCGCGGCAGCCATTCGCCGCCCGCGTCGCCGCGCACCGCGATGTCGATCGACCCGATCCACTTGGTCAGGGGGCGCCTGACGTTCGACTCGTTGGCAAGCGCTCCCCGGTCGAACAGCCCGACGGCCCGGGCCAGCCATTGCGGGCGTGCTCCCGCCGGATCGGGCGGAGCCGTCATGACCAGGGCCGGCAGGCCCGATGGCATTGCACGGGCCTCGCCCGCAGCGACCCCGCCCGGCGCCGCGACACCGTGGCCCCAGGCCGTCAGAACCACGGCACAGCATGTCCCGAAACAGCGCCCAACCATGTTTCCAACCCCGTCGGCGGCCCTGGCGGCGACCGTAAGGATAACCGATTCTACGGCCGCACTGTTCCAGGCCGACGGTGCGCTCGTCCACGCCATGCGGGGATAGGCCGAAAATCCCGAATGCCCATCCAAAGTTTGTGGGCTAAGCTGATGACTTGATCGGGCGGGACGCCGGAATGGCAAGTCGGGTTCCGGCGGTCGGGGCTGCAATGACCCGGCGGGAGGTCGGGCTTCGGAGACGGGATGTTCCGGCGATGACCGATTTCGGTTCGCTGTCACGCGACGAGTTGCAGGCGATGGCCGAAGCTGCGCGCGAAGTGATGAATTGCCAGCGCGTTCTGGCCAAGACCGGCGACAACATCGTCGGGGAGGTCCTGCGCGGTGCCGGCACTTTCTACGAATGGCGGCACTATCCCCCCGGCGACGTCTATGATGCCGAATTCCATGCCCAGTACTATTACCATGCCCATCCGGAGGACGAGCGGGTTTCCGGAGAGCATGGGCATTTCCATACCTTTCTGCGGCCGCTGGGCATGCCGTCCGGCATCACCGCGGCGGCGGTTCCCGACTCTAGGGAACAAGGCGGCGATAACGATGCGCTGTGCCACATCGTCGGCATTTCGATGGACCGCGCCGGCCTGCCCATCCGCCTGTTCACCACCAACCGGTGGGTCACCGGCGAAACCTGGTACTCGGCCCCCGACGTGGTGCGGATGCTGGAATGCTTCGTGATCGACCATGCCCGGCCGTCCTGGGCCGTGAACCGCTGGATCACCGCGCTGCTTCGCCTGTTCAGGCCCCAGATCGTGACGCTGCTGGAAACCCGTGACGCCGAGATCGCCCGCTGGCGGGAGAAGCGGCCCGGGTCCGACGTCTACGAGGACCGCGAGCTGGAGGTCGTGTCGGAGCATTGGGTCTCCATCGAGGACCAGATCGCCCGGATCGAACTGGCCCTCGCGAAGGCGCGCCGCCGCGAGAACGCCGCGACGCGACAGGCCGTTTGAGAACGGGCGCGGGGCCGCCATGGTCGGCGACCCTGCGCTCCGTCGAACGGTTTCGATCTGTATTGAATGGCCTTCACCATCCATTAAGCATTTTTCCCGATCATGGTTTTCCTACGAAAAGGTGGAACCGGCTTCGCGCCGCCCTGTCCCGCGGTGCCTGAACGCGACTGGAAACATGACCGAACACCTGACCCAACGGGATGTCGAACGGCTGCTGGCGGATCCCTCGCCGCAGACCAGGGCCGAAATGGCAGCCAAGGTGGCGGCCAGCCTCGAAAGCGTGAGACTGACCGACGGCGAGCGCAAGCTGGCGGAAGGCATCGTCCGGGTGATGGCGCGCGACGCGGCCGAACGCGTGCGCCAAGCGCTTGCGGAGAACCTCAAGTCGTCGCAGAGCCTGCCGCGGGACGTGGCCCTGACGCTGGCGCGCGACGTGGAGGCGGTGGCTTTGCCGGTCCTTGGCGCCTCGTCCGTCCTGACCGACGACGACCTGATCGAGCTGGTCCGCACGGGCACGGTTGCCAAGCAGACCGCGATCGCCGGCCGGCCGGAGGTGAGCGCCGAGGTCGCCGACGTCTTGGTCGAATCAGCGCCCGAGCAGGCCGTCGCCCGCCTTGTTGCCAACCCGGGCGCCCGTATCCCGGAGGAAAGCCTGGGCCGGGTGCTGGACCGCTTCGGCGACAGCCCCGCCGTCCAGGAGCCGCTGGTCCACCGCGACCAGCTGCCGGTTACCGTTGCCGAACGGCTGGTCGCCCTGGTCTCCGACACGCTGCGCGACTATCTCGTCACCCATCACGAACTCCCCGCTGGAATCGCGAGCGACCTCGTCCTGCAGAGTCGGGAACGTGCGACGGTTTCGCTGTTCACCGATGGCAAGGACGATGCCGACGTGGAGCGGCTGGTCGAGCAGCTCCGCCTCAACGGGCGTCTGACGCCGTCCCTCATGCTTCGCGCGCTCTGCATGGGCGATGTCGCCTTCCTGGAGGCAAGCCTGTCCCTGCTCGGCAAGGTTCCGCTGACCAATGCCCGCCTGCTGATCCACGATGCCGGGCGGCTTGGCCTGAAGTCGCTCTACGAGCGGGCGGGATTGCCGGCCCGCTTGCTTCCCGCCTTCAGGATCGCGGTCGATGTCTCCCACGAGACATTGTTCGACGGCGAGCCGGGGGACCTGGACCGCCACCGCCGCCGGATGATCGAGCGCATCCTGACCCAGTACGAGGATCTGGCGTCGGACGATCTCGATTATCTGCTCAACAAGCTGGGCGACCTGGTCGAACCGGCGGCTTAGAAACTGGGCGGCGTGCAGGCGCTGACGACCTCGCAGACCTCGTCCCCGACCGTCCGGAAGCGGTGCGGCAGCCTGCTGTTGAAGTAGTAGGCGTCGCCGGGCCCCAGCACCCGGCGCTGGTCGCCGACGGTGACCTCCAGCTTGCCGCGCAGTACGACGCCGCCCTCCTCGGACGCGTGGCGCAGCATGCTTTGCCCCGTGTCGGCACCCGGCTCGTAGCGTTCGTGGATGATCTGCAGCGCCCTGGAAGCCAAGTCGCGCCCGACCTGGGCATAGCGGATCGGGCCGTCGCTGATAACCGCCAGTTCCTCGGCCCGGAAGAACACCTGCTCGCGCGGGGCCTGTTCCATCGAGAAGAAGTCCGCCAAGCTCATCGGGATGCCGTCGAGCACCTTCTTCAGCGACCCGACCGACGGACTCGACCGGTTCTGCTCGATCAGCGAGACCGACGCGTTGCTGACCCCGGCGCGCTTCGCCAGTTCCCGCTGGGACAGGCCGTGCATCTCGCGGATCGCCCGCAGTCTGGCGCCCACATCGAAGTCCATTGCCGCCGCTCCTGTTAAACCTGTTCAATATATTGAACAGGAGCACTGCTGGCGTGCAAGGGACCATATTGCCTCGACTTCGGGTCGGAAAGCGCTTGTCGATTTTCTTGAGCGTGGCTTAGGCTGACCTTTGCCGTGGATGGACCGTTTTGTCCAGTCCTTCGCAGTTCCGTCATTCTTTGAGGAGAGCCCGTCATGGACGGTAGTATGACGCCCAGCCAGCCGAACAACCTCGAAGCTTTCTGGATGCCGTTCACCATGAACCGGCAGTTCAAGAAGGCGCCCCGCATGCTCGTGTCGGCCGAGGGCATGTACTACACGTCCCAGGACGGCCGCCGGATCCTCGACGGCGCCGCTGGCCTGTGGTGCGTCAACGCGGGGCACCGTCGCCCGAAGATCGTCGAGGCGGTCCAGCGGCAGATCTCGGAGCTGGATTACGCGCCGGCGTTCCAGATGGGGCATCCCCTGGCTTTCGAACTGGCGTCGCGGCTGACCACGATCATGCCGGGTGATCTGGACCACGTCTTCTTTACCAACTCCGGCTCCGAATCGGTCGATACCGCGCTGAAAATCGCGCTGGCCTATCAGCGGGCGCGTGGCGAGGGTACCCGTCAGCGGCTGATCGGCCGTGAACGGGGATATCACGGCGTGGGTTTCGGCGGCATTTCGGTCGGCGGCATCGTCACCAACCGCAAGTTCTTCGGCAGCCTGCTGAACGGTGTCGACCACATGCCGCACACCCACGACAAGGCGCACCAGGCGTTCAGCCGCGGGCAGCCGGAATGGGGCGGCCATCTGGCCGACGAGCTGGAGCGCATCGTCACCCTGCACGACGCGTCGAACATCGCCGCCGTGATCGTGGAGCCGGTCGCCGGCTCGACCGGCGTGCTGATCCCGCCGCAGGGCTATCTCCAGCGGCTGCGCGAGATCTGCGACAAGCACGGCATCCTGCTGATCTTCGACGAGGTCATCACCGGGTTCGGCCGCCTGGGCGCCAGCTTCGCCACCGAATATTTCGGCGTCATGCCCGACATCATCTGCACCGCGAAGGGCATCACCAACGGGACCATCCCCATGGGGGCCGTGTTCGTGCGCAAGCACATCTACGACGCCTTCATGACCGGCCCGGAAGGTGCCATCGAGCTGTTCCATGGCTACACCTATTCGGGCCATCCCGTCGCCTGCGCCGCGGCGCTCGCGACCCTGGACACCTACCAGGAGGACGAGCTGTTCCAGCGCGCGGCCGACTTGGCGCCCTACTGGGAGGAGGCGGTCCACGGCCTGAAGGGAGCCCGTCATGTCATCGATCTGCGCAACCTGGGATTGATCGCCGGCATCGAGCTGGAGCCGCTGCCCGGCCAGCCGACCAAGCGGGCTTTCGAAGCCTTCCTGAAGTGCTACGAGCGCGGTGTGATGATCCGGACCACCGGCGACATCATCGCCATGTCCCCGCCGCTGATCATCGAGAAGGCCGAAATAGACCGGCTGTTCACCACCGTCCGCGAGGTGCTCGAAACCATCGAATAGGACGCCTCATCGGCGCTCAAGGCTTCTCCAGGTTCGTGCAGAGGTGCGGTTCGGACGCGCACAGCACGGGCCGGGAGTTGCCGAGGTCGCCGCGGGAACACACGGTCGAGGTGCGCGCATATTCCTCGCGCGAATCGAGGCGGTCGTGGAGACTGTCGCGGTCGCTCTGCATGTCGCGCGAGACCCGGTCCACGTGCTGGCGCACGGACCGCGCCATCCGCTCGCCGATGCGGGTGACGTCGGCTTCCCGCCGGGCGACCTGCCCGCTGGCCTGCTTCGCCGCGAACTCGGCGGCGCGCTGCATGACCGGGGCGAAACGCTGCAGCACGTCCTGGTCGATCCGGTAATGGACGATCTCGTGGCGCCAGACCGACTCGCGGGCGCACGCGTCGTCCGCCAGTTCGCGCCCGATATAGATCTTCGGCTCGGTCAGGGTCAGCGTCACCTCGATGGTGTCCATGGATACGCAGATCTCCCTGCCGTCATCGACCCAGCGGTACCGGGCCGACTGGCCGACCGCTATCGCGCCGGTGTAGAGCCCGGCCGGATGGGCGCCGGGTTTCCGGAACAGGCGCGTCAGTTCGCTGAAACTGAGATCCTCGCTGGTGAGCACGTCGGACTCGGCGGTCCTGACCGTCACCGTCGGGGGAGGCGGCCGGGTGGAGCAGGATTGCGCCGCGGCCTGGACCGGTCCTACGGCGCAGAACAGGGGCAGGGCGAGCGGCAGGATCAGGATTCTGGGGAGCACGGATCGACGCTTGGCTGTTGGCACGGATTTGCGGAACGGGAAGACCATTCGTCCCTCAGATTACGTCTTTTTTGCAATCGATCCGAGCACTCTCCACGCGCCGGCCGTACTCCTTTCACAATAGGTCGCGCAGGCGGAACCAGGCCATGGCGAGCACCAGCAGGGGCATCCGGGCGGGGCCACCGGGGAAACGCTGGTGGGGTAGCCGGGCGAACACGTCGAACCGTTCCGCGGTTCCGCCGACCGCTTCCGCGATCAGCTTCCCGGCGAGGCCGGTGAGCGCCACGCCATGGCCGGAATAACCCTGGGCGAAATAGGTGTTCGATCCGATCCGCCCGAAATGGGGCGTACGGTTCAGCGTGATCGCCACGTGGCCGCCCCAGCAATGGTCGATCCCGGCGTCGGCCAGCTGCGGGAAATAGCGCAGCATCGTGCGCCGCAGGATACGCTTCAGGTCCGGCCGGTCGAGCCCCGAATAGCTGACGCCGCCGCCGAACAGCAGCCGGTGATCGGGTGAGCGCCGGTAGTAGTTGAGCACGAAATTGACGTCGGCGACGGCGTGACCGCAGGGGATCAGGGCTGTCGCCCGTTCTTCGCCCAGCGGCTCCGTCGCGATCATGTATGTCGCGACCGGCATTATCTTCGCCGCCAACTCCGGCACCAGCCCGCCCAGATAGGCGTTGCCCGCCAGGATCAGGTAATCCGCCCGGACAGTGCCCGCGGCGGTGTGGGCGGCCGGGGCGGCGCCGGTGTCGAGCCGTTCGACCCGGGACCCCTCGAAGATCCGGACGCCCGCCTCGGCGGCCGCACGGCCCAGCCCGATGGCATAGTTCAGCGGATGGAGCTGCCCGCTGCCGCCGTCGAACAGCCCGCCGACATAGGTGTCGGACGCGACCATCGAGCGGATTTCGTCCCGGTCCAGCAGGCGCGCTTCAGGGTAGCCGTATTCGTCGCGCCATTCCGACTCCAGCCCGCGCAATCCTGCGAGCTGCCGCTGCTTCAGCGCCGCCAGGACATAGCCCCAGCGCAGGTCGCAATCGATGCCGTGGCGTTCCACCCGGTCCGTCAGGATCCGCTTCGACTCCTCGCCAAGTTCCCACAGCAGCCGCGCGTCTTCGTTGCCGACCCATCCGGCCATGGTCCCCATTGAGGGGTTGTATGCCGTGACGATCTGGCCGCCGTTCCGTCCCGAGGCGCCCCAGCCGATCCGCTCCGCTTCCAGGAGCACGACGTCATAACCCCGCTCCGCCAGGTGCAGGGCCGCGGAAAGCCCGGTATAGCCGCCGCCCACGACGCAGACGTCGCATCGCAGGTCGCCCGCCAGCGGCGGATGATCGGATTGGGGCAGGGCGGTCTCGGTATACCAGGAACGGGGATGGCCGCGGCCGGCCATCAGGGCCGCCCTTTGCGCGAGGGCCACCGGCTGTCGCACCAGGGTGTCCAACGGCGCCACAGGTCCAGGGTCTGCCTGGGCGAGAACATGGCGGCATGCAGCCCGGCGATGGTCAAGGTCATGAATACTCCGGCATAGATCACGTCACTGAAGAAATGGGCTCCCATGCCGATCCTGAGGAGCCCCGCCGCGAGCCCGGCTGCCATGCCCGCGACGAGCAGCGGTCCGGCGAAGCGCCGCATCGCCACATAGGCGAAGATGTGCAGGTAGAACCCCAGGGCCGCGTCGCCGGCGACGAACGAGCAGTTCTTGCGGCACTGGTTGCTGATCACCATCGGCGGGCTGAAATACTGGTCGCCGCCGAATTCTTCCACCTGCACCGGCCGGGCGCGGCTCCACATGTCCTTCAGCACGACGTTGGCGACCAGTCCGGGTCCGAGCAGCAGGCCCAGGAACAGGAAAGCCCAGCATCGCGGCCCCAGGCCGAGTAGCGTCGCCGGCACCCCTTCGCAGGTGCGGAGCCGGCTCCACAGCGAGCGGCCGGCGGTATACAGGAATGCCAGAAGGGTCGCGGCGCCAATGATCCGCGCCGCGACCTGGATCGCGGAGTGGATCGCCTCCGGTACCGGCTGGCTGCGCCAGACGAAGCCGCCGGCCTGATCGTAGAACTGCCGGGAGATGCCGAGATCGATGGCCGGCACCAGCACCAGCAGGATCAGGGTGGCAAGACCCATGCGGATGATCCAGCGTGTCCGGCGGGACCGAAGCGCAGCCAGGTCGCCGTCGATCCGGATCGTCTCGTCGAGGTCCATCGTCGCATTCCGCATTGAGCCCGGGAACCAGCGGGGAGACTTTATGGGTGGCGGGCTGCCGCGTGTCTACCCCGGCCCCCGAGTCGAGGACCGCGCCCTATCAGCGCGGCCCCCGTCCGAGGACGGCTCAGGCGCTGAGCGCCTTCTCGCGGAGGGTCAGATAGGCCAGGTCGCTCCACCGGGCCCAGACGCGGGATTTCTCCAGGGCGGTGGAGAAGGAGGCGTGGACCTTCCGGGTCATGTCGTTGGAGCCGGAGATCTCGGCCATGACCTCTCGGGTCGCCCGGCCCATCTCCACCGCCACCTCTTCCGGCCATTCGCGGAGCTGGACGCCGTGATCGCGGACCAGCGGCTCCAGCGACACGGCGTTGTGGTAGGTGAAGTCGGCCAGCGTGGTGGTCGCCGTCGCCTGGGCGGCGGCCGCGACGATCTGCTGGAGGTCCTTGGGCAGGGCGTCGTATTTCTGCTTGTTGACGCTGATCTCCAGCGCCGGCCCGGCTTCGTGGAAGGCGGGCAGGTAGTAGAACTTGGCGATCTGGTACAGGCCGAACGCCAGGTCGTTCCAGGGGCCGACCCACTCCGCCGCATCGACCGCGCCGGACTGCAGGGCCGCGAAGATCTCGCCCGGCGGCGTCAGGACGACGTTGACGCCCATCTTCTGCATCACGGCGCCGCCCAGGCCGGCGATCCGGAACTTCCGGCCGCGCAGGTCGGCCAGGCCGGTGACCTCGCGCACGAACCAGCCGCCCGCCTGCACGCCGCTGTTGCCGGCGTAGAACGGCTTGACCCCGAACGGCGCATAGGCTTCGTCCCAAAGCTGCTGGCCGCCGCCGTAGTAGATCCAGCCGCTGAACTCGGCGGCCGTCAGGCCGAAGGGAACTCCGGTGAACCAGTGGAACACCGGGTTCTTGCCCTGCCAGTAGTAGGGCGTGGCGTGCAGCATGTCCGCGGTGCCGCTGGCGACGGCGTCGAACGCTTCGAACGGCGGAACCAGTTCGCCGGCGGCATAGAGCTTGACCGTGAGACGGCCGCCGCTGAGCGCCGAGATCATGTCGGCGGCGCGCTGGGCGTTGACGCCGACGCCGGGCGCGTTCTTGGGCCAGGACGTGACCATCGTCCACTGCTGGCGGCCTTGGGAAATGGCGGGAGCCGGAAAGCTTGCGGCGGCACCCAGTGCTGCGGCGCCACCGACCGCGCCCGTGGTGAGGAATTGACGTCTTTTCATGTCGCCTCTCTTGGTGGAAGCCTGTTCGGCACCCTTGGGGGCCGCATAGTGCCTCCTTCGATCCCGGTGCACAATCGGGGATACCTTGGCCGGGGATACCTTGGCCGGGGATACCTTGGCCGGCGATACCCCGGCCGAGGTGCCATCCTCAGTTCAGCGGTTCGCCGCGCGTCACGGGGGTTACCGGGGCGGACAAGGGGGCGGGCGCCGCCGTCGCCCCGCCCGACGGATAGGGTGGCTGCGCCTGGTAGGTCTGGTCGGGATAGGGTTGGGCCGGGGCAGCTTCCGTCGCCCTCAGGTCCTGGCCCCGCGCCGGGGCATAGCCCTGCTGCCGCCGGGCCTCCTGCACCTGCGGGTCGTTCTCGACCCGGTTGATGACGAACTTGGTGCCGTCGGCGACACCGCTGGCGACCATCCCGACGAGTCCGCAGCCGGACAGGAAAAACGGCAAGGCCAGGAACGCTATGCGCATGAAAGATCCCTCATTCGTACGGCCCATGCGCTAAAGCCATGTCGCTCCCGGCGCAAGCACCAAATCGGGTTTGGCCAAGCGAATTTTGCCCAACCCGCAACGGCCCCCCTGGCGCGTGCCGCGCCATCGACCCATAATGTCCGGTGTCAGGCGCAACAACGCGGAGCCGGCCGGGGATGCGCCCGCGCCGTCAGATGTATGAACCTCCTCAGCGACTTCATCCAGGGCCGCCAGATCACCGAGGTCGAGTGTCTCGTACCGGACATGTCCGGGATCGCGCGCGGCAAGATCCTGCCGGCCGAGAAGTTCCTCCGCATTCTGCGCGAGCGGGGCTTGCGCATGCCGGAGGCGATCTTCATCCAGACGGTGACCGGCGAATACCCGGATGACGAGGACGTCACCAGCCCGGCCAATTCCGACATCTACATGCGTCCCGACGAGAACACGATCCGCATGGTGCCCTGGTACACCGAGGCGACCGCCCAGGTGATCAGCGACTGCGACTATGCCGATGGCAGCCCGGTGGACATCTCGCCGCGCTGGGTGCTTAAGCGGGTTCTGGAGTTGTACGACGAGCGCGGCTGGCAGCCGATCGTGGCTCCCGAGTTGGAGTTCTTCCTGGTCCAGATCAACAAGGACCCGGATTATCCGCTGGTTCCGCCGGTCGGCCGGTCGGGCCGGACCGAGAGCGGCCGGCAGGCTTACGGCATCGATGCGGTCAATGAGTTCGACCCGATCTTCGAGGACGTCTACGACTACTGCGAGGCGCAGCGAATCGACATCGACACCCTGACCCACGAGGCCGGCGCCGCGCAGATCGAGATCAACTTCAACCACGGCGACGCGCTGGAACTGGCCGACCAGGTATTCCTGTTCAAGCGGACGGTTCGGGAGACCGCGATCCGGCACAACGTCTATGCCACGTTCATGGCGAAGCCGATGCAAGGCGAGCCGGGCAGCGCCATGCACGTCCACCAGAGCGTGGTCGACAAGAACACGGGGGAAAATCTCTTCTCCAACGCCGACGGGGAGGATACGCCGCTGTTCCTCAGCCACATCGCCGGGCTCCAGAAGTTCCTGCCGTCGGCCATGCCGCTGCTCGCCCCCAACGTCAATTCGTACCGGCGCCTGATCGCCGGATCGGACGCCCCGATCAACGTGCACTGGGGCCGCGACAACCGCACCACCGGGTTCCGCGTCCCCGTCTCCCCGCCGGAGTCCCGACGCGTCGAGAACCGCGTCGCCGGGGCCGACGCCAACCCCTACCTGGCGCTCGCCGCCTCGCTCGCCTGCGGCTATATCGGCATGATCCAGACGCTGGAGCCGACCGACCCGGTCAAGGGCAGCGCCCACCGCCTGGCCTATACCCTGCCGCGGCATCAGTCCGACGCCATCACCAAGTTCAACGCCTGCAAGCCGCTCCGCGAGATCTTCGGCGAACGCTTCGTCGCCGCCGTCACCCATGTCAAGCAGGCGGAGTACGACGCCTATCAGCGGGTGATCAGCTCCTGGGAGCGGGAGAACTTGCTGCTGAACGTGTGATGCTTTGGGGAGGGCGGTGCGGCACTCCCGCAGGCGCGCCGCCTTTCAACGGTGTCAGGCCGCCTTGTCCGGCGCTATCGCGTCGAAAACGATGCCGAGCGTCTCTTGATTGGCGTGGCGCCTCGACATCTGGTAGGCGGTTTCGAGGACTTTCCGGTCGGGAATGTCCGCGCGAAGGAGCACGGACTGAACGGCGTAGTTCGCCGCAAGATCCTGGATCAGGTGGATCAGGGCATGGCCCTGGCCCTGCTCGGCCACATGCACGATCTTGAACCGGCCGAGCCTGAAGGCGATGATGCCCGCGATCTTGCCGGGAGACAGGCCGTCGGCCGGTTGCCTGCGCCGGAATAACGCGGTCAAGTCGATATCGGCTTCATCGAGCGCGAGCCTCAGCTCCCGCTCGGAATAGGATACGAGGCTGAACTCGAGACGGACTGTCCTGCATGCATTGATCAAGGAGCGTGCGTAAGCCTCAAGCAATTTCTCACGTGTGCGATGAGAAAGTACCTCGCCTTCCAGAACGCCTTTGCTCATTCGTCATTCGATTCCTTCAAGAGGCCGGCGACGGCATCCAGGTTAGTCGGTACGAAAGGCTCCTGGCATACCAGATCCTCCAACTCCCGCGCGGTTCGAAGTCCGTGATTGAAGCTGACGGCGCTACGCTGATAGTCAGAGTTGTTCATGCGCTCGATCGATTGCCGGAACTCTTCCGGATCGTCAGCTATGACGGCAAGGTTGGGCATGGGATGGCCTCTGACAGGATGGCGTGGTGCTCGCGTTGTGGGAAGCCGGCGGGGCATGCTTACCGTCCTCGGAAGAAATCCGAGCCGGGCTGCCGCGCGATCCTCCAAGGAGCTATGGCGGTATGAATTTACCCCTTTTTCGCGCATGATCAAATAAATTCAAAGAATCTGCTCCGGGCTGCGTCAAGCTGCCTCCGCCTGCACCATGTCGTCTTCGTCCGAGCCGCCGAAACTTCCATGCGAATGTCGCGTTGCGGCGTTGACAACCCCCCTGCCCATGAGTGCAATAACCGCCGACGCGGCGATGCCCAAACCGGTCGGCGTAAATGGGTGCGCGTCCGCTTGGCCGGAGTGATGAAATTTCCTAGAAGGTCGGGGTTCAGCGGGATGAAGCAGAGGATCGTAAGCAGCCTGATCGGCGCCGTTGCCGCCGTCGCCGTCGCGGCGCCGGGTCTGGCGTCGGCACAGACGGTCAATATCTACAACTGGAACGACTATATCGGCGAGACGACCCTTGAGGATTTCAAGGCGGAAACCGGTATCTCGTACAATTACGACATCTACGACAACCTGGAGATCCTGGAGCAGAAGCTGCTGGTCGGCCGGTCCGGCTACGATCTCGTGGTGCCCACCGCCGAGCCGACCATGAGCCGGCTGATCCAGGCCGGGGCGCTGCAGAAGCTCGACAAGTCGAAGATTCCCAACCTGAAGAACCTCGACCCCGTGCTGATGAAGCAGGTCGAACGGTCCGACCCCGGCAACCAGTACGGCGTCATCTACCAGTGGGGCACCATCGGGATCGGCATCAACGCCGAGAAGATCAAGGCCCTGATGCCCGATGCGCCGCTCGACAGCTTCGACCTGATCTTCGATCCGGAAGTCGCCAAGAAGATCGCCCCGTGCGGGATCACGATCCTCGATTCGGCGACCGACACCTTCCCGACCGTGCTTCACTATCTCGGCCTCGATCCCAACTCGGAGAAGCCGGAAGACCTGAAGAAGGCGGAGGAGACGTTGATGAAGATCCGCCCCTATGTGAAGAACTTCGTCACGGGGCAGAACATCAACAACCTCGCGGCCGGCGACGCCTGCGTGGCGCTTGCCTATTCGGGCGACGTGATCCAGGCCCAGGCCCGCGCCGCCGAGGCCAACGCCGGCGTGACCGTCGACTATGTCGTGCCGAAGGAGGGCGTGCAGCTCTGGTTCGACATGATGACGGTGACGGCCGATTCGCCCAACGCCGATGCGGCCCACAAGTTCATCAACTTCATCCTCAAGCCCGAAGTGATGGCCGGCATCACCAATTTCACCAACTACGCCAACGCCGTCCCGGCGTCGCTGGAGCAGGTGGACGAGGCGGTCAAGACCAACCCGGCGGTCTTCCCGTCGGAGGAGGCGAAGCAGAACATGTTCACCGTGTCGGCCGTGCCGCCGGCGGCCGAACGGCTGCGCACCCGTTCCTGGACCCGGGTCAAGACCGGCCAGTAAGCGGGTATCGCCGTCCAAAGGAACCCAAGCCCCGGCCGGTCGCGACGGCCGGGGTTTCTGTTTGCCGGATGCCGTGATCGCAGGGAGAACCCGGAAATGGCTCAGCCCAACCGCAAGATAAAGCTGGAACCCTGGCAGGATCCCAAGGAACAGCCCTATGTGAGGATCGAGAAGGTCACGAAGAAGTTCGGCGACTTCACGGCCGTGGACGACGTCTCGCTGTCGATCTACCGGGGGGAACTGTTCTCGCTGCTGGGCGGATCGGGCAGCGGCAAGACCACGCTCCTGCGCATGCTGGCCGGCTTCGAGATGCCGACCTCAGGCAAGATCTTCATCGACGGCGTCGACATGTCGAACATCCCGCCGTACGCCCGCCCGGTCAACATGATGTTCCAGAGTTACGCCCTGTTCCCCCACATGACGGTCGAGCAGAACATTGCCTTCGGCCTCAAGCAGGATCGCGTGCCGCGCGACCAGATCAGGCAGCGCGTCGCCGAAGTGCTGGACCTTGTCCAACTCGGCCGCTTCGCCAAGCGCAGGCCGCACCAGCTTTCCGGCGGCCAGCGGCAGCGCGTGGCGCTGGCCCGGAGCCTCGTCAAGCGCCCCAAGCTGCTGCTGCTGGACGAGCCGCTGGGGGCGCTTGACCGGCGCCTGCGCGAGCAGACCCAGTTCGAGCTGGTCAACATCCAGGAGCAGGTCGGCATCACCTTCGTGATCGTGACCCACGACCAGGAGGAAGCCATGACCATGTCGTCCAGGATCGCCGTGATGAACAGCGGCTGGATCGCCCAGGTCGGCACGCCGGCGGAAGTCTACGAGTATCCCAACTCGAAACACGTGGCCGAGTTCGTCGGCTCGGTCAACATGTTCGCCGGCCGCATCCTGGAGGACGAGCCCGACCATGTGCTGATCCAGTCGGAGGAGGCCGGCTGCGACCTCTATATCAACCACGGCGTCCCCGTTCCGCTGGGCACGCCGGTGTCGGTCGCCGTCCGGCCGGAGAAGATGGCGCTGTCCAAGGAGCCGCCGGCGGCGGGCAGCACCCGCAACGTGGCCCGCGGGACGGTGCGGGAGATAGCCTACCTGGGCAATCTGTCGATCTATCTGATCGAACTGGAGTCCGGTAAGATGGTCCGCGTCACCCAGCCGAACTTCAGCCGGCTGACCGAGATGCCGATCACCTGGGAGGACCGCGTGTACGTCACCTGGCAGCCCTTCGCGGGCGTCGTGCTGACCCAATGAGGGGCTTCCGATGAGCAGGCAGGGTTTCGTTCCGCTGGGAGACCGCATGAGCAAGGACGCGCCGTCGCCGGGCTTCGACCTCGGCCAGTTCCTCCCCGTCCGCCTGTTGCTGGACCTGCTGCGCCGGCTGGGCCTGATGGGACGGGGGCTGGTCATCGCGGTCCCGTATGTCTGGCTGCTGCTGTTCTTCCTGATCCCGTTCGCGATCGTGCTGAAGATCAGCTTCTCCGAAGCCGCGATCGCGATCCCGCCCTATACCGCCCTGGTCGACTGGGCGGAGGAGACGTACCTGACCATACGGCTGAATTTCGGCAGCTACCTGTTCCTGCTGACCGACAGCCTGTACGCGGTGGCCTATCTGAACTCGCTGAAGATAGCCTTCGTCTCGACCGTGCTGTGCCTGCTGCTGGGCTATCCCATGGCCTACGGCATCGCCAAGGCGCCGCAGGCCTGGCGCGGGCCGCTGCTGATGCTGATCATCCTGCCGTTCTGGACATCGTTCCTGATCCGGGTCTATGCCTGGATCGGCATCCTGAAGCAGGAAGGGCTGCTCAACAATTTCCTGCTCTGGCTGGGGGTGATCGACGCGCCGCTCCAGATCCTCTACACCGACACGTCGATCTATATCGGCATCGTCTATTCCTACCTGCCGTTCATGATCCTGCCGCTCTACGCGACCCTGGAGAAGCTGGACGACACCCTGCTGGAGGCAGCGGCCGACCTGGGCGCCAAGCCCTTCACGGCGTTCCTCAGCGTCACGCTGCCGCTCTCGGTGCCCGGAATCGTCGCGGGCTCGCTGCTGGTCTTCATCCCTGCGGTCGGCGAGTTCGTGATCCCGTCGCTGCTGGGCGGCCCCAACACGCTGATGATCGGCGCCGTGCTGTGGAACGAGTTCTTCGCCAACCGCGACTGGCCGGTCGCCTCGGCGGTGGCGATCGCGCTGCTGCTGTTCCTCGTGGTCCCGATCATGCTGTTCCAGTATTACCAAGGCAAGCAGCAGGAGGCGGCAAGACAATGATGCGACGCTCCAGCTTCGTGCTCACCATGATGGCGTTCGGCTATGCGTTCCTCTACGTGCCGATAATCCTGCTGATCATCTATTCCTTCAACGAGAGCCGTCTGGTCACCGTGTGGGGCGGCTGGTCCACCAAATGGTACGCGGGGCTGCTGAACAATCAGCAGATGCTCGCCGCGGCTTGGCTGTCGCTGCGCATCGCGGCGCTCAGCGCCACCTTCTCGGTCGTGCTCGGCACGCTGGCCGGCATGGCGATGGCACGCTTCGGCCGGTTCCGCGGCCGCACCCTGTTCGGCGGCATGATCACCGCGCCCCTGGTCATGCCGGAGGTGATCACCGGCCTGTCGCTGCTGCTGCTGTTCGTCTCGCTGGAACAGTTCATCGGCTGGCCCGAGGGGCGCGGCATGACCACCATCACCATCGCCCACATCACCTTCACCATGGCCTTCGTCGCGGTCATCGTGCAGTCGAGGCTGATCAGCCTGGATGAATCGATCGAGGAGGCTGCGATGGACTTGGGCGCCCGGCCGGCCAAGATCTTCTTCGTCATCACCCTGCCGATCATCTCGCCGGCCATCGTGTCGGGCTGGCTGCTGGCCTTCACCCTGTCCCTGGACGACCTCGTGATCGCCAGCTTCGTGTCCGGCCCGGCCTCGACCACGCTGCCGATGGTGATCTTCTCCAGCGTGCGGCTCGGCGTGACACCGGAGATCAACGCCCTGGCGACGATCATCGTCGCCCTGGTGACGACCGGAATCATCGTCGCCGGAGTTTTCATGGCCCGCCAGGAAAGAATCAGGAAATTGGACGAACAGATGGCGGCATCGTCGAGCGCCTGAGTTTTTCCGCTTTTCTTCGCCTGTCCGGAATTAACCTTCATGCGCGGCGCTGCATTCGTCTCATGCGTGCCGCGCATGGCGGCCCCGGCGCGAAGGGACAGAGGGTTGTCTTTCTCCAGGCCGGGAAATATCTTCTTCATCAGGTGAAACTGCTGAAGAGGCGTATCGTGAATTTCCTCGTGTTCCTTGGCCTGCTCCGTCTTGGCCCCGCCGCCCAGAACCGCTTCCAACGTCCGGCCACATCGTCCGAGTGGTTCCCGGCCCAGCACCTTCCGACCAGGCGCCGCGATTAGAGCGCTTCGGCCTCGTTTCTTTTTTCAAAGAAAAATTTTCGATTATCCCGGCCGGGTTTGCTCCCGTTCCGGGAGGTTGCCAAGATCGCGCCCCGGTGGTTAGTGTCACCGGGGCGTATTCATTGAAGGGGTATCAGACCATGTCCACTCCAGCCGCAGACGGTTTCCGCATGCCGGCGGAATGGGAGCGCCACAGCCGCTGCTGGATGGCGTGGCCCTGCCGCCCCGAGACCTTCGCCGGTGGCATCGACGCCGCCTGTGCCGCCTATGCCGAGGTCGCCCAGAGCATCGCACAGTTCGAGCCCGTCGCCATGATCTGCAACCAGGCCGACGTGGCCGAGGTGTCCCTGGCCTGCGGTCCGGGAATCGAGGTGCTGCCCATGCCGATCAGCGACAGCTGGATCAGGGACACCGGGCCTTCCTTCGTCGTCGACGACGCCGGCCGGGTCGCCGGCGTCGATTGGGGCTTCAACGCCTGGGGCAACAACTATCCGGACCATCAGGTCGATGCCGACTTGGCGAAGCGCATGCTGGAGCATCTCGGACTGCCGCGCTACCAGGCGCCGCTGATCCTGGAGGGCGGCTCGTTCCATGTGGACGGGGAGGGCACCCTGATCACGACCGAGGAATGCCTGCTCAACCCCAACCGCAATCCCAACCTGGGCAAGGCGGAGATCGAGCAGCACCTGAAGGACTATCTCGGTGTCCGCCAAGTGATCTGGCTCGGCCGCGGCTACGAGCAGGACGAGACCGACGGCCACATCGACGAGATCGCCTGCTTCGCCCGGCCCGGCGTGGTCCTGGCGCTGACCACCGACGACACCGGCGATCCCAACTTCAAGATTTTCCAGGACAACCTGGACCGCCTGAAGGCCGCCCGCGACGCCCATGGCCGCGAGATCGAGGTGGTGCCGCTCCGCCAGCCGCACCGTCGCGACCACAACGGCGTCCGCCTGACCCTGTCCTACACCAACTTCTACATCGCCAACGGCGGCATCGTGATGCCGGCCTACGAGGACGCCGCCGACGACGAGGCGTTCCGCACGCTGCGCAAGGTGTTTCCGGACCGGGAGGTGCTCCAGGTGCTGGCCCTGGACATCGTCAAGGGCGGAGGCGGCATCCACTGCATCACCCAGCAGCAGCCGGCCGGCTGAGGTATATTATGGGAAGCCTCGTGACTCGGCGGTAAAGTTGTGCCATCATAAGGTAACTCGACCGCTCGGCACCCCTCAACCAGCCTCAAGGTGCGGGTCATGAACGTCAACATACCGCCGGTACAGCCACCGATCGTCTCCAAGCCGTATAATGCGGCTTCGGCGGCCTATACGGTCAACCCGGCCATGGCGGCGGCCATACAGACCGCGACCGTCACGCGGACCCAGACGGTCCAGGCGCCCGCCCCGGTCTACAAGGCGGAGGCGCCGCGCCGCGCGACGAGTTCGACCGAAACCGGCCAGGCCGTCGATACGACGGCCCAGGCCATCTCGTCGCGAACCTCCGGGGGAGGGGCGGCGAAGGGGCGCGGGAGCCTGGTGGACATCCGGGCTTAGGCTTCATTCTCTGGAGACCACCCCCTGGAGACTGTCATGGGCATCGACTTCCTGGTAATGTCGCTGATCGTCGTCGCGTCGCCCGGTACCGGAGTCCTGTTCACCCTGGCGGCGGGTCTTTCGCGCGGGTTTCGGGCGAGCCTGATCGCGGCCTTCGGCTGCACCCTGGGCATCATCCCGCACATGGCCGCCGCGATCATGGGCTTGGCGGCGCTGCTTCATGCCAGCGCGCTGGCGTTCCAGATCCTCAAGTACCTGGGCGTGGCCTACCTGCTCTACATGGCCTGGAACACGTTGAGGGAACAGGGCGCGCTCAGCGTCGACAAGGACGTAACCCCCCGGTCGGCGGCCCAGGTGATCGTCTCCGCCGTCCTGGTCAACATCCTCAACCCGAAACTGTCGATCTTCTTCCTGGCGTTCCTGCCGCAGTTCGTCAGCGCGACCGAGCCGCATCCGCTCCCGCGCATGCTCGAACTGAGCGCCGTCTTCATGCTGCTGACCTTCGCCGTCTTCGTCGGCTATGGCGTGTTTGCCGCGTCGATCCGGAACCACGTGATCTCGCGGCCGCGGGTGCTGGTCTGGATGCGCCGTACCTTCGCCGGCGCCTTCGCGGCGCTGGGGGCCAAGCTTGCGCTGGCGGATCGGTGATGCTGTGTCTGCGCACTGGATGTTCAGTCCCGGCATTTGGCGGAGCCGAGGCGAATTGTCTTGCACATCCAGGACTGCTATATCTGACCCATGAACTGGTCAGGAAGCACCGCTATGAACACGGTCAATCTCGCCGATGCCAAAGCCCGCCTTAGCGAACTTGTGGCACAGGCAGATTCCGGGGAGGCGGTGTGCATTACCCGTAGGGGCAAGCCGGTGGCACGGTTGACCGCCATACGCACCCCTCGCAAATCCGTTGACCTTGGTGAGCTCCGGGTTCTGACGCAGGCCATGCCGATCCAGACGGAAAACGCCGGTGAGTTTGTCCGCAAGATGCGTGATGACGACCGTTATTGATGCACTATCTCGACACGTCGCTGCTGGTTGCCGCGCTCACCAACGAAGCCGCCACCGAGCGGGTACAGATCTGGCTCAGCAAACAGGCCCCGGAGGGTCTGTTAATCAGTAACTGGGTAATGACCGAGTTCTCGTCCGCCTTGTCGATCAAGGTCCGCACGGGGCAGCTCTCAGTTGAACTCCGTGCCACGGCGTTGGCGTTCTTTACTCGTCTCAGTGCCGAATCCTTCACCCTGCTTCCGGTGACTGCCAGCCATTTCCGCACCGCCGCCCGCTTTGCCGATCAATATGCGTTAGGCCTGCGATCAGGCGACGCGCTGCACCTTGCGATCGCCGGAGACGAGGGAGCCATCCTATGCACCTTGGATCACCGGCTCGCCGACGGTGGGATAGCGTTGGGCGTGAATACGCTGAAGCTGTAGACAGTGATCGACCCAGGCCTCAATTTAACCGGCGAAGTTGTCACACTCGGCGTTTTGAACGTGAAGAACGGGAACTTACAAAAAATGCGGGCCGAGGCCCGCATCTTCATCCCATAATCCTGTTCGAAGCGCCGGTTCCGCTCGTCACTCGACTTCCTGGGCACCCTGGACGATCCGGCTGACGATGCCGTAGTCCTTCGCCTCTTCGGCAGACATCCAGTAGTTCCGGTCGGTGTCCTTCTCGACCCGCTCCAGCGGCTGGCCGGTCTCGCGGGCGATGATCTCGTTGATGCGGCGGCGCATCTTGATGATCTCCTTCGCCTCGATCGCGATGTCCGTCGCCCGGCCGCCGGCGCCGCCCAGCGGCTGGTGGATCAGGAAGCGGGTGTTCGGCAGGCAGAGCCGGTTTTCCTTCTTCGCGGCCAGATAGATATGCGCGCCGGCGCTGGCGACCCAGCCGGTGCCGATCATCTTCACCTGCGGGGTGATGAACCGGACCATGTCATGGATGCTGTCGCCCGACTCCACGTGGCCGCCCGGCGAGTTGATGATGATCCGGATCGGATCGTCATTCTCCACCGCCAATGCCAGAAGCTGGGCGCAGGTGCTTTCGGCGACCTTCTGGTTGATCTCGCCGAAGATCATGACCGTGCGCGACTTGAACAGGTTTTGAAGAACCGTGCTGAACGGTGCCGGGGTCGGCTTGGGCGTCTCTTCCTTCGGCTCTTCGTCCATGACCCAAAACATCAAATTCTCCTCGGACCTCACACCGCGCAGAGGCGCACGGCGAATTTCGTTCGCATGACTTGCATAGCCGGATTTGCCGGCGGGTTCAACCGGCACCGGTTGGCGGTTCGGCCTATCACGGCCCCTTGCGCCGCCGCCCCCTCGGCTTGCCGCGCCCGTCGGCGGCGCCGCGCGCGGGTGCGGCCCGGCCGCTTCCGTCGGGAACGGCGCGGTTGGTGCCCAGGCCGATCGCGGGGGCGTCGCCGCCGTCGATCCCCAGGTCCATGGCCTCCAGCCGGCGGAGCTCGTCGCGCAGGCGGGCCGCTTCCTCGAACTCCAGGTCGGCGGCGGCGGTCTTCATGCGGCGTTCCAGGTCGGCCATGTAGGACTTGAGGTTGTGGCCGATCATGTTGTTGCGGTCGGCGTCGCCGGTCTTCACCGTCACCCGGTCGCCGCGCTCGTAGACGCTCTCCATGATGTCGGAGATCTGCTTGCGGACCGACTCCGGCGTGATGCCGTTGGCCTCGTTGTAGGCCTTCTGCTTCTCCCGGCGCCGGTTGGTCTCCTCGATCGCGGCCTGGAGGCTGTTGGTCATCCGGTCGGCGTACAGGATCGCCCTTCCGTCCACGTTCCGCGCCGCCCGGCCGATGGTCTGGATCAGCGAGGTGCGGGAGCGCAGATAGCCTTCCTTGTCGGCGTCCAGGATCGCCACCAGCCCGCATTCCGGAATGTCCAGGCCCTCGCGCAGCAGGTTGATGCCGATCAGCACGTCGTAGGCGCCCAGCCGCAGGTCGCGGATGATCTCGATCCGCTCCAGCGTCTCCACGTCGGAATGGATGTAGCGGACCTTGATGCCGGCCTCGTGCATGTATTCGGTCAGCGCCTCGGCCATCTTCTTGGTCAGGGTGGTGACCAGCACGCGCTGGCCCTTGGCCGCGCAGTCCTTGCACTCGGCGATCAGGTCGTCCACCTGGGTCTCGGTCGGGCGGATGATCACCGGCGGGTCGGTCAGGCCGGTCGGGCGGACGACCTGCTCGACGAAGACGCCACCGGTCCGCTCCATCTCCCACGGGCCGGGAGTCGCCGAGACGAACACGCTCTGCGGCCGCATCTCGTCCCATTCCTCGAACTTCAGCGGCCGGTTGTCCTTGCAGGACGGCAGGCGGAAGCCGAAGTCCGACAGCGTCGATTTCCGCATGAAGTCGCCGCGGTACATGCCGCCGACCTGCGGCACCATCACGTGGCTCTCGTCCACGATCAGCAGCGCGTTCTTCGGCAGGTACTCGAACAGCGTCGGCGGCGGCTCGCCCGGCTGGCGGCCGGAGAGGTAGCGGGAATAGTTCTCGATGCCGGCGCAGCTTCCGGTCGCCAGCATCATCTCGATGTCGAACTGGGTCCGCTGCTCCAGCCGCTGGGCTCCAGCAGCTTGCCCTCCGCCTCGAACTCGGCCAGCCGGACCTTCAGGTCGTGCTGGATCTGCTTGATCGCCTGGTGCAGCGTCGGCTTGGGCGTCACGTAGTGGCTGTTGGGATAGATCTTGACCGCCTGGAGCGCCATCAGCTTCTCGCCGGTCAGCGGGTCGATCTCGAAGATCCCCTCCAGCTCGTCGCCGAACAGCGAGAACCGCCAGGCGCGGTCCTCCATGTGGGCGGGGAACAGCTCGACGGTATCGCCCCGCACCCGGAACGTTCCGCGGCCGAAACCAAGGTCGTTGCGCTTGTATTGCAGGTCGATCAGGCGGGACAGCAGCTCCGACCGGTTGACCATCATCCCGGTCTGGAGGCCCAGCGTCATCTCGGAATAGGTCTCGACCGAGCCGATACCATAGATGCACGACACCGACGCCACGATGATCACGTCGTCGCGCTCCAGCAGCGACCGGGTGGCCGCGTGGCGCATCCGCTCGATCTGCTCGTTGATCGAGCTTTCCTTCTCGATATAGGTGTCGGTGCGCGGGACGTAGGCTTCCGGCGTGTAGTAGTCGTAGTAGGAGACGAAATACTCCACCGCGTTGTTCGGGAAGAAGCTTTTCATCTCGCCGTAGAGCTGGGCGGCCAGGGTCTTGTTCGGCGCCAGCACCAGGGCGGGGCGCTGGATCTCCTGGATCACGTGGGCCATGGTGAAGGTCTTGCCCGACCCGGTGACGCCCAGCAGCACCTGCTCGCGCTCGCCCTGCTGGATACCGTTCAGCAGTTCCCCGATCGCGCGCGGCTGGTCGCCGGCGGGCTTGTAATCGGACACGATTTCAAGCCGCTTGCCCCCCTCCAGCTTCGGCAGGGCGGCGGCTTTCGGCATCAGCATGGGCATTGTCATGGCTGGTAAGATATTCAACGCGGACACCCGCTGCCAGTCCCCTCGGGCGAATCCGTTCACCAAATGGTCGCGTCCGGCATCAGCGTCCGCGGGATGCCGCCGCGGCGCGCGCGGGCATCGGGCCGAGGGTCTTCTTGGCACCCTTCGCCTTGCCGCCGCCGCCCGTGCCCGCGTCCTGCCCGCCCAGCAGGCCCTTGGCCCGCGCCTGCTCGATGCGGGCCTGGCCGACGCCACCATGGCGGTGATCGCGGGCCAGGCCTGTTCGGTCGCGGAACTGACGGTGCCGTCCATCTTCATGACCTCCTCGATCCACCGCTCGAAGTCGGAGGCGCAGACCGCACCTTTGGGCGCACCGTTCGGGAAAGTGATGGTGTCGGGAAACACCACGAGACCGCGTATCCGCAGCAGGGGGAAGCGGCGCTTGAAGGCGAGGTTCAGGGGGTGCAGTTCCAGCAGCGGGTTGACGCAGGTCGTCGTTCCGCCCCGGTTGGAGATCTTCCAGGTCCGGGAGAACTCGCTGCCGGTCACCTCGCCCTTGGCGAAGGCGGCCACCGTCCCGATCAGCACGATGCTCGCCGGCAAGCGGATGATGTGCTCGATGCAGACGATGCGGCCCTGCTTGTCGATGATGCGGACGTCGTGCAGGCTGGGATGGTTCAGTTTGTCGATGATCCTGCGGAGCGTGATCCGCTGTCCCTTGACCTTCGGCGGGGGCGGTGGCCTGAACGCGTACAGCACGGCCATGCCCAGCACGATGAACGCGCTGTAGACCAGCAATTGGGTGAGGTCTATAGCGTGCACCGCCGTACGGCTCCATCAACGAAAGTGGAGTAGGGCCGCTACTTTAGCATAGACGGCAAGCGCCGGTCGACACCCCTGCGCTTTCCTGCGCGCGATGCGGGCGGCCGGATGCCTTGTCTCCACCGGCCGTGCCGCTTGCGTGCCGCAGGCTGCGGGCGTAGGGTCTCCGCCGCGTAGATTCAACAGACTTCGCCCAGATCGAAATCCGCACCGGATCCCATGCCATGCCGTTCATCGCCACCCGCTTGAGCAACATCAAGCCCTCGCCGACCATCGCCGTCACCCAGAAGGCCCGTGAGTTGAAGGCCGCCGGCCGCAACATCATCGGCCTCGGCGCCGGCGAGCCCGACTTCGACACCCCGGACAACATCAAGGAAGCCGCGATTGCGGCGATCCGTTCGGGCGACACGAAGTACACCCCGGTGGACGGCACCCCGGCGCTGAAGAAGGCGATCTGCGCCAAGTTCAAGCGCGAGAACGGGCTTGACTACACGCCCGAGCAGGTGACGGTCGGCACCGGCGGCAAGCAGGTCCTGTATAACGCGCTGATGGCGACGCTGAACCCCGGCGACGAGGTGATCGTCCCGGCGCCCTACTGGGTCAGCTATCCCGACATGGTGCTGCTGGCCGACGGCGTGCCCGTTCCGGTCGAATGCCCCGCGGACACGGGCTTCAAGCTCCAGCCCCAGGACCTGGAGAAGGCGATCACGCCGAAGACCAAGTGGCTGATCCTGAACAGCCCCAACAACCCGACAGGCGCCGCCTATACCCGGGCCGAGCTGAAGGCGCTGACCGACGTGCTGGTCCGCCATCCCCATGTCTGGGTGATGACCGACGACATGTACGAGCACCTCAACTATGACGGGTTCGAGTTCACGACCCCGGCCCAGGTCGAGCCGTCGCTGTACGACCGCACCCTGACGGTCAACGGCGTCTCCAAGGCCTATGCCATGACCGGCTGGCGCATCGGCTACGCTGCCGGCCCGAAGGAGCTGATCAAGGCGATGGGCGTGATCCAGAGCCAGAGCACCAGCAATCCGTCCTCGGTCAGCCAGGCCGCCGCCGTCGAGGCGCTGAACGGCCCGCAGGACTTCATCAAGGAGCGGGCGGAAGCCTTCAAGGAGCGCCGCGACCTGGTGGTGTCCATGCTCAACCAGGCGAGCGGCATCAAGTGCCACAAGCCGGAAGGCGCCTTCTACGTCTATCCCTCGTGCGAGGGCACGATCGGCAAGACGACCCCGGACGGCAAGGTGATCGGGACGGACGAGGACTTCGTCACGTACCTGCTGGAGTCGGAAGGCGTCGCGGTGGTCCAGGGCTCCGCCTTCGGCCTGGCGCCGTTCTTCCGAATCTCCTACGCGACCTCGACCGCCGAACTGGAAGAGGCTTGCCAGCGCATCCAGCGCGCCTGCGCCGCGCTGCGCTGAGAATGATACGGCGGCAGGCTCAGCCTGCCGCCGCCTCGATCGCCGCGTTGAATGCCTTGACCCCGGCGCCAGGACCCTCCGGGTGGTTCCACACCGCCGTGACGACACAGATGAAGTCGGCGCCGGCCTGGACCAGCGGAGCACAGTTCCCGGGCGTGATGCCGCCGATCGCCACGCAGGGGACTTCCATCATCTCCGACCACCATTGCAGCAGGTCGGGCTCCGGCCGGTAGTGGGACGGCTTGGTCGTTGTCGGATAGAACGCGCCGAACGCGACATAGTCGGCGCCGGCCTCCGCCGCTTCCATCGCCAGGTGCCGGCTGTCGTGGCAGGTCACGCCCACGATCGCGTCGGCTCCCACGGCCTTCCGCGCCTTTGCATAGGGCCAGTCGCTCTGGCCGACATGCACACCGTCGCACCCCGTCTCCGCCGCCAGGTCCGGCCGGTCGTTCAGGATCAAGGCGACGCCGCGCGATTGCGAGATCGGCCGCAGCGCGTCGACGGCGCGGCGCACGGTGTCGTCGTCCACGTCCTTCAGCCTGACCTGGACGCAGGCGACGTCTCCGGCATCCAGGGCTTGCGCCAGCTGGTCGGCGAACACGGCCGGGTCGAGCGCCGGCGGCGTGCAGAGATAGAGGCGGCAGTCCGCCATGGAAGAAAACTCCGCCAGAAATGAAAACGCTCCCCCGGACCCGGGGCACAGGTGCCCGGCCCGGAGGAGCGGAAAGCCCGGGAGTTATTCCTTCCCGAGATAGATCTTCATCAACCGGTCGAGCAGCGCCAGCGCGTCTTCGCGGGACCGCTGGAAGCTGTTGCGGCCGATGATCGAGCCGTTGCCGCCGCCGTCGCGGATCGCCCGCGCGTCCTCGAAGATGGCGTCCTCGCCCTTGTGGGCGCCGCCCGAGAACACCACGATGCGCCGGCCGTTGAAGCAGGACTGCATCACGTGGCGCACCCGCTCGGGCAGGGTGCCGATCGGGATCTGGCGCTCCTGGTAGACCTTCTTGGCCTCGACGTTCTCAAGATAATCGGTCGGCAGCTTGACCTTGATGATGTGGGCGCCGAGCAGGGCCGCCATGTGGGCGGCATAGGCGATCACATCGACCGCCAACTCGCCGTCCTTGGTGATGGGGCCGCCGCGGGGATAGGACCACAGGACCGTCGGGATGCCGTAGCTCTTGGCTTCGGCGCTCAGTTCCCGGATCTCCTCGTACTGCTGGTACATGGCGTCGGAGCCGGGATAAATCGTGAAGCCGATGGCCGTGCAGCCCAGCCGCAGCGCGTCCTTGACGCTGGCGGTCACCGCCTGGTCCGCCGCTTCCTTCTGGCGCGACAGGCTGTTGGCGCTGTTCATCTTCAGGATGGTCGGGATGGCGCCTGCGAAGGTGTCGGCACCGGCCTCCAGCGGCCCCAGCGGAGCCGCATAGGCGCTCAGGCCGGCATCGATCGCCATCTGGTAGTGGTAGTGCGGGTCGTAGCCGGCGGCATTGGGCGCGAAGCTGCGCGCCGGGCCATGCTCGAAGCCCTGGTCCACCGGCAGGATGATCAGCTTGCCGGTACCGCCGAGACGGCCTTCCATCAGGATTCGGGCGAGGTTGCCCTTGGTTCCCGGATTGTCGCTCTCGTAATTGGCGAGGATCTCTTTGACGCGGCGCGTGATCTTCATGGTCCAGGTCCCGATTTGTTTTCTGTCGGAAATGCGGCTTTGCATAGCCGTTCGGGGCACCATTTGCAACGCTGCGTCGGTTCGCCCTATGGGTTTACCGCGAGCCATTCGCGGCATTCCCGGATGGGATCGCGGAAGAAGCGCGGATCGAAGACCGGGCCGGCCGAGCCGTACAGCGTGGCCCCGGCGGCCTCCGCGATCGCCTGGACGCGCGGCCAAGCCGGCACCGAGTCGGCCAGCAGCAGATGGCCGACTCCCACCCGCAGCGCCGCCAGCGCATGGCCGGGCTGTTCGCCGCAGTCAAGCACCGCGGTCAGCGGCACCTCCGGATGTTCCGCCGATCCCGCCCGCACCAGGGCATGGAACCAGGATGCCCCGGCGGACCCGGCTGCCCCCGGGAAGCTCACCACAGTAAGCGGGCGCCCGAGGCTTGCCGCGGCGGCCAGGGCGGCGCGCAGGCCGTCGATGCCGTGGACGAGGACGGCCGGGGGAACGGAGAGGGACGGCACGGGAGAAAGGATCAAGAGGCTGCCCGCCGGTTCGCCCCAAGAATGGGAGGGTTGGCACTTCCCCTTCCTATATAGGAGGATGCCCGAGGCTTGAACGACCATGTCGGCGGATAGATGCACAGGATCAGGCGCGGCTTCCTCATTACCACCTTCCTCCTGGCCTGCACCATCCTCGCCCTGGGTCTGTTCCAGCATCTCTACGGGGTTCCCGCGGTCGCGACGGCGACGGTCGGCCGCGGACCGGCGGTCGAGGCGGTCTATGCCAGCGGCACGGTGGAGCCGGTCTCCTGGGCCAAGGTCCAGCCGCTCGGCACCGGCCGGATCGCCTCGGTCGAGGCGTTCGAGGGCGACGCGGTCAAGACCGGCCAGATCCTGATGCGCCTGGACGACCGCGAGCACCGGGCCGCGGTCGCCCAGCTCGAAGCCGAACTGCGCTTCCTGCGGTCCGAGCTGGACCGGGTCTCCGAGCTGGCGCGGCGGGGCGTGACGACGACCCAGGTGGAGGAGCGCGCCCGCAGCCAGCTCGACCAAGCCGCCGCCAACCTCAACGCGGCTCGCCAGCGGGTCGAGGACCACAGGCTGAGGGCGCCCATGGACGGCATGGTCCTGCGCCGCGACGGCGAGATCGGCGAGATCGCCCGGCCCGAGGACGTCCTTTTCTGGATCGGCCAACCCACCCCCTTGCGAATCGAGGCCGAGGTGGACGAGGAAGACATCCCCCAGATATCCTCGGGGCAGCCGGCCCTGATCAAGGCCGACGCCTTCGCCGGCCGGGTGCTGGAGGGCATCGTCGCCGACATCACGCCGAAGGGCGATCCCGTCAACAAGAGCTATCGGGTCAGGATCGCCCTGCCGCCGGACACGCCGCTGATGATCGGGATGACGGTGGAGACCAACATCTTGGTGCGACGGGAGGACGCCGCCCTGTTGGTGCCCCAGTCCGCCCTGTCCGCCGGCCATGTCTTCGTGATGCGGGACGGACGCGCGGAGCGGCGGCCCGTCGTCATGGGCGTGGTCGGGCAGGGCGTCGTGGAGATCCGGGATGGCTTGGCGGAAGGAGAAACCGTCGTGCTCGACCCGCCGCAGGGGCTGGCCGACGGTTCGGCCGTCCGGCCGAAGCAGCAGCGATCCTGAGGTGCCGCCATGCCGCGCCCGCTCCTTCTCGATCTCGCTTTGACCCATATCCTGGGCCGCAAGCGGCAGACGATCGTGTCTGTCATGGGCGTGGCGCTGGGCGTGGGGTTCTTCATCGCCATGGCGGCGCTGATGCAGGGCTTCCAGAGCTATTTCGTCGATACCGTTATCAATGCGTCGCCCCACATCACCGTGCGCGACCAGTTCCGCCAGCCGGCGGTCCAACCGGTCTCCGCGGCCTTTCCCGGCGGCGCCGTGGTGCTGCACGGGCTGAAGCCGCGGAACGAGATCCGCGGCATTCGCAAAGCCGGCACCCTCGTGGCGGCCCTGTCGGAATGGCCGGGACTGTCGGTGGCGCCGTCGCTCAGCGGGCAGGTGATCCTGCGCTACGGCAGCGCCGACCAGAGCGCCAGCCTGATCGGCATCGTGCCGGAGCGCGAGGTCCGCGTCACCCAGCTGGAGCAGGATATGGTCGAGGGCCGATTGGCCGACCTGTCCAGCGCCGCCAACGGCATCGTCCTGGGGGTGGGTCTGGCGGACAAGCTGGGTGCCGGGATGGGCGACAGCCTGAACGCGATCTCGCCGGCCGGCGTGATCCTGCGGGTCAAGCTGGTCGGGCTGTTCCGCACCGGCATCGTCAACCTCGACGAGGGGCAGGCCTATATCCTGCTGAAGAAGTCCCAGATCCTGCAATCCAGGGCCAACGTGATCAACCAGATCCGCGTCCGCCTCGACCGGGTGGACGAGGCGCGCGAGGTGGCGTCCCGGATCGAGGCGCTCTATGGCTACCGGGCCGAAAGCTGGCAGGAGGCGAACGAAGGGGTCTTCGGCGTCTTCAGGATCCAGAACGCGATCATGTACTCCACCGTCGGCGCCATCATGGTGGTCGCCGCCTTCGGCATCTTCAATATCATCTCGACCGTCGTGTACGAGAAGTCGCGGGACATCGCGATCCTGAAGAGCATCGGCCTGACCGAGGCCGATATTCGCCGGACCTTCCTGATGCAGGGACTGATGATCGGCGTCATCGGCGCGGTGCTCGGCTGGCTGATCGGCTTCGGGCTGACGTCGCTGCTCGCCAGCATCCGCTTCGATGTCGGCGGCATGGTCCGGAACGACCGCTTCTTCCTGGAATGGTCGCTGACCCACTATTGGATCGGCGGGCTGTTCTCCCTGGCGGCTTCGGGAGTGGCCGCCTGGTTACCGGCGCGCCGGGCGGCGGGGGCGAACCCGGTGGACATCATCCGGGGTGCGGCATGAACGCTTCGACGGGGGCTGTGGTCGAGGCGAGGGGCGTCGGGCGCGTGCTGCCGGGCCCGGTCCCGGTGACGCTGGTCGAAGGCATCGACCTCAGCATCGGGGAGGGGGAGTTCGTCGCGATCACCGGGCCCTCGGGTTCCGGCAAGTCGTCGCTGCTCTACCTGCTGGGGCTGCTCGACCGGCCGACCTCGGGCTCGATCCTCCTGGAAGGGCGCGATACGTCCGAAGCGGGCGCGGCCGACCTGGCCGCGCTGCGCCTGTCCAAATTGGGCTTCGTCTTCCAGTTCCACTTCCTGCTGCCGGAATTCACGGTCCTGGGCAACGTGATGATTCCCATGCGCAAGCTGGGCGGCCCGCCGGAAGCCGAGTTGCGGCGCCGCGCCGAAGGTCTGCTGGGCGACCTGGGCCTCGCCGACCAGGCTTCCAAGCTGCCTTCGCAGCTTTCCGGCGGTCAGCGCCAGCGGGTCGCCATCGCCCGCGCGCTCGCCAACCGTCCCCGGATCATCCTGGCCGACGAGCCGACCGGCAACCTGGACACGAAGAGCGCCCAGACGGTGTTCGACATCTTCGCCCGCCTGACCCGCGAGACGGGAACGACGGTGATCACGGTGACTCACGACGAGGGGCTTGCGGCGCAGACCAGCCGGCGTGTCCATCTGGTGGACGGGCGTCTGGTGCCGCGTAATTCTGCATAGTCTTGTAAGTCGGGTGCCGCTTCGCTCTATCCGACCTGCGGACCAGGCAAGCATCTCGCTAAAGATGAAAGGCGACGATTGGAGATGCCGCCCCGATCATCGCCGTCATCTGTGGCCCTAAAGCAGGCTGCGGATCCGCTCCGCCAGTTCCGCCCGCGGCACGTCGTGCTGCTCGCCCTTGCCCAGGTCCTTCAGCGTCACCGTGCCGCGCGCCTGCTCGTCGGTGCCCATCAGGACGGCGAAGCGGATACCGGCGCGGTCGGCGTATTTGAGCTGCTTGGCGATCTTGGAGGCCTCGAACTGCACCTCCGTGTTGATCCCGGTATCGCGCAGCTCGGCGGCGATGGCGAGGTAATCGGCGGACAATGCCGGATCCAGCTGGGTCACCAGGACGGCGCTGGTGCTGCCGTCGCCCTTGATGACGCCGGCTTCCTTCAGCTGGTAGAACAGGCGGGTGGCGCCGATCGAGATGCCGACGCCCGGCAGCCTCGACTTGGTGTAGTGGCTGGCCAGATTGTCGTAGCGCCCGCCCGAGCAGACGCTGCCGATCCCGGGGAAGTCGTTCAGGAAGGTCTCGTAGACAGTGCCGGTGTAATAGTCCAACCCGCGCGCGATGGCCGGGTTGATCCGGTAGAACTCCTCCGGCACCTTCAGCGCCTTCAGGCCGGCCAGCACGGCTTCCAGCTCCGCCAGTCCCTGGGCGAACAGCTCGCTCCTGCCCGCCATGGCGCCCAGGGCCGACATGATCTCGGCATTGGTGCCGGTCAGGCCGATGGCGTCCAGAAGCCGCGTCGCAAGCTCGCGGTCCAGCCCGATCCCGTCGCCGGACAGGCTCTCGATCACCTTGTCCCGGCCGATCTTGTCCAGCTTGTCGATCTCGCGAAGCGCCAGCTTGCGCCGCTCGCCGTCCTCGATCGAGAAGGTCTCGAACAGGCCGGCCAGCATCTTGCGATTGTTGAAGTTGATGGTGAAGCCGCCGACGTTCAGCTCGCGGAAGACGTGGTAGATCACCGCCGGCATCTCGGCGTCATAGGCGACGGCCAAGCTGTCCTTGCCGATCACGTCGATGTCGCACTGGTAGAATTCGCGGAACCGACCCTTCTGGGCCCGCTCGCCGCGATAGACCCGCTGCATCTGGTACCGGCGGAACGGGAAGGCCAGGTCGTGCTCGTGCTCGGCCACATAGCGGGCCAGCGGCACGGTCAGGTCGAAGCGCAGCGCCAGTTCGGCGTCCTTGCCCTGCTGGCGCGCGCCGGTGGACTGGACGAAATAGACCTGCTTCTCGGTCTCGCCGCCGGTCTTGGTCAGCAGCACGTCCACCGTTTCGAACACCGGGGTTTCCACCGGCAGGAAGCCGAAGCGCTCGTATCCGCGCCGGATTGTGTCCAGGAAGCGCTGGAAAGCGACCTGGTCCTTGGGCAGCAGTTCCATCACGCCCGGCGGGGTCTTGGCTTGGATCAGGCTCATGTCGGTTTTCTTCGGGGGCCGGATTTTTCGGGGAGCTTCAACAGGGCCGGCAATCTAGCGGCTTCCGATGCCCTACGCAAACCAGACCACCGACCATGCCGGTTGAGCCGGGACGGCAAAGTCTCTAAAACCCGCTGAGGCGAATGCCTGAAGAGCCCCCCGTCAGCGGACCGCATGCGATGCCAGACACGCCGAACAGCCTCACCATACGCCGTCCCGACGACTGGCACCTGCATCTGCGCGACGGCGCCATGCTGAAGGCGGTGCTGCCCTTCACCGCCCGGCAGTTCGGCCGCGCCATCATCATGCCCAACCTGAAGCCGCCGGTCACCACGGTGGAGCAGGCGAAGAGCTACGCCGCCGCGATCCGCGACGCCCTGCCGGAAGGCTCGGCTTTCCAGCCGCTGATGACCTGCTACCTGACCGATGGCGCCGATCCGGAGGAGATCGCGCGCGGCCATGCGGAAGGCGTCTTCACCGCGGTCAAGCTGTACCCTGCGCACGCCACCACCAACTCGGCCCACGGCGTGACCGGCCTCGACAAGGTCGCAGGCGTGCTGGAGCGGATGCAGCGCATCGGCATGCCGCTGCTGGTCCACGGCGAGGTGACCGACCAGGACGTGGACATCTTCGACCGCGAGGCCGTGTTCATCGACCGCGTGCTGGCGCCGCTGCTGAAGCGCTATCCGGAGCTGAAGGTGGTGTTCGAGCACATCACCACGGAGGAGGCGGCGGACTTCGTCTCGGCCGACGCGAGCGGCCGGCTGGGCGCCACCATCACCGCCCATCATCTGGTGATCAACCGGAGCCACATCTTCGCGGGCGGCATCCGGCCGCACCTCTACTGCCTGCCGATCGCCAAGCGCGAACGCCACCGGCTGGCACTGCGCCGCGCCGCCACGTCGGGAGCGGCACCGTTCTTCCTCGGCACCGACTCGGCCCCCCATCCCGTCACCGCCAAGGAAAGCGCCTGCGGCTGCGCCGGCGTCTTCACGGCGCCGACCGCGGTGGAGGTCTATGCCCAGGTCTTCGCGGAAGAGGGAGCGCTCGACCGGTTCGAGGCCTTCGCCAGCCTGAACGGCCCCCGCTTCTACGGCCTGGACCCCAACCCCGACACGGTCACGCTGGAACGGAGCGGCCAGACCGTGCCGGACATCGTCCTGTCCGCCGACGGCGACGCCGTGCTTCCCTTCCAGAGCGGCGAGCGCCTGGACTGGCGCCTCGTTCCCGAATCCTGACTTCTGACTCCTGCCACGGATCCCGCCCATGACCTCGCCCCAGACCTCGCTCAGCGCGACATACGATCCGGACTTCATCGCCACGCTCACCGCCAAGATGCTGATCGAGATCAAGGCCGTGCATTTCAACGGCGACAAGCCGTTCATCTTCACCTCGGGCTGGGCAAGCCCGGTCTATATCGACTGCCGCAAGATCATCTCCTATCCGCGCGCCCGCGGCGCGGTGATCGATTTCGCGACGGCCACCCTGGCCCGCGAGATCGGGTTCGAATCGATCGACATCGTCGCCGGCGGCGAGACCGCAGGCATCCCGTTCGCCGCCTGGATCGCCGACCGCCTGGCCCTGCCGATGCAGTACATCCGGAAGAAGCCCAAAGGCTTCGGACGCAACGCCCAGATCGAGGGCGACGTGGTGGAGGGAGCCCGCACCCTGCTGGTCGAGGACCTGACCACCGACGGCAAGAGCAAGATCAACTTCGTCCAGGCGCTTCGCGACGCCGGCGCCCGGGTGTCCGACACCTTCGTGGTCTTCCACTACGGGATCTTCCCGCAGAGCCGCACCAACATGGCCAACATGGGCGTGCGCCTGCATGCGCTGGCGACCTGGTGGGACGTGCTGCGCGTCGCCAAGGACAACAACTATTTCGACACCCACACCCTGGGCGAGGTCGAGAAGTTCCTGAACAACCCGGTGGAGTGGTCAGGCGCCCATGGCGGCGTCGCCGAGTACCCCTCCTCGTAAGGCGGGCGCGGCCGGCAGCACCTCGGCGAGGAAGCCGTCGATATCGGCCCAGGCCCGCGCGCGCAGATCGTCGGTCTCCATCATGATCTCGTGCCGGGCCTCGGGGTAGCGCACCAGCCGGCACTTGTGATAGCGCCGGCACAGGTCCCGGTGGGCGTCGGGAGGGATCAGCGGGTCCTGAACCGGGCTCAGCACCAGCATGGGCAGGTCGACGGCGGCGCTTGTCTCCGGCCGGGCCAGCAGGTCCACGGAGCGGAAGGTCGCGTGCAGCCAGGCCCAGGTGACTCCGCCGACCCGCAGTTCCGGATGCGCCCGGAACCACTGGTGATGGATCGCCCAGCGCCTGACGTCGCGGGAAACCGGGTTGGTCGCGAAATCCTGCCGGTCCGGATCATAGTCGCCATGGCCCAAGGCATAGGCGGTGCCGAACCCGGCGAAACTCATCAGCGCCGCCAGCGCCCGGACCAAAGGGCGCGGGAACCCCTGGGTGCTTATGTCCGCCATGGGGGCCGACAGCACGGCGGCGGCGAAATGGTGCCAGCCGGACGTGAGATACCGCGCCGCGACATGCCCTCCCATGGAGTGGGCATAGAGCACCAGCGGCCCGGCCTGGCGCGGCACCACGACCCGTTCCAGGAAGACCTGCAGGTCTTCCTCCAGGATCGCGAAGTCGGTCAGGTAATGGCGCTGCTGGCGCGGCGGCGGCAGCGGCCGGGTTGAAAGTCCCTGGCCGCGCCAGTCCAGGCTGAAGACGCGGAACCCCCGGGCGTTCCAGTCCCGCGCCAGCTCTTCGTACTTCTCGATGAACTCGGACCGACCGTTCAGCATCAGCAGCGTCGCGCGGGGCGCCGCGTCCGGTTCCCAGCAGGCGTGGCGGACGACCGCCCCGTCGGGCAAGGTCAGCCAGCCGATGGCCGGCGGCGGCTCCGGGCGAATGGGCGCTGCTGCCGCCAGATCGGCTGGGGATGAGGCGGGTGCGGCGAGGTCCGGCACGGGGAGCTCCGATGAAGACGAGACATTTTGAATGCCATCATCGGCGGGCGCAGGCAATTGCCTAAAAAGGCCGACGCCGGGCATTCTAGACCCTTGCCCGCGATCCTCCGTCGCTCCAGGATGCCGCCACCCTTGAAGCCCGATGCACTGGACGGACAAGCGAAGCACTATGGAAGCGTCGATCCTGCTGGCAGCCGCGATGGCGGGCGCCATCGTCGTCCTGACACCCGGACCCGCCGTGCTGGCCCTGCTGGGTATCGGCGCGTCCCAGGGGCGGCGGGCCGGGGCTGGCTTCCTGGCCGGGCATCTGGTCGGCGACACCCTGTGGGCGATGCTGGCGCTGACCGCGCTGATCGGCGCCAAGGTCATAGCGCCTGTCGTGTTCCAGGTGCTGGCGCTGGTCTGCGGGGCGTACCTGCTCTATCTCGGGGGCCGCGCCGTGCTGGTCCGGCGCGATGCCGCGGGGCAGGTCTCGACCTCCGTGCGGCGGCCTCTGGCCCGCGGCCTGATGTTCGGGGTCACCAATCCCAAGAGCTACCCTGTCACCCTGTCCGTCTTCACGGCCCTGCTGGCCCAGGACCTGGACTCCCTGACCGCCGCCAACGCGCCGCTCCTGCTGGGCGCGGTGTTCGCCGGATTCCTGGTCGCGGACGTCATCCTGATCTGGCTGGTCGGAACGCCGCCGCTGCGCCGCCTGTACCGGTCGGGGGAGGTCTGGATCATCCGCGCGACCGGCGTGATGTTCATCGGCTTCGCGGTCAGCACCCTGTGGCACGCCCTGCGCGCCGGGTGATGCCGCCTTGCATCACATCTGGCGCGGCTTCAGGCGGTTGACCTTGCCCAGGATCGACATGATCGCGCCGGCCCCCGTCGTGGCGATACGGCGCGGGATCAGGAACGGGGTCAGCGCCGCCCGGGTTCCCATTCCGACCACATGGACGGTGCAATGGCCCAGGTTCTCCAGTCCCTCGCGCGCCACCTTCATGGGGTCGTCGGCACCGGGGATGCTGCCCAGGTCGAAACCGGAGCGCTCGCTGAACTCTGTCCGCGTGGCGCCGGGGCAGAGCACCAGCAGGTCCAGCGGGTCTCGTCGCGTCTCCTCCCGCAGGCCCTCGCCATAGGCCAGCACGAATGATTTGGTCGCGGAATAGGTGGTCAGCAACGGGATCGGCTGGAAGGCCGTCGTGCTCGACACCAGGATCAGCCCGCACCGCCGGCGGTCGCGCCGGGCGCGCTCGATCATGCCCGGCAGCAGCGCGCGGGTCAGCACGGTGGGGGCTACGACGTTCAGTTCCACCGTCGCCAGTTCGTCGTCGGGGGCGTTGTCCAGGACGCGGGCGAATCGGCCGGCGCCCGCATTGTTGATCAGCAGGTCGATCTCGCACTCGGCCGCCTTGTCCAGAACCTTGTCGCGGCCTTCCCGCGTGGAAAGGTCGGCGGCGACCGTCTCCACCGTCCGGCCCGGCCGTTCCAGTTCGGCGCGACGTTCGGCGAGCTTCTCCTCGTTGCGCGCGACGAGCAGCAGGCTGGTGCTTTCCGGTAGGAGCTTGGCGAAGGCGGCGCCGATGCCGGTGGTGCCGCCGGTGATGAGGGCGAAGCCGTGACTCATGCTGTGCTATCCCTTGAAATGCCGAAAACCCGTGCCGAACACTGCGGCAGGCCCGATAGACGGTTGCTCGGGTGTCCGGAAAGTCAAACTCTTCGGGACAATTCAACAGGCGTCCGGAACTAACCTCTCCTTCATAGGTCTTATGGGATGGTGACCTGGGCGCGGTTATGCCGCATTGCAAAAAAAGGGCTTTGCGATGCACAATCCGTGTGCATTGGAACAGGAAGAGGTCGGATTATGGATGATGTGCGCAGCGCCAACGATGGCCTGACCGGTTTTTTTCTCGAGGACCTCTTCGTCGGCCAGACCGCCGTGTATGGCCGGACCGTGACCGACGCCGACATCGTTCTCTATGCCGGCGTGTCGGGCGACACCAACCCGGTGCACCTCAATCAGGAATTCGCCAGCACGACCATGTTCCAGGGGCGTATCGCCCACGGCATGCTGACCGCCAGCCTGATCTCGACCGTGCTCGGCACCAAGCTGCCCGGCCCGGGCTGCATCTATCTGAGCCAGAATTTGAAGTTCAGGGCGCCGGTGAAGCCGGGCGACACCGTCCAGGCGCGCGTCACGGTGACCGAGATCTTCGCCGAGAAGCGCCGGGTGGCGGTCAAGACGGTTTGCACCGTGGCCGGCAACGTGGTGATCGACGGCGACGCCCTGCTGATGGTCCCTTCCCGGATGTGACGGGCGCAGCGTCCGGTTTCCCCGGGCGCAGCGGGACTCCGCGATCGGCGTGCTTACCGTGTGCCGATCGCGGCCTATATACATCCTTGTTTTTTTGAGCTAATCGAGATCCGGGCGGCAAGGGGGTGCCCGGTATGAGACTATTCAGACACTATACAGACCTGCCGGAAGACGCGCGCGGCGCCGTGGTGGCGCTGGGCAATTTCGATGGCGTCCATAGCGGTCACCGTATCGTGATCGGCACCGCCGCCGATACTGCCAGAGCCACCGGCAAGCCGCTCGCCGTGCTCACCTTCGAACCGCACCCCCGCAGTCTGTTCCGGCCGGCCGACGAGCCGTTCCGCCTCACGCCGTTCCGCACCAAGGCCCGCCATATCGAGGAACTCGGGGTCGACCTCCTGTTCGTCATCCATTTCGACCAGGCTTTCTCCTGCAAGACGGCGCAGCAGTTCGTCGACGAGGTGCTGGTGGCAGGATTGGGCGCCAGCCACGTGGTCGCCGGCTATGATTTCGTGTTCGGCCACAAGCGCGGCGGCGACGTCGGCTATCTCTATCAGGCGGCACGGACCGCCGGTTTCGGCGTGACCGAGGTGAAGCCCGCGGCCGACGCCGCCGGCGGTGTCTTCTCATCCACCCGCGTGCGCGACCTCCTGGCCGCCGGAAATCCCCGGGAGGCCGCCGCGGTGCTGGGGCGCCCGTGGGAGCTGGAAGGCAGGGTCGAGCACGGCGACCAGCGCGGCCGCACCATCGGCTTCCCGACCGCCAACCTGGAACTGGGCGAATACCTGCGGCCCCGCTACGGCGTCTACGCCGTGCGCGCCGGCATAGACCAGGGCGCACAGACGGTCTGGACGGACGGCGTCGCCAATCTTGGCCGGCGGCCGACGGTTGACGGCCTCAAGGAACTGCTGGAGGTCCACCTGTTCGACTTCACCGGCGATCTCTACGGCAGGCACCTGCGGGTGCAGATGATCGACTTCATCCGGCCGGAACGGAAGTTCGAGAGTTTCGACGTGCTGAAGCAGCAGATCCTGACCGATGCGGAGACGGCGCGCGGGCTTCTGGCCGCGAACCCCTGACCGAAGCGCCGACGGTCGAGGATACTGTTCCCGAGAGGGGCCGGAACGAAAAAGGCACCGGAAGGGAAGCCCTCCGATGCCTTTCGCTGCGGTCCGCCCGCACTATGGCCGCCGGTCAGGCGACGGCGGCGATCTTCTCCCGGGCCCACTCGGCCGGCGTGGCGCCGACCTCGTCGGCATCGACGTGGCACCAGGCGCTCTGGTCGGCGAACACGGCGCGCAGCAACTGGTTGTTCAGCGCATGGCCCGAGCGGCAGCCGTGAAAATGGCCGACGATCGGCGCGCCGGCAAGATACAGGTCGCCGATGCTGTCCAGGATCTTGTGGCGCACGAACTCGTCCGAGTAGCGCAGGCCGCCCTCGTTCAGCACCTTGTCGCCGTTGATGACGATGGCGTTGTCCAGCGAGCCGCCGCGCGCCAGCCCCAGCTTCCGCATCTGGTCGACCTCGTGCAGGAAGCCGAAGGTGCGGGCCCGCGCCAGTTCAGCCTTGAAGGTGTCGTTGCCGAGATTGACGTAGGTTTCCTGCCGGGCGATCGCGGCGCTGGCGAAATCGATCTCGAAGCTGAAACCGGTCAGCGGCGACGGTGTCAGGCTGGCGAAGCGGGTCTGGTCGCCGACGGTGACCTGCTTGAGGATCTTGATCAGGCGGCGCGGCTTGTCCTGCTGCCGGATGCCGGCGCACTCTATCAGGAACACGAAGGGAGCGGAGCTGCCGTCCATGATCGGCACTTCCGGGCCGTTCAGCTCGACCACCGCATTGTCGATGCCGCAGCCGCGCAGCGCCGCCATCAGGTGCTCGATCGTGCCGATCGACACCCCGGCGTCGTTGGAGATCACGGTGCAGAGCTTGGTATCGGTCACCCGGTCCCAATTCGCCCGAACAGTTGCGCGGTCGGCCGGCTGGTCGGTCCGTAGGAACACGATGCCGGTATTCACATCCGACGGCATCAGGCGCATGGAGACCTTGGACCCGGAATGCAGACCGATGCCGGTGCAATTTATCGGGCTCTTCAGCGTCTGCTGAAATTTCGTCTCGTTACTCTGGCTTTGCTCGGACACTTGATTACCTGCTATGCGTCGTGTGGGCAATACTTCGATAAGCACTCTACTGTCGTGGGCGTTACCCACGGCTAATACCTAACAAGTCCCACGCCATAGCTCAAATCACTCTTTGTTACGGATTGTTACGCATGTGCGGGATAGTCATCGAGTGATCGTCGTCACACCAGGGTCTTCTTCTTCAAAGCATTGAGCCAAGAAAAAAGCTCCCGGCCGCAAGGGCCGGGAGCTTGTCTCAGCAGGTGGGCCGGCGGCGCGCGGGGCGCCGCGACCGGTTCGGACCCATGGCGCGCGGGTCAGTTGGCCTGGCGGCGCAGGAAGGCCGGGATATCCAGCATTTCCTCTTCCGCATGGCTCATCTTGGTCGGACGGTCCATCGGCTCGGATGCCGGGCGCGGCGCCTGCGGGGCACCGCCCGGAGCCTGCTTGATCCCGACCGGCGGGGCCGGCGGCTGAGGCGCCTGACGGGCCTGCTGCTCGGGCTCCGAGCCCTCCATGATCCGCCGGCCCAAGCCGGTGACCCGCTCGAACAGGGAGCTGCCGCGCTTCTTCGGGGCCGCCTCGGGCAGAGCCGCCGTCGGGGCGAGATAGCGTTCCGTGTTGAGGTTCTGGCTCTGCGGACGCGGACCCGAATCGGCCGGACGCGGGGCGATGAAGACGCCGTCCTGGTTCTGGCCGCGCAGCGGGCCGCTGACCCGCTCGGGCTCGCGGCCGCGCGGCTGGGCCGTCAGCTCCGACTGATGATGGGCCGGCTGGGCTTCCATCTGCTGCGGGGCCGGGGATGCGGCCGGTTCGGCCGGGGACGCATAGACGGAGGGTGCCGCTTCGGGATGCTGGTACTGCTGCGTTTCGGGGATGAACGTCCGGACGGTGTTGCCGACCGCGGCGTGGCCCTGGGGGGCATGGACCTGGGGGGCGTAGCCCTGGGAACCGCCCTGGCCGGGGTGCCCCTGGCCGGCATGGCCCTGGGCGGCGCCCGGATGCAGCGGGGCGGCGACCAGCGTGTGGTGGTAGTCGGTCGGCTGGCGCGCCTGGTCGGCGCGCGCGACGAGGCCCGCGGGTCCGGGAGCCGGCGAGACGGTCTTGCGGCCGCCGCTGACCACGCTCAGGCCGTTGGTCGCCGTGGCCGGGCGGGGATGGGCGATCTTCTCCGCCTCGATGCCGGTGGCGACCACCGAGACGCGCATGCGGCCGTCGAGGTCCTGGTCGAAGGTCGAGCCGAAGATGATGTTGGCGTCGGGATCGACCTCGTCGCGGATGCGGTTGGCCGCCTCATCGACCTCGAACAGCGTCATGTCCATGCCGCCGGTGATGTTGATCAGCACGCCGCGCGCACCCTTCATGGACACGTCGTCCAGCAGCGGGTTGCTGATCGCGGCCTCGGCCGCGTCGATCGCCCGGCGCTCGCCGGACGCTTCGCCGGTGCCCATCATGGCCTTGCCCATCTCGGTCATCACCGACCGGATGTCGGCGAAGTCGAGGTTGATCAGGCCCGGCATCACCATCAGGTCGGTCACGCCGCGCACGCCGGAATGCAGCACGTCGTCGGCCATCTTGAAGGCGTCGGCGAACGTGGTCTTCTCGTTGGCGATGCGGAACAGGTTCTGGTTCGGGATGATGATCAGGGTGTCGACGAACTGCTGGAGCTCGTTGATGCCGGTCTCGGCCAGGCGCATGCGGTGCGCGCCTTCGAAGTGGAACGGCTTGGTCACCACGCCGACGGTCAGGATGCCCTGCTCCCGGGCCGCCCGCGCGATCACGGGTGCCGCACCGGTGCCGGTGCCGCCGCCCATGCCGGCGGTGATGAAGACCATGTTGGCCCCTTCCAGGTACCCCATGATCTCGGCGAGCTGCTCTTCCGCCGCGGCGCGGCCGACATCCGGCCGGGAACCCGCGCCCAGTCCGCGCGTTATCGTGGTGCCGAGCTGGAGGCGCTTTTCCGCCAGGGCGCCCTTGAGCGCCTGCGCGTCGGTGTTGGCGACGACGAACTCGACGCCTTCCAGGTTGGACTTGATCATGTTGTTGACGGCATTGCCGCCAGCGCCGCCGACGCCGAACACCGTGATGTGCGGCCGCAGATCCACTTCGATTTCCGGCATGCTGAGATTGATCATGACAGCCTCCAGTTCCCTTCGAATTCGCCCGAATTCAATTCCATGAATTCATGTTGGTTTTCAGGCCGCCGGTCATTGCCGGCCTGCATATCGCCCGTCGTGTCCGGTCGCTTTCACGGGGCCGGGCGTCTCTATCCCGGCATCCGCGCGGCGCGCTGTTCCGCTTTGTCGACTGTTCCTGGCCCCGGCTCATAGGTTCTCCTTCAGCCAGAGGCTCACGCGTCCCCAAAGATGTTTCGGCGGCTCCGCCTCGGCGCTGAAGCCCGGCAGCTCCGCGTGGCTCTGCACCGCGAAGGCCAGCAGCCCCGCCGCCGTCGAGAAGGCGGGACCGCCGGTGGCTTCCGCCAGCCCGTCGATCCGCATCGGCCGGCCGAGCCGGACCTGCTTGTCCAGGATCAGCTGGGCCAGCTCGCGCGTGCCCGGCAGCTGGCTGGCTCCGCCCGTCAGCACGACCCGGCGGCCGGCCACCTTGCCCATGCCGCTGACTTCCAGGCGGGCGCGGACCAGCTCGAAGATCTCTTCCAGCCGCGGCTGGATGATGCCGACCAGAAGGGATTTCGGCACGTGGTTGGCCTGGGCCGGCTCGTCCTCGCCGACCTGGGGCACGTCGATGATCTCGCGCTCGTCGGCGACGTTGGCGATGGCGCTGCCGTACAGGGTCTTCATCCGCTCGGCATGGGCCACGGGCGTGGTCAGGCCGCGCGCGATGTCGTTGGTCACGTGGCTGCCGCCGACCGGCACGCAGTCGGTATAGACGCATTTGCCGTCGAAGAAGACCGAGATGGTCGTGGTGCCGCCGCCCATGTCGATCAGCGTGCAACCCAGCTCCATCTCGTCTTCGACCAGGGCCGCCAAGCCGCTGGCGAAGGGGGAGACGACGAAGCTCTCGATATCCAGGTGGCAGCGGGCGACGCAGGTGGCGAGGTTGCGCACCGCGCTCGACCCGGCCGTCACGGTGTGGAGCTGAACGCCCAGCTTCTCGCCGAACATGCCGCGCGGGTCGCGGATGCCGCGGTTGCCGTCCATCGAATAGCCGACCGCGATGGAGTGGATCAGCTCCTGGTCGGCGCTGCCCTGGAACTGCCGCGCCTGGGCCAGGGCCCGGCGCACGTCGGCGTCCGCGACCTCGTGCCCGCCGATCGGGATTTCGACATTGGTCGTCTGGGAGATCGGCTGGCCGCCGGAGATGTTGACCAGCACTTCGCGGATCGTCTCGCCCGCCATCTGCTCCGCGGCATGGACGGTCGTGCCGATCGCCTGTTCCGCCGCGTCCATGTCGACGATGGTGCCGGCCCGGAGGCCGCGTGAAACCTGATGGCCGATCCCGACGATCCGCAAGGCGCCGCCGTCCTCGACCCGCGCGATGAAGCAGCAGATCTTGGTTGTGCCGACGTCCAGCGCGGCGATTACCCCACCGCGCACCGGTCGCTTCACTCTCTTGCTCCCGTTGAAGGCCATCGTTTCGCTCGCAGTCCCTTCAGGCCTCGGCCTAACGCAGTAATCACTTTATCATCCCAAGATACAGTATTTCAAACGGCGATTGCCTTACTGCATTTGGTATGTATTACCTATTTCGGTTAGTCTGTTACCGATTTAGATCTTTTCCTCGGGCACACGGCGACGTTGTGCCGCTGCCGTCGAAGTCTGGATCACCAGACGGTCCGGCAGGCGGAGGTCGACGGCGACGATGTCGCGGTCAAGCACCGGTTGTTTCGACTCCTGTTCGGCCAGATGCCTCAGGGCGCCGCCGATGTCGCTCTCCGGCAGGCGGACCACGACGCCGTTGGCCAGATGCAGGTCCCAGCGCCGGCCGCCGACGCGGCTGGCGGCATTGACCCGTTCGTACAGCGCCGGGACGGTCGCCAGGTGCCCCAGCAGTTCCGGCGCGTGCTTCGGCGCATCGGCGCCGATGATCTGGAGCAGGTTGTTGTAGCGGCCCAGCTCGCGCTCGGTCAGCACCTCGCCGTCGCGGTCGATCAGCGCCAGCTTGCCGTCGCGCTGCCACAGCGCCATCGGCCGGCGCTCGTCCAGCTTGACGAACACGGTGTCGGGAAGCCGCCGCTCGACGGTGGCCGTGGCGACCCAGCGCAGCCGCTCCAGGCCGGCGCGCGCCGCCTCCGGGTCGAATTGCAGGATCGGGTCGCCGCGCTTGACCTGGATCGCCGCCATCACGGCGCTGCGGTCGGTCTCGACCCGGCCTTCGACCAGCACCTCCTGGACCTCCAGCCCGGCATCCACCGTCAGGTCGATCAGGGCGGCGGTCGTCCGGTCCGCCATCGTGCCGAACCACCCGGTCTGGTACGCCCAGGTCCCGGCGCTGCCGGCCAGCAGGATCGGGAACGCGATCAGTCCCAGGCGCATCGCCTTCTCGGTCCAGCGCGGCCAGGAACGGCGGCGGTTCGCCTTTTCCGTGGCCTTCTGGGTCGCGCTGCGCGCGCGTTCCGCCGTGCGGGCGCGGAGGTCGCGGGGCGCGCAGAGGGTCGGCTTGTTCACACGTGACATGCGGCGTTCTCCACCATCCAGACGACCAGATCGGCAAACGGTATACCCAGATACGCCGCCTGTTCGGGTACCAAAGACAGGGGGGTCATACCGGGCTGTGTGTTAATTTCCAGGAAATAAACTCCCGCGTTATCCTTAATTGCATCGTCCCAACGGAAGTCGCTGCGGCTCACTCCGGCACAGCCCAAAGTCCGGTGCGCGAGCAGGGCCATCCGCATGGCCTCGTCCAGAACGGCCTGCGGGGCGGGAGCCGGGACGAGATGCGTAGCCCGACCGTCGGTGTACTTCGCCGAATAGTCATAGAAGCCGGAATGGGGCCGGATCTCGGTCACGGTCAGGGCGCGGTCGCCCATCACCGCGACTGTAAGGTCCCGGCCGGGAATGTATTGCTCGATCAGGACCGTCTCGCCGTGGTTCCAGCTCTCGGCGTCGACCGGGTCGCGGTTGTCGCCCGGCCGGACGATCCGGATGCCGACGCTCGACCCTTCGTTGTTGGGCTTCAGCACATAGGGGGCGGGCATGATGTCGCCGTCCAGCACCTGCTGCCGCGTCGCCACCATCCCCTTGGGCGAGCGGATGCCGACGCTCTCCAGCAGCCGCTTGGTCAGCGTCTTGTCCATGGCGACGGCGGAGGCCACCATGCCGGAATGGGTGTAGCGCAGGCCCAGGATGTCGAGCACGCCCTGGATCGTCCCGTCCTCGCCGCCGCGCCCGTGCAGCGCATTGAAAACCACGTCGGGGCGCGGGGTCAGGGCCGCCATCAGCGCGTTCAGGTCGCGGGAGACGTCGATCTCGGTCACCCGGTAGCCGCGCTCCCGCAGCGCCCGGGCCGCGGCGGCGCCGCTGACCAGGGAGACCTCCCGTTCGGCCGACCAGCCGCCCAGCAGGACGGCGACATGCTGCGGCTTCGGTTTGTTCAGGGGCGCGTTCATGGCGTTCTCCCCAGGAAGGGGCTCCCCGGTATGGATTTGCCCGGTGCCGGGACGCCGATCCGCCGGATCTCCCAGCGCAGTTCTATGCCCGACGTTTCGTAGACGCGTCGCCGCACCTCCTCGCCCAGGGACTCCAGGTCGTCCGCCGTGGCGGCCCCCAGGTTGAGCAGGAAGTTGCAGTGCTTTTCCGACACCTGCGCGCCGCCGATCATCAGGGCCCGGCAGCCGGCGCGGTCGATCAGCGCCCAGGCCTTCTCGCCCGGCGGGTTGGCGAAGGTCGAGCCGCCGGTCCGTGCCCGCACCGGCTGGCTTTCCGCCCGCGCCGAGGAGATCTCGTGCATGCGCCGGCCGATTCCGGCGGGATCGCCGGGATGCCCGCGCAGGGTGGCGCCGGTGAAGATCCAGTCCTCCGGAACGGCGCAGTGCCGGTAGGTCAGGCCGAGCGCCTCGCGGTCCAGCACGTGCTCCCGCCCTTGCCGGTCGAGGGCGGTGGCGGAGACCACCACATCGGACAACTCGCGGCCATAGGCGCCGCCATTCATGCGGAGCGCGCCGCCGATCGTGCCGGGAATGCCCGACAGGAACTCCAGCCCGGCGATGCCGGCGTCACGCGCCGCCCCGGCGACGTTCAGATCCAGCGCCGCGGCACCGGCGCGGATCTCCAGGCCGTCCGCCACTGCTTCGGCGAAGGCGCGTCCGAGCCGGACCACGACGCCGGGCACGCCGCCGTCGCGCACCAGCAGGTTCGACGCGACGCCGATCACGGTCACCGGCACGTCGGCCGGGCAGCCTGCCAGGAACGCGGCCAGGTCGTCGGCATCGGCCGGCTTGAACATCACCTCCGCCGGGCCGCCGACGCGGAACCAGGTGACGTTCGCCAGCGGCGCGTTCGCGGTCAGCCGTCCGCGCACAGCCGGCAGGCGGTCGATCAGGTGGGGCGCGTGATGGTGCATGGGAGCGACCGCCGTCATCGTTTCTTGCCTCCCTCGGTGCCGTAGAGCTTGTCCAGCTCGCCCGGCAGGGCATTGGCCCACGCGGTGATGTTGCCGGCGCCCAGGCAGACGACGAAGTCGCCGGGCTGGGCCAAGTCGCGGACCATGGACGGCAGGGCTTCCGGCGACGGCAGCGGCAGCACCTGGCGGTGGCCGCGCATGCGCAGCCCCTCGACCAGGCCGTCCCGGTCGGCGCCCTCGACCGGCTGCTCGCCGGCGGCATAGACGTCGGCGACCAGGACGGTGTCGGCGTCGTTGAAGCAGGCGCAGAAATCCTCGAACAGGCTGTGCAGGCGGCTGTAGCGGTGCGGCTGGACCACCGCGATGGTCCGGCCGGTCCCGGCGGTCCGGGCCGCCTTCAGCACGGCGGCGATCTCCACCGGATGGTGGCCGTAATCGTCGATCACGGTCACGCCGTTGCTCTCCCCCGTCTTGGTGAAGCGCCGCTTGACACCCGAGAAACGGGCGAAGCTGGACCGGATCTTGTCGCCGTCGATGCCCATCTCGTTGCCGACCGCGATGGCGGCCAGGCTGTTCTGCACGTTGTGCAGCCCGAACATCGGCAGGTGGATGCCTTCGATCGTCCGCGGCTCCCCGACGACGCGGTCACTCAGGGCGACGTTGAAGCGGGCGCCGTCGGTCCCGGTCACTACGTCCACCGCGCGCACGTCCGCCTGCGGGCTGAAGCCGTAGGTCACGATCCGGCGGTCGGCGACGCGCGGGATCATCGCCTGAACCTCGGGATGGTCGATGCACAGCGCCGCGAAGCCGTAGAACGGGATGTTCTGGACGAAGCTGTCGAATGCCGAGCGCACCCCGTCGAAGGTGCCGTAGTGGTCCAGATGCTCGGGGTCGATGTTGGTCACGACGGTGATCAGCGCCGGCAGCTTGGTGAAGGTGCCGTCGCTCTCGTCCGCCTCGACCACCATCCAGTCGCCGGCGCCCAGGCGGGTGTTGGTGCCGTAGGCGTTGATGATGCCGCCGTTGATCACGGTCGGGTCCAGCCCGGCGCCTTCCAGCAGGGTGCCGACCATGCTGGTGGTCGTGGTCTTGCCGTGGGTGCCGCCGATCGCGATCGACCATTTCAGCCGCATCAGCTCGCCCAGCATTTCGGCCCGGCGGACCACCGGGATCAGGGCGTTCCTGGCCGCGACGACCTCGGGATTGTCCTTCTTGACCGCGGAGGAGATCACCACGACCGAGGCGTCGGCCAGATTCTCGCCGCGATGGCCGATCTCGACCGGAATCCCCAGGGCGCGGAGGCGCTTGACGTTGGCGCTGTCGGCGATGTCCGACCCGCGGACGGAATAGCCCAGGTTCCGCAGCACCTCGGCGATGCCGCTCATGCCGATCCCGCCGATACCGACGAAGTGGATCGTCCCGATGGACAGGGGCAGGGCTCTCATTATTCAGCGGCCTCGGTGGAGTAACGGTCGGCGCCGGCATTGGCCCGGTCGCTTTGGGGTGAAGCGGCGCCCTTCGCGGCGCCGATGACGATGTCCGCCAGGCGCGAGGCGGCGTCCGCGGCGCCGCGCGCTCGGGCCGCCTCGGCCGCCTTGCCCAGGGTGGCGGGCAGGTCGAGCAGCGCTTCCAGCCGGTCCGCCAGCGCCTTCGGCGTGAAGGCCGGCTGGGGCATCAGCCAGGCGCCGCCGGCATCGGCGACGGCCTGGGCATTGGCGGTCTGGTGGTCGTCCATGGCGAACGGGTAAGGCACCAGCACGGCCGGCCGGCCGGCAGCGGCCAGCTCGGCGACGGTCGAGGCGCCCGACCGGCAGACGGCGAGATGGCAGGCCGCCAGCCGGTCCGGCACGTCGCGGAAGAAGCTGGACAGCTCGGCATCGACACCCGCTTCGGCGAACGCGGCCTTCGCCGCCTCCAGATCCTCGGGCCGGCACTGCTGGGCGATGCGGATGCGCCGCCGCAGCACGTCCGGCAGCAGCGCCAGGGCCGCGGGCACGATCTCGCTGAAGATCCGGGCTCCCTGGCTGCCGCCGACCACCAGCAGCCGGAGCTCGCCGCCCGGCTCCAGCGCCGGATAGGGCAGGTCGCGCACGGCCGTGACACCCGGGCGCACCGGGTTGCCGGTCGGTACCAGCTTCGCCCGGTCGGCCGGCTTGACCGCCGACACGGCAGCGAACGAGGTGGCGATCCGCGCGGCGCCGGGGGCCAGCATACGGTTGGCCCGGCCGAGCACGGCGTTCTGCTCGTGCAGCACGGTGGGCACGCCAGCCCGCTGCGCCATCAAGACCGTCGGAACCGAGGGATACCCGCCGAAGCCCACCACGACGGAAGGCCGCAGCGCCGCGATCAGGCGGCGCGCCTGGATCGCCCCCAGGCCCAACTCGAAGGCGCCGCGCAGCTTGCCCATCACGCCGCTGCCGAAGCTCGACGCGCGGATGCGATGGACCTCGACCTCCGGCAGGGCGTCGCCGAACGCCTTGCCGCGCCGGTCGGTGACCAGGACCACCCGGTGGCCGCGCGCCAGCAGCTCGCGGGCCAGCGCTTCCGCCGGGAACATGTGCCCGCCGGTGCCACCGGCGGCCAGGACGACGGGGCCTGGTGTCGCATCGGTCATGGTCATGCCCCGTCTCCTCCGCCGAAGCGCTTGCGGGTCAGCGCCAGCACCATTCCCATGCCGAAGCCCAGGGCCAGCAGCGACGACCCGCCGTAGCTGATGAAAGGCAGCGTCATTCCCTTGGTCGGCATCATGTGCAGGCTCGACGCCATGTTGATCCAGGCCTGGAGGCCGAACTGGGTCAGCAGTCCGGTGACCGCCAGCACGACGAACAGGTTGTCGTCGCGCATCACCCGCAGGAAGCCGCGGATCACGATGAAGGCGAACAGCGCGATCAAGACGAGGCACCAGAACAGACCCAGTTCCTCGCCTGCGACCGCGAAGATGAAGTCGGCATGGGCGTCCGGAAGCATCATCTTGATGCTGCCCTGGCCGGGGCCCGTGCCGAAGGCGCCGCCGTTCTGGAACGCCTCCAGCGACCGGGTCACCTGGTAGTTGTCGCCGGCCGCCGGGTCTAGGAAGCGGTCGATGCGGCTGGACACGTGCGGGAACAGCATGTAGGCGCCGACCAGGCCGGTGATGCCCAGCACGCCCAGGATGGCGACCAGCACGATCGGCAGCCCCGCCAGGAAGAACTGGCAGAACCACACCACCGAGACCACGAAGGTCATGCCCAGGTCCGGCTGCATCATCAGCAGCCCGACGATCATCAGGTACAGCATGATCGAGATGACCGCGCCGGGGAACCGCGCGCTGGTCTTGCCGTGGGCGAACAGCCAGGCGGCGACCACCGCGAAGGCCGGCTTGACGAACTCCGACGGCTGGATCGACAGGCCCGGGACATGGATCCAGCGGCGGGCACCCTTGATCTCGAACCCGATGACCATGGTCAGCGCCAGCAGGATCGTGAAGAAGATGAAGGCCACCACGGCGGTCCGGCGGACCCCGCGCAGGCTCAGGAGCGACACGCCGACCATCACCATGCAGGCCGGCAGCAGCATCAGGATATGGCGCTGGACGAAGTGGAAATTGTCCAGCCCGATGCGTTCGGCGACGGCCGGGCTCGCCGCCTGGACCAGCACGATGCCGAGGCCCATCAGGACCGCCAGCACCGCCAGCGTCCAGCGGTCCACCGTCCACCACCACTTGCCGAATATGGAATGGTCGGTCCGGGCGAAAGCGGTCATCCCGCGACTTCCTTCTTCACCGATACGTCACTCACCAATGCCGCGACCAGGGCCGCGAAAACCTCGCCGCGGTGTTCGAAGCTCCTGAACTGGTCCCAGGAGGCGCAGGCCGGCGACAGCAGCACCGCGGCGCCCGGCAGCGCCTCTTCCCGCGCCATCGCCGCCGCGGCCGGCACGGCGGCTTCCAGGGTTCCGCACCGGGTATAGGCGACGCCCCGGCCGTCGAGCCACGCGGCGAATCGCTCCATCGCCTGCCCGATCAGGAAGGCGTGGCGGATGCGCGGCATGAAGGATTCCAGGCCGTCCAGGCCGCCCTCCTTGGGCTGACCGCCGATGATCCAGTAGACCGGGTCGTAGCAGGCCAGCGCCTTGGCCGCGGCATCGGCATTGGTCGCCTTGCTGTCGTTGACGAACCGGACGCCGTCGCGCACCGCCACCATCTGCTGGCGGTGCGCCAGGCCGGGAAAGCTGCGCAGCCCCTCCAGGATGGTGTCGAGCGGCACGCCGCAGGCGCGGGCCGCCGCGAAGGCCGCCGCGGCGTTCTGCCAGTTGTGCCGGCCGGGCAAGGCGGCGATCCCCGAGAGGTCGATGACCGGGTCCGCGCCGCCGTCGAACAGCTTGCCGTCCAGGACGTAGATCCCCTTGGCCGGCCGCTCCGCCGAGACGGGAATCACGGCGCAGGGGACGGTATGCTCCATCCCGTCGAACACGGCCCGGCACTGCGCGTCGTCCACGCCGACGATGGCGGTGTGCGAGCGCTTCGGGTGCTGGAAGATCCGGCGCTTGGCGGCGACGTAGCCGTCCATGCCGCCGTGGCGGTCCAGATGGTCGGGGGTGACGTTGAGCAGGATCGCGACGTTGAACCCGACGGAGGGCACCAGCTCCAGCTGGTACGAGGACATCTCCAGCACGTAAATGCCGTCCTCGCCCAGGGGCTCGAAGCTCAGGACCGGCGTTCCGAGATTGCCGCCGACCTGGATCTTCCGGCCGGCGAGCGCCAGGATGTGCCCGATCAGCGCCGTCGTGGTGGATTTGCCGTTGGTCCCGGTGATGCCGACATAGGCCGCCTTGGGCTGCGCCCGGTACAGCAGCTCGATGTCGCCGACGATGGGCAGGCCGGCATCCTTCGCCCGCGCAGCGACCGCGTTGGGCTTCGGGAAGGTGTGGGGGATGCCGGGGGACAGCACCAGCGCCTCGACCCCGGAAAGGTCGGCCGTATTCAGGTCGGTCAGCGGGATGCCGGCGGCGGCCGCGGCGGCGCGGCCGGCCTCGCCGTCGTCCCAGGCCAGGATCTCCACGCCGGCGTCCATCAGCGCCCTTGCCGTGGCCAGTCCCGATTTGGCGAGGCCCATGACCGCGTAGCGCTTTCCCCGGAGGTGCTTGAGGTCGATCAATGGCGTCACCGCAGCTTCAGGGTGGACAGGCCGACCAGCGCCAGCACCACGGCGATGATCCAGAATCGGATCACGACGGTCGGCTCGGCCCAGCCCTTCTTCTCGAAGTGATGGTGCAGCGGCGCCATGCGGAAGACCCGCTTGCCGGTCAGCTTGTAGGAGGCGACCTGGACGATGACCGACACGGTCTCCAGCACGAACAGGCCGCCGATGATCGCCAGCACCAGCTCATGCTTGGTGATGACGCTGATGGCGCCGAGCGCGCCGCCGATCGACAGCGAACCCGTGTCGCCCATGAAGACCATCGCCGGCGGCGCGTTGAACCACAGGAAGCCCAGGCCGGCTCCCACCATGGCGCCGCAGAACACCGCCAGTTCGCCGGTTCCCGGCACGTGGTGGATCTGCAGGTAGTTGGCGAAGACCGTGTTGCCGACCAGGTACGCGATCAGGCCGAAGCAGCTCGCCGCGATCATCACCGGCACGATCGCCAGCCCGTCGAGCCCGTCGGTCAGGTTGACCGCGTTGCTGGCCCCCACCATGACGAACACCGCCATCGGCACGAAGAACCAGCCGAGGTCGATCAGCAGGTCCTTCATGAAGGGGATGGCCAGCCCATGGGACACGGTGTCCTGCCCGAACACCGCGATGATCAGGGCCGCGGCGCCGCCGGTGCCGATCTGTCCGGCCAGCTTCAGCTTGCCCGACAGGCCCTTGGTGTTGCGCTTGGTCAGCTTCAGGAAGTCGTCGCCGAAGCCGATCAGGCCGAACCCTATGGTCACCAGCAGGACGACCCAGACGAACAGGTTGGTCAGGTCGGCCCACAGCAGCGTGCTGATCATCACCGCGATCAGGATCATCAGGCCGCCCATGGTCGGCGTGCCCTTCTTCTTCTGATGGGTTTCCGGCCCGTCGCTGCGGATCGGCTGCCCCTCGCCCTGCTTGGACTTCAGCCAGCGGATCAGGGTCGGGAAGAAGACGAAGCTGATCACCGACGCGGTCAGGATCGCTCCGCCCGTCCGGAACGTGATGTACCGGAACAGATTGAAGATGATGAACTCATCCGCCAGGGGAAACAGCAGGTGATAAAGCATCGTGGAATCGCCTCAGCCCTGCCGTGCGGCGCGTTGCGCCTTGTCGTCGGGAATTTCGTCGGGAGTCGTTCGGGAGGTTGGATCGGAATGGGCGTCGGCACCGGCATCCAGCGCCGCGACCGCTTCGACCACGGTGGCCATGCGGCTGCCGGCCGACCCCTTGACCATCAGGACGTCGCCGGCGCGCACCGCCCCGGCCACCAGGGGGGCCAGCGCCGCGCTGTCCGGCGCCCAGGCGCCGCGCATCGGGGCCGGCAGCTTGTCGAACAGGTGCTTCATGTCGGGGCCGGCGCAGAACGCCAGGTCCACCGAGGCGGCCTTCAGCGGTTCGGCCAGGGCCGCGTGCAGCAGGGGCGAGCGCTCGCCCAGTTCCAGCATGTCGCCCAGCACGGCGATGCGCCGCCCGCCGACGCCCGGGTCCCCTTTGGCCAGCACCTGGAAGCTCGCCTCCATGGAGACCGGGCTGGCGTTGTAGCTCTCGTCGATCACGGTCAGGGCGCCCTGGGCCAGCTGCACGCGCCGGCGGGCCCCCCGTCCCTTGATCGGCTTCAGCGTCGCCATCGCCCGCGCCGCCGCGGCGACGTCGCCGCCCAGCGCGCGGACCGCCAGCAGCACGGCCAGGCTGTTCATCACGTGGTGGCGGCCGGGAAGCGCCAGGCAATACTGCAGCGCCTCGCCCTTGATCACCGCGTTGACCGCGCTGCAGGTCGCGTGGATCGAGCAGTCGGTCAGCCGGGCGCTGGCGTCGTCGGCCTTGCCGAAGCCCAGGATGCGCGACAGGCCGCGGGTGCGGGCGGCGGCGACCAGCCGGGCGTAATGGGGGTTGTCGCGGTTCAGGACCACGGCGCCGTTGGGCGCCATGCCCTCGAAGATCTCCGCCTTGGCGTCGGCGATCGCCTCGACCGAGGGGAAGTGCTCCAGGTGGACGGCCTCCACGGTCGTGATCACGGCGACGTCGGGGCGGACCTGGCGGGACAGCGGCCCGATCTCGCCGGCATGGTTCATGCCCAGCTCGAACACCGCGTAGGTGCAGTCGGCCGGCATGCGCGCCAGGCTCAGCGGCACGCCCCAATGGTTGTTCAGGCTTCCCGCCGTGGCGAAGGTCGGCGCCAATGCCGACAGGCAGGTGCCCAGCGCCTCCTTGGTGCTGGTCTTGCCGACCGACCCGGTCACCGCGACGATCTTCGCGTCGGTGCGCAGCCGCGCCACCGAGCCCAGGTCCTGGAGGGCGGCGAAGGTGTCCTCGACCATGACCAGCGGTGCGTCCGGCCCGACGCCGTCCGGGCGGTGCGACACCAGGGCGGCCGCGGCGCCGGCCGCCAGGCTCTGCGCCACGTAGCGGTGGCCGTCGAAGTTCGGCCCCTTCAGCGCGATGAACAGGTCGCCCGGCCGGATCGTGCGGCTGTCGATCGACACGCCGGTCGCCTGCCAGACCGGTGCGCCGGCGGGGCCGTGCAGGGTGCCGTTGGTCGCCGCCGCGACATCGCCGGCGGTCCAGAGGACGGGGGCTTGGATCATCGGAGCTTGGGTCATCGGACCGGGGCCTCCCGCAGGGCGGCGCGCGCTTCTTCGGCGTCGTCGAACGGCCGCACCTCGGTGCCGACGATCTGGCCCTGCTCGTGGCCCTTGCCGGCGATCACCAGCACGTCGCCCTCGGCCAGGTCCCGGACGGCGGCGCGGATCGCCGCGGCGCGGTCGCCGATCTCCTCGGCGCCCGGGCAGCCGGCCATGATCTCGCGCCGGATCGCCTCCGCCGCCTCGGTCCTGGGATTGTCGTCGGTCACGATGGCCCGGTCGGCCAGCCGGTCCGCCAGCTCGCCCATGACCGGCCGCTTGCCCCGGTCGCGGTCGCCGCCGCAGCCGAACACCGCCACCAGCCGCTCCGCCGCGTGGGGGCGCAGGGCCCTCAGCACCGTCTCCAGCGCGTCGGGCGTGTGGGCGTAGTCCACATAGATCGGGGCGCCCGAGGGGTGGCGGGCGACCAGCTCCAGCCGGCCGCGGACGCCGCCCAGCCGTTCGAGCGCCGCCGCCGCCTCGTCGGCGTCGGTGCCGGTGCCGATCGCCATGCCCAGCGCGCACAGGGCGTTCATGCACTGGAAGCGTCCGGCCAGCGGCAGGCCGATGTCGTGGTCCCGGCCGAGCACGGTCAGCTTCAGGCGCTGTCCGTGGGGCAGGGGGATCAGGTCGCGCAAGACAAGCTCCTTCGCCTGTGTGCCATAGCCGATCAGGCGATGACCACGCCGCGAACACAGCTCTGACAGATGGGTGAACTCGGGCGCGTCCGCGTTCAGCACCGCCGTCCCGCCGGGAGGCAGGATGCGGTCGAACAGCATCGACTTGGCCGCGAGGTAAGCTTCCATACTGCCGTGGTAATCCAGATGGTCGCGTGACAAATTTGTGAAACCTGCGGTTTCGATCGCCACGCCGTCCAGGCGGTACTGGTCGAGTCCGTGGCTCGATGCCTCCATGGCGAGATGGTCGATCCCGGCATCGGCAAGCTCGGCGAGCGCCTGGTGCAGGGACACCGTGTCCGGCGTGGTCAGCGAGCCGTAACGCTCCAGCCCCGGCGCCGTGATGCCGAGCGTTCCCAGGCTGGCCGCCCGATGGCCCAGAAGGGCCCAGAGCTGGCGCGCGAACTGCACGGTGGAGGTCTTGCCGTTGGTACCGGTCACTGCCGCCACGTGGGCCGGCTGGCGCCCGTGGAAGCGGGCCGCCATCAGCGCCAGCCGGCGCCGGGGGTTCTCGTCCTCGATCAACGCCACGCCGTCGGGCGTCCCGTCCGGCAGCACCGTGCCGGGCGGACCCAGCACCGCCACCGCGCCGCGCGCCACCGCGTCGGCCACGAAGGCCCGCCCGTCGGCCCGGCTCCCCGGCAGGGCCGCGAACAGAAAACCCGGCTTCACCGCACGCGAATCGCTCGTCAGGCCCGCGATCAGGGGATCGCGGGCCTGGAGCGGCGCGGCCGGGGTGGTCTCTGAGGAGGCGAGGTCAGTAAGACGCAAGGGTACTTCCCCGGGGATTGAGATGGATTTCCGTGGCCGTGCGGATGTCGGGCCGGTTCTCGTCGATCGGGTTGATGCCCATCAGCGGCCCCATCTGCTGGATGATCCTGCCCGCCAGCGGTGCCGCGACCCAGCCGCCGGTGGCGTAGCCGTAGGTGCGCTTGTTGCCCTTCGGCTCGTCGACCATCGCCATCACCAGATAGCGGGGGTCCTGGATCGGGAACGCGCCGATGAACGACGACAACAGAGCCTTCTTCGCATAGCCACGCCCACTGGTCTTCTCCGCGGTACCCGTCTTGCCGCCGACCACGTAGCCGGGGGCGGCGGCTCCGGTCGCCGTGCCCTGGGTCACGACCAGGCGCATCAGACGGCGGATTTGGTCGGAGGTTTGTGGCGAAATTACGCGCTCCGCGGGTACCGGATCGCCGGGGTTGCGCTTCAGCAGGGTGGGCGGGTGCAGCAGGCCGCCGTTGACCGTTGCGGCGGTGGCCGAGGCCATCTGGATCGGGCTGACCGACAGGCCGTGCCCGAAGGAGATCGTCATGGTGCTGGCTTCGCGCCACGGGTGGGGCACCATCGGCATCCCCACCTCGGGGATCTCGACCGGCGACCGCCTGAGCAGGCCCAGCTTGTCCATCAGCGCCCGCTGGCCCGGCGTGCCGACCTCCATCGCCATCCGGACCGAGCCGATGTTGGACGAGTACATGAAGACTTCGGGAACGGTCAGCCAGCGGTTCTTGCCATGGTAGTCGCTGATCGTGAAGCGTCCGACGCGGACGGACTTGGTCGCGTCGAAGCTGTCGCCCATGCGGATCTTGCCCGATTCCAGGGCGAGGGCCGAATTGAAGATCTTGAACGTCGAGCCCATCTCGTACACGCCGAGCGTGTTGCGGTTGAAGCGCGCGTTCTCGTCGTTGGTCGGGACGTGGGGGTCGAAGTCCGGCAGCGAGACCATCGCCAGGACCTCGCCGGTCTTGACGTCCATGATCATGCCGGCGCCGCCCAGGGCCTGGAACTCGTCCACGGCACTCTGGAGCTCCCGCTTGACCAGGTGCTGGAGGCGCACGTCCAGGGAGAGCTGGACCGGTTCGCTCGACGACCTCAGGCGGCTGTCGAACGACTGCTCGACCCCCATCAGGCCGTTGTTGTCGACGCCGGTGAAGCCCACGACATGGGCGGTCAGGTTGGCGTTCGGGTAGACCCGGCGCTCCTCGCGCTGGAAATAGAGGCCGGGGATGCCGAGCCGGTTGACCTCGTAATGCTCGCGCGGCGACAGGTTCCGTCGGATCCAGACGAACCGCTTGTCGCTCTTCAGCTTGGCCAGGGTGTCCTGGTAGTCCAGGTCGGTCAGGACGGAGGTCAGCTTCTGCGTCGCCTCCAGCGGGTTGATCACCAGCTTGGGGTCGGCATGCAGCGACGCCGTCGCCAGCGAGCTCGCCAGCAGCACGCCGTTGCGGTCCACGATGTCGGCGCGGCTGGCCGGGATGGCATTGGCGGAGGCGGCCTGCGCCAGCCCCGTGTCACCCCCCTGGCTCATCACGGTGGCGTCGACCAGCTTGACGCCGACAGCGCCGAAGGCGAGCGCGAAGATCGCGACGGTCACCATCAGCCGGCTGCGCGCCTGTTCCAGCGCCTGCGCGGCCCGACCGGCCGTGCGCCGCTCGGCGGTGTGGTCGCCGGCCGCCGTCGCCGCCTGGGCGCGGTCGGTGTGCCAGTGGCGTGACGCGTGGATGTCGGTCATCGCGTCACCTTGTAGGTGGCGAGCACGACGGTACCGGCCGGCGCGCTTGCCTGCAGGCTGCCGGCGCTCGGCTTGCGCGACGGCATCGGAACCGTTCCGGCGACCAGCGCGGGGCCCTGCGGCGCGTTGGGGTCGGCCGGATGCAGCCGTGCCGGGATGGTCTCGACCGAGGCGATCATCTGCCCGGCTGCGGTCGGGCCGAGCACCAGGTGGCGGCGCGCCATTTCCTCGATCCGGGTCGGATCGTTCATGTAGCTCCACTCGGCCTTCAGGATCTGAATGGCTTCCTGTTCGTGGATGATCGCGCGGTTCAGCCCGGCCAAGTCCTCGCCGAGCGCCTGCACCCGATAGCTCGTGTGGAACAATGCCCCGCTCGCCAGGCCCGCCAGACCGAGCCAGATCACCGTGGACTTGCTGATCATGCTGCCTCCTCGAAGGCCGGTGCCTTCGTGCGTTCGGCCGCGCGCAGCCGGGCTGACCGGGCGCGGGGATTGTTGACGAGTTCCGTGTCGCCGGGCGTCACCGGCTTGCGGGAGATCAGGCGGAACGTCGGCGCCGCTTCGGCCGTCCGTTCCACCGGTGCGTGACGCGACGGGGCCGGGCTGTTGCCCGACCGCCGGCGCAGGAATTCCTTGACCTGGCGGTCCTCCAGCGAGTGGAACGAGACCACCGCCAGCCGCCCGCCGGGGCGCAGCAGCCGCTCGGAGGCGGCGAGGCCGCGGTCCAGCTCGCCCAGCTCGTCGTTGACGTAGAGCCGGAGCGCCTGGAAGGTCCGGGTCGCCGGATCGATGCCGTCGCGGCTCTTCGGAACCACCCGCCGGACGATCTCGGCCAGCCGGCCGGTCCGCTCGATCGGCTGTTCGGCGCGGGCGGCCACGATCGCGCGGGCGACCCGGCGGGACATCCGCTCCTCGCCCAGGCGGTAGATCACGTCGGCCAGTTCGGTCTCGCCCAGGGAATTGACCGCGTCGGCGGCCGTCATCCCATGATTTCCCATGCGCATGTCGAGCGGCCCGTCGGCGCGGAACGAGAAACCGCGCGCCGGGTCGTCGATCTGCGGCGACGAGACGCCCAGGTCCAGCGTGACGCCGTCGACGCCCTCGACCCCGGCCTCGCGCAGCAGCGCGTCCATCCGGCCGAACGGGCCTTCGATGACGTTCAACCGATGGGGGAATTCCTCAGCCATGACCGAGCCCGCGGCGACCGCCGCGGGGTCGCGGTCGATCCCCCAGACGGTGCAGTCCGCGGCGGCCAGGATCGCGCGGGCATAGCCGCCGCGGCCGAAGGTCCCGTCCACATAGACGCCGCCGTCCCGGGGAGCCAGGGCCGCCACCACCTCTTCCAGCAGGACGGGGACATGTTCGTTGGTCGATGCCATGCCGCCCTCCTATTCCTTCGCCGGGGCGGCGGCTGGCCGGCGGCCCGACAGGCTGATGCTGCTGAGCGACAGCCCTGCGGCGCGGCTGAGCTTGCGCGCCTCTTCCATCCGGGCGGCGTGGGCGGCCGGCTCCCAGATCTGGAAAGTCTTGTTGTTGGCCACGAACGAGGCCTGCTCGGTGATCCCGGCATAATCCAGCATGTCCTGGGGGATCAGGATCCGGCCCTCGGCGTCGATCCCGAGCTGGATCGAGCCGGCGAAGATCGTCGCCTGGAAGAGGTCCTTCTCCTCCGGCGGAATATCCATTTGATCCAGTGTTTCGGCCAGCCTGTCCATATGCTCCGGACTACACGCTTCGAGTGCAGAAAACTGTAGGGAGCGGAACACGATCACGCTGGACGCAACGCCTTCGGGGGAGTCCTTGGCCAGCACGCCACGAAATGACGCCGGCACCGACACGCGGCCCTTCTTGTCTACCTTATTCAAGAAAGAGGACAAGAAGATGGCCATTTAACCCTCAAGCCCTGCGGTCCGAGCCATCGGCCCCGCACCACCTTCGCCTTGGTTAGGTTCTCCCCCTGAGTTAGACCTTAAGGGTACCGTCCCAGCAGCTTGGATGAGTATGGGATAACATGGGATTTCATGGGCCGTCAATGCCGTTGCCAGTAATTGGCCTTTGGAATCAAGAAATTTCGCGGCTGCGTTCGTCTTTCCTCAAGGTTGGATTGTGGATGCAACGCTTTTTAGCGAGAACCTAAACATCAAGTTAATCTTAAGAGCGTTTCTGAAGTTCGTTCACTATTCGTTCCTATAACGATCGGGCGAATTCAAATGATGAGTCCTTGAATCATTGACCGACTCGGATTGGAAAAACCGGCTTCGGAAATCTAGCGGAATAGTCACTAACAGCTTGTCCACAGGATTATCCCGATACGTCCCATCATTGTCCCAGCTTCCGGCCCATGAAAACCCATGACCGCCAGGAACATCCTGAAAGTTGAATTAGAAAAATCTTAATTAAGGGGTGCCAGGTGGCCTGTAAGCCGGGTTCTGTCCCCGCCCGACGATCCGGTTACCCGGAAGGGGGCGGTGGATGACCATTCATCTGGGACGCCCGTTACCGGACGCCTCACGCGACCAACCCGGGCGACGGCGCGGAAATGCGCTAGGCTTGTGGCCAAGCCGCCCCTATTCGGTCTTGCTCCCGGTGGGGTTTACCATGCCGTCTCCGTTGCCGGAGCCGCGGTGCGCTCTTACCGCACCCTTTCACCCTTGCCTGCCGACTCCGGAGACGAACTCCGGCGCTGGGCTGGCGGTTTGCTTTCTGTGGCACTTTCCCTGGGGTCGCCCCCGCCGGGCGTTACCCGGCACCGTATTTCCGTGGAGCCCGGACTTTCCTCTCCCCATGGGATCCCATGGGAAGCGGCCATCCAGCCACCTGGCGGCCGGGAACTTAGGCACTGGACGGGTGCGATGCAACACAATTGCAATGCCGAAGGCGGGAAGAGGGCGGAATCAGCGGGAAACGGGCGCTTCCGCCTGCCGGACCGCCGCCCGGAGCACCCGCATGAAGGTCCGGTCCAGGCCGAATGCCACCCGGTCGGGGACGAAATGGCGCTGAAAAGCCGTCGCCGCGATGCGGGTCGGGGCGTCCAGCACGCCCGACGCCGCGACCTCGTAGCCGAACCGGCCCAGCAGGTCCTGGGCCTCCGCCACCGCGTAGCCCGGCCCGTCGTCCAGCGCTTCCGGTTCCGGCCACATCCCGATGCCCCGTGCCGCAAGCCCCTGCCAGCCGAACAGTTCGCCGGGATCCTCCTTGCGGGCCGGCGCCACGTCGGAGTGGGCGAGCACCCGGTGGGGCAAGATCCCATGCCGATCCAGGATGCCGCGCGCCAGGACGGCGAATGCCTCCATCTGGGCCGGCGGGAACGGGCGGTAGCCCCACTCGTGCCCGGGGTTCGCCAGCTCCACGCCGATCGAGCGGCTGTTGATGTCGCGCTCGCCCTGCCAGAAGCCGACGCCGGCATGCCAGGCCCGCCGCTCCTCCGGCACCAGGGCGAACACCGTCCCGTCCTCGTCCACCAGATAATGCGCGCTGACCCGGGAATCCCGGTCGCACAGCCGCTCCAGGGCCCCGGCGCCCGTCGGCATGCCGGTGTAGTGGACCAGCAGGATGTCGACCGGCACGCCGTCCGGGCGCGGTTCCTGGTTCGGCGAAGGTCGCGGGATCGGGGAGAGCGTCATGTCGCCGACTGGTTCTGGTTCTGCTTCGGAGCCTTCCGGATCATGATCACCGCGACGCCTACCAGCGTCAGCGATCCGCCGACCACCATGGCGGGCGTCAGCGGCTCGCCCAGCAGCAGCACGCCGGACAGCACGCCGAACACCGGCACCAGCAGCGTCCACGGCATGGTCTGGTTGACCGGGTAGCGGCGCACCAGAGGATACCAGAACGCGTAGGACACGATGGTGACCATGATCGCCATGTAGGCGATGCTGCCCCAGCCGAGCCACGACGCCGCCCTGATCTGCTCGACCTGCCCGGTCTCCATCAGCAGCGAGACGGCCAGCAGCTGGGGCGCCGCCATCACGGACATCCAGGCATTCAGCGAGAAGCCGTTGATCGAGCCGATCCGGCGGATCTGGATATTGACGATGGAGAAGATCAGCGCGGCCACCACCACCAGCCCCAGATACCAGCTTCCGTCCATGGCCCGGGGTTCGCCGGCGATCACGATCACGCCGCCGAACGAGATCGCCATGCCCAGCCCGCGCCGCCAGCCCAGCTTGTCCTTGTAGAGGATCGCCGCGAGGATGGAGGAGAACGGCACCTGGAGCTGGATCGCGATCGAGGCGGCCGCCGCGTCCACCCTGGTCAGCCCGGTGAACATCAGCGGGAAGTGCAGGCCGCCCAGCAGCACCGACAGCACGAAGATCTCCTTCATGCGCCCCCACGGCACCGCCACGAACGGCAGGAGCATCACCGCCACCATGGCGAACCGCAGGCTCATCAGCAGCATGGGCGAAAAGTCGCGCAAGCCGTACTTGGCCACGGCGAAGTTGAGGCCCCAGATCACCATGACGACCAGGGCGGCGGCGATGTCGCGGGAGCTCAAGAGGAGGCTTCCAGTTCTTCCCGCAATGCCTCCAGCTCGAGCCAGCGTTCCTCCGCCGCTTCCAGCTCCGCCTGAAGCTTGCCCAGGCCCTCGCTGGTCTTCTGGAACCCGGCGGGGTCCCGGCTGAAGAAGTCGGCGTCGGCCAGCCTCGCCTCCGCCGCCCTGATCCTGCCGCCCAGCTCATCCATCCGCCCCGGCAGCTGGTCAAGCTCGCGCTGCTGCTGGTAGCTCAGCTTGCGGCGCTGCTTGGCCTCGGCGGGCGGTGATGCGTCCTTCTTCCGGGCCTTGGACGCTTCCGTCGCGCCGCGGTCCGGGCGCTGGGTGACGTAGTCCGAGTAGCCGCCGACATACTCCTGGACCTCGCCGGCCCCCTCCACCGCGATTACCGAGGTCACCAGCCGGTCCAGGAAGTCGCGGTCGTGGCTGACCAGCAGCAGCGTGCCGTCATAGTCGCTCAGGACCTCTTCCAGCAGGTCGAGCGTGTCCATGTCCAGGTCGTTGGTCGGCTCGTCCAGGATCATCAGGTTCGACGGCCGGGCGAACAGGGTCGCCAGCAGCAGCCGGTTCCGCTCGCCGCCGGACAGCGCCCGGGTCGGCGTATCCTTCAGCTTCGGGTCGAACAGGAAGTCCCGCATGTAGGACGCGACGTGCCGGGACTGGCCGCCGACCGAGACGCTGTCGCCGCCGAACGGGCAGAGCGTCTGGTGGATCGTGGCGTTCGGATCGAGCGAGGCGCGTCGCTGGTCGAAATAGACCGGCTGAAGGTTGACGCCCAGCCGCACCGTCCCCGAATCGGGCGGCATCTGGCCGGTCAGGAGCTTGAGCAGCGTGGTCTTGCCGGCGCCGTTCGGGCCGATCAGGCCGACCCGGTCGCCGCGCAGGATGCGGGTGGAGAAATCCTTCGCGACCTCCCGCCGACCGTCCGACGCGTCGAAGCCCTTGGCGACATGCTCCGCCTCGATCACCATGCGCCCGCTGGCCTCGCCCTCGGCGACACCCAGCTTGACCTGCTGGCCGCCGCGCACCCGTTCGGCGCGATCGGTGCGAAGCTGCTGCAGGGCGCGCACACGGCCCATGTTGCGGGTCCGGCGGGCGCTGATGCCCTCCCGCATCCACTGGGTCTCGGCGGCGATCTTGCGGTCCAGCTTGTGGGCCGCGATCTCCTCCGACGCGAAGACCTCCTGCTGCCAGGCTTCGAACTCCGCGAAGCCGCGCTCGGTCTCGCGGATGCCGCCGCGGTCGAGCCACAGGGTCCGACGCGACAGCTTGGACAGGAAGGCACGGTCGTGGCTGATCAGCAGCAGCCCGCCGCGATAGGACTGCAGCTCGCCTTCCAGCCATTCGATCGTCGGCAGGTCCAGATGGTTGGTCGGCTCGTCCAGCAGCAGGACGTCGGGGGCGGAGACCAGCGCCCGTCCCAGTGCCGCGCGGCGCGCCTCGCCGCCGGACAGGCTGGCGGGCGACCGGTCGACCGCCAAGCTCAGCCGGTCGAGCACCGCGTCGACCCGGTGCAGGGCGTCCTGGTCGTCGGGCGGCAGCCCTTCGGCGACGAAGTCGTGGACCGTCGCATAGCCATCGAACGAGGGTTCCTGCGCCAGATAGGCCACGCGCGCGCCGGGTTGGAGAAAACGTTCGCCGTCGTCCGGCGCGATCTGTCCGGACAAGAGCTTCATGAGGGTGGATTTGCCGCTGCCGTTGCGTCCGACCAGGCACACCTTGTCGCCCCGCGCGATGCCGAGATCGATCTTCTCGAACACCGGCAGACCGCCGAAAGTGACCGTGGCGCCCATCAGCGCGACCAGGGGAGGGTTAGGTGCCATGATCCGAAGCTATAAAGGAGATCCCCCCGGTCTCGGCAAGCGCTAACTCCGCAAGGCGGTCACGCGGTCTCCATCACGGCGCCGCGTTCCTTGCGGATGCGGTCGTGGGCGGCATTGATCGACGCCAGCTTGTCGTTGGCGATGTCGACGAAATCCTGCGGCAAGCCCTGGGCGATCAGGCGGTCGGGATGATGGTCGCGCACCAGGCCGCGGTGCGCCGCCTTGATCTCCTCGTCGGTGGCGTCCGGGGTCAGGCCGAGCACGGCGTAGGGGTCGTCCTTGGGCGCGCAGCCGTTGCTCGCCCGGATGCGCAGGAAGTCCCGGTCGGAGAAGCCGAACACCTTCGAGATGCCTTCCAGGTAGCCGATCTCGGCCTCGCGCAGCTCGCCGTCGGCCCGCGCGATGTGGAACAGACCGTCAAGCAGGTCTTCCAGCACGGCGGGACGGTCGGCCAGCAGCTTGGCGATCTGTTTGGCATAGGGTTCCCAGCCCTGGCTGTCGCGGCGCGCCATGTCGAAGATGCGCCCGACATTCTTCATCTCTTCCGACGGGATCTTGAACACCTGCTTGAAGGCGTCGACCTCGTGGCGGGTCACCACGCCGTCCACCTTGGCCATCTTGGCGCCGAGCGCGATCACGCCGATGGTGAAGGCGATCTGCTGGGTCGCGTCGGTTTCCCCCTCCTCCTCGCGGTACAGGTCTACGGCGTGGCCGGCGACCGCCCCGAGAAGACCCCCGATCGGGCCGCCGATGGCGAAGCCCGCGGCTCCGCCCAGAAATTTTCCCCAGATACTCATGATTCTTGCAACAGGTCCGGCAGTGGCGACGTGCCGAGCATAGCCACCGATTTCGCCATCGCCAACTGTGACATGGACGTTACCAGCCGCTGTTTTTTCTCGACGCGGCAACCATCCCCCCTTCTAAACCGTTTGCTGCAGTGCAACATAAGGGTAGAGGTCGTATCGATCGGCCGGAAACGGGCGCGACACGCGGCCGAGGGAAGGAAGCTCCAGGAATGAAGGCGTCAACGGCAGTTATTCCACGGAAGCACCACGTCCATGACGGTCTATCGCAAGCTCCTTCCCACCGACCTGAACACCTATCGCGATCACCTTCTCCGGCTCTCGGCGAACGATCGCTATTCCCGCTTCTGCGGCTTCAAGTCCGATGAGGCGATCGCCGGCTATTGCCGCGGCATAGACTGGCGCTTCACCATCATGGTCGGCTGCTTCGTGCGCGGCGAACTGCGCGCGGTCGCCGAACTGCGCACCGAGCCGAAGGTCTGGCCGGGCGAGGGCGAACTGGCGGTCAGCGTCGAGCCGGGCTTCCAGAACCAGGGCTTCGGGTCGGGCGTGATGCGCCGCATCCTGACCGTCGCGCGCAACCGGACGATTCGCCGCCTCGTGCTGATCTGCCTGATCAGCAACCGCCGAATGCAGGCGATCGTCCGCAAGTTCCTCGGCAATCTGGAAAGCGACTGCGGCGAGGTCACCGGCCGCCTCGAACTGCCCTGGCCCGACCAGGTGAGCCTGCTCCAGGAAGCGCTCGACGGCGGCACGGCCATGGTCAACGGCGTGCTCGAGCAGTGGCAGGGTGCCCCGGACCCGGAACCCGCGGCGGCGTGAGGGCCGGTTCGATGATCGGGTGCCAATCCGCTGGATAGGTGCCACGCTGCACATGGGTGTTGAAGCTCGAATAAGGCCATTCCCAAGCTTCATTCACGATACCGTGCTTGACCGGATTCCAGTGGATATAGTCGATGTGACGGCACCAGTCGGTCTCGTCACGAACCCGATGTTCCCAGAAGCGGTTCTGCCAGACACGTGACCGAGCGTCGACAGCCGCCGAGAAGCTACGTTTGATCAGCCGCCACCGCATGGAATAGTCGGCGTCACCTTCCGGCAGCGTCCATAAGGTATGCAGGTGGTCCGGCAGGACGACGATCGCTTTGATCACGAAAGGGCGGTCGCTACGAACCTTGCGAAAAGCCGACCGCAAGGCATCGACCGCCTCCGGACTGGCGAGAATCGGCAGCCGTTCGTGTGTGACCACGGTGAAGAAGTAGGTTCCGCCCGCGGTGCGGTCGCGTCGGTATCTCATGCGTTCACGATAGCATGCGGCCGAATGCTTGCTCCGCGACATTCTTGCTGAAGCTCAGCAGCCGTAGGTCGGCCTTCGCCGAAGGCGAACGCCGACTTCTTACGCCGACGTTCCGGCCGACATGTCGGCGTTGGCCCTTCGGGCCAAGGCCGACCTACGTTCCAACCCTGGGAAGCCTCATTCCGGCGGTTGGCGGTCCCGGCCGCGCTCCAGGATCTCCTCGTCCACCTCCGCGCCCCGGCCCGGTCCCAGCCGTCCCAGGCCCGGCAGCTTGATCGCGAGGTCCAGGGGGTCGATGCCGACGGTCAGGCCCAGCACGTTGAGCTCGATGCCTTCCTCCACCGCGACCAGCACGCCGGCCACGCCGAATATCGACAGCTGCCAGCCGGTCCCGCTGGGCGCCGACGCGAACAGGCTCCACGGCGCCAGGTAATCCTTGCCCAGGGCGGTGGGCGGCAGGTCGAGGCGCAGTTCCGGCACCGCCCGGCCGACAAAGGCGGCGAAGGTGTTGCTGTTGGGACCCGGCCAGATCCGGTAGGTGCCGTTGTACGGGTACGCCTTGGCGGCGGCGTCCAGCTTGGCGATGGCGGCCTCGGCGGCCGGGCCGCGCAGTTCCGCCAGGATCGTCGGCTTCTGGCCGAACCAGTAGCCATCGGGCGTCCGCCGGGCAATCGAGATCGCCGGCAGGCCCCGCATGACGCGCCAGCCGATTTTCTCGTACACGGTATAATCCGGGGCGCCGGCCGCCTTGACGGCGAACCAGGGATGGGTGCCGAAGGCTCCCCGCCACGAGAAGGCGCGCGCGGCATAGACCTGCACGACCGCTTCGGGTGTCGTCGCCGGATCGGGAGCCTGGTTGGAGGATTGTCGGCTGGCGGTGGACCAATGCCCCCCCAGCGTCACGGTTCCCATCGCTACCACCAGCATCGGGCCGGTCAGCAGAAACAACAGGACCGCCATCGAAACGATCATGGCTTTCATGACATAGAAGATAATCCGCTGGGGTGGCACATTCCAAGCGGGTGTGCCTCAATAATGTTGCGGTGCGAAACCAATTCGGAAATCAGGGGAGCGGGCAGGGCATGACCGGCAAGTGGCAATTCTGGATCGATCGCGGCGGCACCTTCACCGACGTGGTGGCGAGAAAGCCGGACGGCGCGGTCGTTACGCACAAGCTGCTGTCCGACAATCCGGAACGATACGCCGACGCCGCCCTCCAGGGCATCCGCGACCTGCTCGGCGTCCCGGCCGGAGCGCCGATCCCGGCCGACCGCATCGACGCGGTCAAGATGGGGACCACGGTCGCCACCAACGCCCTGCTGGAGCGGAAGGGGGAACCCACCGTCCTGGTCACCACCAGGGGCTTCGCCGACGCGCTGCGCATCGGGTACCAGGCGCGGCCGAAGATCTTCGCCCGCCACATCGTCCTGCCGGAACAGCTCTACGCCCACACGGTCGAGGTTCCGGAGCGCATGGGCGCCGACGGCCGCACGCTGGTCCCGGTCGACCTCGCCGCCGCGCGGGCCGGGCTGGCGCGCGCCTTCGAGGCCGGCATCCGTTCCTGCGCCGTCGTCTTCATGCACGGGTACCGCTATCCGGAGCACGAGCGCGCCGTCGCCGACGTCGCCCGCTCGATCGGCTTCACCCAGGTCTCCGTCAGTCACGAGGTCAGCCCGCTGATGAAGCTGGTCGGCCGGGGCGACACCACCGTGGTCGATGCCTACCTGTCGCCGATCCTGCGCCGCTATGTCGATCAGGTGGCGGCCCAGCTGGGCGATACCCGGCTGATGTTCATGCAGTCGAACGGCGGCTTGACCGACGCCCGCCTGTTCCACGGCAAGGATTCCATCCTCTCCGGCCCGGCCGGCGGCATCGTCGGCGCCGTCCGGACATCCACCATGGCCGGGTTCGACCGCATCATCGGCTTCGACATGGGCGGCACCTCGACCGACGTGTCCCACTATGCCGGCGAGTTCGAGCGCACCTTCGAGACGCAGGTGGCCGGCGTCCGGATGCGGGCTCCGATGATGCGGATCAACACCGTCGCCGCCGGCGGCGGCTCGATCTGCGTGTTCGACGGCAGCCGTTACCGGGTCGGACCGGAAAGCGCCGGCGCCAACCCCGGCCCCGCCTGCTACCGCCGGGGCGGCCCGCTGACGGTGACCGACTGCAATGTCATGCTCGGCAAGCTCCACCCGGATTTCTTCCCCCGGGTCTTCGGGCCGGACGCCGACCAGCCGCTCGACGCCGAGGTGGTGCGGAAGAAGTTCGCGGCGCTGGCGGAGGAGATCCGGCGGGCCACCGGCGACACCCGCACGCCGGAGGAGGTCGCCGAAGGCTTCCTGAAAATCGCGGTCGAGAACATGGCCAACGCCATCAAGCAGATCTCGGTCCAGCGCGGCTACGACGTCACCGGATATACCCTGACCTGCTTCGGCGGGGCCGGCGGGCAGCATGCCTGCCTTGTGGCCGATGCGCTGGGCATGAAGCGGGTGTTCATCCATCCCCATGCCGGCGTCCTGTCCGCCTACGGCATGGGGCTGGCCGACACGGTGACGATCCGCGAGCGGGCGGTGGAGGCCCTGCTGGAACCGGGCCTGGTCCCGGCCTTGTCCACCACCCTGGACGAGCTGGAGGCCGACGGCCGCCATGAGCTTTCGGTCCAGGATCTGGGCGGCGCCGATATCCGCGTGGTCAGGACGGTCCACCTGAAGTACCAGGGCACCGACACCGCCCTGGCCGTCGACTTCGGCGACGTCGAAACCATCCACTACGCATTCGAGACCGCGCACCGCCAGCGCTACGGTTTCGCCATGGCCGGCAAGCCCCTGGTGGTCGAGGCCGTGTCGGTCGAGGTGATCGGCTCCACCGCGACGGCGGACGACCCGGAACTGGCGCCCGGACCTCGCTGGTCCCCGCTCCAGCCGCTCGCCAGCCTGAACGGCACTCCCGTGTTCGACCGGACCGCGCTTCGCCCCGGCGACCGGATCGACGGCCCCGCGATCCTGCGGGAGACCAACGCCACCACCGTGGTCGAGCCCGGCTGGCGCGCCGAGGTCACCAATCGCGACCATCTCGTCATGGCCCGCGTCGAGGCGCTGCCGTCGCGCGTCGCGGTCGGCACCCGCGTCGACCCGGTCATGCTGGAAGTGTTCAACAACCTGTTCATGTCGATCGCGGAACAGATGGGCGTGACGCTGGAGAACACCGCCTATTCGGTCAATATCAAGGAACGCCTCGACTTCTCCTGCGCATTGTTCGACGCGGAGGGCGGCCTGATCGCCAACGCGCCCCACATGCCGGTGCATCTGGGATCGATGGGCGAGAGCGTCCGCGCGATCATCCGCCGCCGCGGCGTACCGGGAGCGGCAGGCATGAAGCCGGGCGATGCCTTCATGCTGAACGATCCCTACAACGGCGGAACCCACCTGCCGGACATCACGGTGGTCACCCCCGTGTTCGACGATGCCGGCCGCGACGTGCTGTTCTACGTCGCCTCGCGCGGCCACCATGCCGATGTCGGCGGCATCACCCCCGGCTCGATGCCGCCCGACAGCCGGAGGATCGACGAGGAGGGGGTGCTGATCGACAATTTCATGCTGGTCGACGGCGGCACCTTCCGGGAGGAGGCCCTGCACGAACTCCTGACCTCCGGCCCCCATCCCGTCCGCAACACGGTCCAGAATGTCGGCGACCTCAAGGCGCAGCTCGCCGCCAACGAGAAGGGCGTTCAGGAACTTCGCCGGATGGTGGATCATTTCGGACTGGAAACGGTGACCGCCTATATGGGCCATGTCCAGGACAACGCGGAGGAGCAGGTCCGCCGCGTGCTCGGCGTGCTGAAGGACGGCAGCTTCGTCCAGCGCCTCGACAACGGCGCCGAGATCCATGTCCGGATCTCCATCGACCGGGAGGCGCGCAGCGCCGTCATCGACTTCACCGGCACCAGCCCCCAGCTCGACGACAACTTCAACGCTCCCTCCGCCGTCTGCCGGGCCGCCGTGCTCTACGTCTTCCGCACCCTGGTGGACGACGACATCCCGATGAACGACGGCTGCCTCAAGCCGCTGCGCATCGTCATTCCCGAAGGCTCCATGCTGGCTCCGCGGTATCCGGCCGCCGTGGTCGCCGGCAATGTCGAGACCTCGCAATGCGTCACCGATGCGCTGTACGGGGCGCTCGGCGTGATGGCCGCGGCCCAGGGCACCATGAACAACTTCACCTTCGGCGACGAACGCTACCAATATTACGAGACGATCTGCGGCGGGTCGGGCGCCGGGCCGGATTTCGACGGCACCGACGCCGTTCACACCCACATGACCAACTCCCGCCTGACCGACCCGGAGGTGCTGGAATGGCGCTTCCCGGTCCTGCTGGAGTCGTTCCGGATCCGCAGGGGCTCCGGCGGCCGGGGGCGGCACCGGGGCGGCGACGGCACCGTCCGGCGCATGCGTTTCCTGGAGCCCATGACCGCCGCGATCCTGTCCAACCACCGCGTGGTGCCCCCGTTCGGCATGGACGGCGGGGAGCCGGGCGAACCGGGCAGCGCCCGCGTCGAGCGCACCGACGGCTCCGTCCAGACCCTCGGACCGACCGAGAAGGTCGAAATGCATGCCGGCGACGTGATGGTGATCGAGACGCCCAGCGGCGGAGGCTTCGGGCGGGCAGGGTGAGACCTGGCCGCTCGCTGGTATTACCACTTGCGCGCCCGCCCGGCAGGCCCTTGACCAAGTACTCTTGGATTTAAGTTCAAGCAAGCCATGGGACTCGCAAGAAGTTCCAGGTGAAACAATCGGGAGGAAAAATACATGCCTGGTCTGAGGACTTTCGTCGGCTGCCTTCTGCTTGGAACCTGCCTTGCCGGGGCGCCCGCCCTGGCGCAGGAAAATCTGAACCGCCTGCAGGATTTCCGGACCACGGGAACCGACCTGACGCTGAAGACGGTGCCCCAGGACCCGGCGAAGCTGGCCCAGCTCCGCAAGAACCTGGAGAGGATCAAGCTTCCTCCCGGATTCAAGATCGACGTCTACGCGATCGTGCCCGACGCCCGGCACATGGCGGTCGGCCGCAATGTCGGTGCCGTCTATGTCGGCACCCGCAAGACCGACGTCTGGGCGGTGACCGACCGCGACAAGGACCGCCACGCCGAGGAGGTCAAGCGCTTCGCCCCCAGCGTAAACTTCAAGATCCCCAACGGCATGTGCATGAGCCCCGACGGCATCCTCTATGTCGCCGAGCACAACCGCGTGCTGGCCTTCCCGGCGGTCGAGTTCTTCTACGAAGGCCCCGACGTCGCCGTGCAGGTCGTCAAGGACCAGTTCCTGCCCAAGGAGGAGGAGCACTTCAACCACGGCGCCCGCGTCTGCACCATCGGTCCCGACAACAAGCTCTACGTCTCGCTGGGGCAGCCCTACAACGTGTGGCCCAACGAGAAGGGGTCGAACATGGACCCCTACGGCACCATCCAGCGCATGAACCGGGACGGTACCGGGCAGGAGACCTATGCCCGGGGCATCCGGAACTCGGTCGGCATCGCCTTCAATCCCGCCGACAAGCTGCTCTGGTTCACCGACAACCAGGTGGACGGCATGGGCGACGACATCCCGCCGGGCGAGATCAACCGCATCACCCAGGCCGGCCAGAATTTCGGCCATCCCTGGTACGGCGGCGGCAAGGTGCGCACGGAGGACTGGTCGAAGGACGAGCCGCCGGCCGACCTCGTCTTCCCCGAGGTCGAGATGGACGCCCACGCGGCCGACCTCGGCCTGACCTTCTATAACGGCAGGATGTTCCCGGCGCAGTACAGGGGCGGCATCTTCAGCGCCCAGCACGGCTCCTGGAACCGCACCACGCCGATCGGCGCCCGGATCATGTTCACCCGGGTCGGTGCGGACGGCAAGGCGGCGGGCACGGAAGTGTTCGCGTCGGGCTGGCTGGACGAGGAGACCGGCGAATATCTCGGCCGCCCGGTCGACGTCCAGCAATACCTGGACGGCTCCCTCCTGATTTCCGACGACACGGCCGGAGCGATCTACCGCATCTCCTACGAAGGCCAGTAACGCCTGCCAACCCGGGGCGCGCCCGTCCGCGCCCCGGGATTTCCTGAAGCAGTTTCCGGGGTCGTCATGAAGTTGCCTGCCGCCGCGCTGGCCTCCGCCATCGCGCTCATTCCCCTCGCCGCCGCCGCCCAGGCGCCGAACGTTCCCAAGCTGGGCACCTGCGTCACCTGCCACGGCCGTGACGGTATCGGTACCTCCCCGGTGTTTCCCAACCTGGCCGGTCAGAAATCCCTCTACATGGTCCAGCAGCTGGAGCTTTTCCGCAGTGGGGCGCGCAAGAGCGAGGTGATGAACGTCGTCGCCAAGTCACTGACCGATGCGGAGATCGAGGCGCTGGCAGCCTATTACGAAGGTCTGACGCCCGGTCCGTGACGGGCAGGCCTGCGGAATTGGTATCACCACACGACCTTGCGGCGGCAGGCCCGCTCCCTTAGGCTGCCGGAAAACGCCAGCTTGAGGAAATCGCCATGACCGCCCCCGCGACCGTGCATGCCGTGGAATCCCGCGCTCCCGCCGACGCAGCCCTGATCGACGAGCTTCGAACCCTGCTCGGCGACCGGCTGAGCACCTCGGCCGCGGTCCGGGATCATCATGGCAAGGACGAATCCTACCACCCCGTCGTCCCGCCCGACGCGGTCGCCTTCGTCCGGAGCACGGAGGAGGTCGCGGCAGTCGTCGCGGCCTGCGCCCGCTACGACACCGCGGTCGTCCCGTTCGGCACCGGCACTTCGCTGGAAGGAGGCGTCGCGGCCCTGCAGGGCGGCGTCTGCATCGATCTCTCCGGCATGAACGCCGTGCTGCGGGTCAGCCCGGAAGACCTGGACGTCACGGTCCAGGCCGGCGTGACCCGCAAGCAGCTCAACGAGCACCTGCGCGACACCGGCCTGTTCTTCCCGATCGATCCCGGCGCCGACGCCTCCCTGGGCGGCATGGCCTCGACCCGGGCCAGCGGCACCAACGCGGTGCGCTACGGCACGATGCGCGAGAACGTGCTGGGCCTGACCGTGGTGATGGCCGACGGCCGCATCATCAGGACCGGCGGACGCGCCCGCAAGTCGGCCGCCGGCTACGACCTGACCCGCCTGTTCGTCGGTGCCGAGGGTACGCTGGGCGTCATCACCGAGGTGACCCTGCGCCTCTACGGCATCCCGGAGGCGGTCTCCGCCGCGGTCTGCCCGTTCCCGACCATCAAGGACGCGGTGGATACCGTCATCGCGACGATCCAGTCCGGCATTCCCGTGGCTCGGATCGAGCTGCTGGACGAGGTCCAGATGAGCGCGGTCGTCGCCTACAGCAAACTGGACTACAAGGTCGCCCCGACCCTGTTCTTCGAGTTCCACGGGACCGAGGCCGGCGTCAAGGAACAGGCCGAGATGGTCTCCGCCATCGCGGAGGAGTACGGCGGCGTCGATTTCCAGTGGGCGGCCCGCCCCGAGGACCGCTCCCGCCTGTGGCAGGCCCGGCACGAGGCCTATTACGCGGCGCTGGCGCTCCGCCCCGGCTCCAAAGGCTGGCCGACCGACGTCTGCGTGCCGATCTCCCGCCTCGCCGAGTGCATCGTCGATACCAAGGCCGACATCGCGTCGTCCAGCCTGACGGCGCCCCTGGTCGGCCATGTCGGCGACGGCAACTTCCACCTGGTATACCTGGTCGATCCCGCCAACCCGGCCGAGCTCGCGGAAGCCGCCGAGCTGAACGAGCGCATGGTGATGCGCGCGCTCGCCATGGGCGGCACCTGCACCGGCGAGCACGGGGTCGGCTACGGCAAGATGCACTTCCTGCCCGCCGAGCACGGCGAGGCGGTCAGCGTCATGCGCATGATCAAGCAGTCGCTCGACCCGAAGAACATCATGAACCCGGGCAAGGTGATCCGGGTCTGAGGGAGCGCCGGTCGTCGGCGCCGGCGAAACCCTGTGAGGCGACCCGGAAGCCGTCCCGCCATCCGGCGATCGTCGCCTCGCATTCATCGATCGCCTCCGCGATCTGAGCCTCGGCGCCGTTAGCCGGCGTCTGTCCGGACTCCACCGCCTCCGCCAGCCGGCGCAGCCGCTCCAGGCCAAAATTGGCGGCGAGGCCGTGAAGGCTGTGGGCCGCGCTCACGGCCTCGGCGCGGTTGTCGCCGGCCGCGCGCAGGCGCGCCAGCTCGCGCCGCGCCGCGTCGGGAACCACCGCCAGCATCGCGTCCAGGTTCTCCCGGCCGACCGCCCGGGCGAGCTCGCTCAGCTTCGCCGCCATGCCGGCCGTCCCGGCGGTTTCCTCGGCCGGCGCCGGCGACGCCGACTCGCAGCGGTCGACCAGATCCACGATCACGGCGGAAAGCCTGGCCCACTCGATCGGCTTGGTGAGGAACCCGTCCAGCCCGGCCGCGGCGTAGGCTTCGCGGCTCTCCGGCATAGCATCCGCGGTCAGCGCCACGATCGGCACCGACCGGAACGGCGGGTCCAGCTCGCGGATCGCCCGCGCCGCCGCCGGGCCGTCCATCACCGGCATCTGCATGTCCATAAGCACGATGTCGAACCGCTCGCGCGCCGCCGCTTCCAGTGCCAGCTGGCCGTTCGCGACCGCCTCGACCGAATGGCCCATGCGCTGGAGCCCGGTCGAGATCATCATCCTGTTGATGTCGCTGTCCTCGGCCAGCAGCACCCGGCAGGCCCGCGACGCTTCCGGCACCGTCCGCGACGGCCGCGGGGACGCCTCCGGCAGGACCGCGGCTTCCGCCCGGATGGTGAACCGGAACGAGGAGCCGCCGCCGGGCGTGCTCCGGACCCCGATCTCTCCGCCCATGGCCGTGACCAGGCGGCGGCAGATCGCGAGGCCCAGGCCGGTCCCGCCGAAGCGCCGGGTGGTCGAGCTGTCGGCCTGGACGAACGCCTCGAACAGGCGCGCCTGCTCCTCCTGCGTCATGCCGATGCCGGTATCGACGACTTCGAAGGACAGCATGGTCCCGAAGCCGCTCTCGGACGTGCCCTCCCGGTCGGCCAGCAAGGTGATCCGCCCGCGCTCCGTGAACTTGATCGCGTTGCCGACCAGGTTGAACAGCACCTGGCGCAGCCGCGTCGGGTCGCCCCGGACAACGGCCGGCATCCTGCTGCCCACCGTCACCTGCAGCCCGACGCCCTTCGCCGACGCCCGCGCCGCGAACAGCCGGACCACCTCGTCGATCACCTCGCGGGGCCGGTACTCGATCGTCTCCAGCCGGAGCTGGCCGGCCTCGATCTTCGAGAAGTCGAGGATGTCGTTCAGGATGTTCATCAGCGTGCCGGCCGACGTGCGCAGCACCTCGACGAAGCCCTGCTGCTCCTCCGGCAGGTCGCCGCCCAGCAGCAGGTCGATCATCCCCAGAACGCCCGTCATGGGGGTCCGAAGCTCGTGGCTCATCATCGCCAGGAACTGGGACTTCGCCAGGTTGGCCGCCTCCGCCCGCTCGCGCTGCTCGTCCGCGTCGCGCCGGGCGCGCTCCAGCTCGTCCTCGAACCGCTTGCGGTCGGTCACGTCGATCACGGTGACCTGGAGCGCCGGCTCCCCCATCCAGTCGACCACGCGGCCCTGGACGTCTACCCATATCAGGGCGCCGTCCTTGCGCAGGTGCGGCTCGCGGCAGGCCATCGCGTCGGGGTCGGAACAGTTCATCAGGTCCCCGAGGCCCGCCGCGGCCACGGCCCGGCGCTCCTCCGTCAGCAGGGCCAGCAGCGAGGGCAGGGCCATGACCTCGTCGGCCGATGGGTAGCCGTGCATCCGCGCGAAGGCCCCGTTGACGAACAGGGGGCGGAAGCCGCGGTGGATCACGATGCCCTGGATCGATCCCTCGATCAGGTCGCGGAAGCGGGCCTCGCTCTCCGCCAGGGCCTTTTCCGCTTCCCGCCGGTGCGTGATGTCGACCGACGAGCCGATCAGCAGGCGGCGGTCGCCCAGTTCCTCGACATGCTTGTGGGCCAGCAGGGTGCGGGTCCTTCCGCCGACCTCCAGGTCGATCACCGAGTTCAGCAGGGCGCCTTCCTGGAGCACCTGCCGGTCCTCCGCGTCGAGCCGGTCGGCGGTCTGCCGGTCGAATATGTCATGGGCCGTCCGGCCGATCAGCGAGTCCTTCTCGCGCTGGATGTAGTTGGCGAAATGCCGGTTGAACAGAACGAAGCGCCGCGCCTCGTCCTTGACGAAGACGTTCACCGGGATCGCGTCGAGGATCGCTTCCGTAAGCTGCGCCTGCTCGCGCAGCCTGCGCTCCTGGTCCTTCATCCAGGTGATGTCGCTTCGGGTCCCGACGATGCCGCCGTCGCGCGTGCGGCGCTCCTCGATCCGCAGCCAGCGGCCGTCGCCCAGCCGGCGCTCGATCCGGGTGCCGGGGTTCTCGTGGGCTTCCAGCCGGTCCCGGATCCAGCCGTCGATGCCGCCGGGATGCCCGGTCGCCTCGTCCGGCCGGACCTCCTCGGTATAGAGCCTCAGGATCTCGGCGAAGCTCATGCCGGGCTGGAAGGCATCCGGCGGCATGCCGTAGATGGTGCAGTAGCGTTCGTTGCAGATCACCATCCTGTCGTCGGCGTCGAACAGGACGAAGCCGTCGGGGATCGCGTCGATCGCCTCGCGCAGGCGCTGCTCGGCCTGCCGCGCCGTCTCCTCCGAACATTTCTGCTGGGTGATGTCGGTGTGCGCGCCGACCATGCGCACGGCCTTGCCGCCGGCATCGAGCACATGGATCGCCCGGCTGTAGATATAGACGATGTGCCCGCGCTTGTGCCGGAACCGCTGGACCGCCTCGAAGCCGTCCACGCGGCCGGAATTGTAGTCCTCGACCAGCCGGAGCGCTTCCGCCTTGTCCTCGGGCAGGATCAGATCGCCCCAGGCCTCGAGCGTGTTCGGGATCTCGTGGTCCCCATAGCCGAGCTGAGCCTTCCACTGGGGGGAGAACCAGATCCGCCCGGTCCGCAAGTCCCAGTCCCAGATGCCGTCGCGGCCGGCCTGGAGGGCCAGGGTCAGCAATTCCCGGCTGTCCAGCAGCTCGCGCTCGACCCGCTTGGCCTCCGTGATGTCGGCGAAGGTCACGGCGAAGCCGTCCTCCAGCCGCGCCGCCCGGATCGTGAACCAGCGCCGGATGCCGTCATGGTCATACCAGCGTTCGCCTTCCCAGGGCTCGCCGCTCTCCACCACGCCGACATAGGCGTCGAACAGCCCGTCGGCGCGGTTGCCCGGCATCTTCTCCAGGAGGAGCCGGCCGATCAGGTCGAGGGCCGGCCGGCCGATCATCGCTTCCGCCGCGGCATTGACCAGTACCCACTCGAAATCGACGATGCGTCCCGCCGGGTCCCGGACGGAGCGGAAAGCCATCAGTCCGATGAACGCGCTGTCGAGCATGCCCTGGAGCAGGCGCGCATAATGCCTCTCGTCGGGAGCGATGCCGTTCTGCGGATCTTTCGACTCTAAGGTATGCATCTTCTGCAGGTTTGCCCCGGAACTGCTCGATGGTCGATTGCGGGATAATGAACCGCCGGAGATTGGAAGCCCAGCCGGTGAATCGCCGCTCGGGCAGTCCGAGCGTCTGCTCCTTCCGCTTGGCGCCCCCGTGCCGAGCGCGATGGTACCTCAAAAGGCCGAAGCCGAGATAGATCTACCAGCATACTGTCAATCTCAAACTGGTGACAGCCCAACCGCCCGGGTGCGGCATAAGCTGACCCGGCCCCGCCGCCGCTCCCTCGCCGCTTGTTCCGGGGCGAGGCTGTGGTAAAACCCCGGTCAATCGACGACACCATCTCCCGGGGGAACCAGTCCATGGCCGACAAGCCAGCGTTTCGCACCGAATCCGACAGTTTCGGTCCCATCGAAGTACCGGCCGACCGCTACTGGGGGCGCAGACCCAGCGGTCGCTGCAGAACTTCAAGATCGGCGGCGAGCGCATGCCGGCTCCCTTGGTCCGGGCCCTGGGCATCCAGAAGAAGGCCGCGGCGATGGCCAACATGTCGCTCGGCGTGCTGGACGCCAAGATCGGCCAAGCCATGCTCGACGCGGCGGAGGAGGTGATCGACGGCACGCTGATCGACCATTTCCCGCTGGTCGTCTGGCAGACCGGCTCCGGCACCCAGACCAACATGAACGCCAACGAGGTGATCTCGAACCGCGCGATCGAGATCCTGGGCGGCGAGATGGGCTCCAAGAAGCCGGTCCATCCCAACGACCACGTCAACATGGGCCAGTCGTCCAACGACAGCTTCCCGACCGCCATGCACATCGCCGCGGTCGAGCAGGTCCACCACGAGCTGGTGCCGTCGCTGGAGCACCTGCATTCGGCCCTCGACGCCAAGGCGAAGGAATTCGCGGAGATCGTCAAGATCGGCCGCACCCACCTCCAGGACGCGACGCCGCTGACCCTCGGCCAGGAATTCTCGGGCTACGCGACCCAGGTCGCCTACGGCATCGAGCGGGTCAAGGCCATGCTGCCGCGCCTGCTGCAGCTGGCCCAGGGCGGTACCGCGGTCGGCACCGGCCTGAACGCCAAGAAGGGCTTCGCCGAGGATTTCGCGAAGAACGTGGAGCAGATCACCGGCCTGCCCTTCGTCACCGCGCCGAATAAGTTCGAGGCGCTGGCCGCCCACGACGCGCTGGTGGAAGGCTCGGGCGCCCTCAACACCGTCGCGGTGTCGCTGTTCAAGATCGCCAACGACATCCGCCTGCTGGGGTCCGGCCCGCGCTGCGGCATCGGCGAGATCAGCCTGCCGGAGAACGAGCCCGGCTCGTCCATCATGCCGGGCAAGGTCAACCCGACCCAGTCCGAAGCCATGACCATGGTCTGCGCCCACGTCATGGGCAACCACACCGCGGTCACCTTCGCCGGCGCCAACGGCCATTTCGAGCTGAACGTCTTCAAGCCGGTCATCATCTACAACTTCCTGCAGTCGGTCCGCCTGCTGGCCGACGCGGCGCGCAGCTTCACCGACAACTGCGTGATCGGGATCGAGGTCAACATCGACCGCGTGACCAAGCTGATGAACGAGTCGCTGATGCTGGTGACCGCGCTCAACCCGCATATCGGCTACGACAACGCCGCCAAGATCGCCAAGAAGGCGCACAAGGAAGGCACCACCCTGGTCGAGGCCGGCGTGGCGCTCGGCCTGCTGACGCCGGAGCAGTTCGACCAGTGGGTCCGCCCGCTGGACATGATCGGCCCGCGCTGACGGCACTTCCAGCCGCCCGCCGGCGTCTCCTCAGGACAGGGGAGGGGGCCGGCGGGCGGCACCCTCCGGCATCCCTGGCCGGCATCCCTGGCCGGCAATCCTGGAAGGTTCATGGACAGCGCGATCAGGAAACGTTCGGTCACCATCGCCGGGCATTCGACCAGCGTTTCGCTCGAAGCCGCCTTCTGGGACGCGCTCAAGGACATCGCGGCCGACCGGGGCGTTTCGGTCAACGCCCTGATCGAAGCGATCGACGAGGGCCGTTCCGGCAACCTGTCCAGCGCCATCCGGGTCTTCGTCCTCGCCGAAATCTCCAGGCCCCGGCTTCCCGATGGGTCCCGGCTCCTCGAAGGGCAATGATGCCGCAAGACGTCTCGATGCTCGACTTCGCCGCATTAGGCCTGTTCCTGACCGCGTGGTGCGGCTACACCCTGGTCATGGACCATCTCGCCAGCAGCCTCTGGGGCGTCAACCAGCACCTCAAGCTGCTCCGGGGCGAGTGGATGCGCCGGATGCTGGACCGCGAGAACCGGATCATGGACACCGCCCTGGTCGGGCACACCATCCATTCCGTGACCTTCTTCGCCTCCACCTCGATGCTGGTGCTGGCCGGCCTCGTCGGGTTGCTCGGCTCGGTCGACGCGGCGCATGGCATGCTCAGCCAGTTCAGCTTCGCCAGCCCGGTCAGTCGCGAGTTCTTCGAGTTGAAGATCCTGCTGCTGTTCGGCATCTTCATCTTCGGCTTCATGAAGTTCACCTGGGCGATCCGCCAGTACAACTACTGCTGCGCCATGATTGGCAGCGCGCCCATGCCGCCGCTGGCCACGGTCGACCGCGACGCCTATGCGGAGGAGATCGGCACCGTCCTGAGCCTGGCCGGCGCCAGCTTCAACGGCGGGCTGCGGGCCTATTACTTCGCGCTGGCGGCGCTGACCTGGTTCATCGGTCCGTACCTTTTCATGGCCGCCACCCTGTGGGTCGTCATGATCCTGCTTCGCCGCCAGTTCATCTCCCGGACCTTCGGCGCGATGCACCGCCACGCCGAGAAACTTCAGGACGGGGACGGGCATTAGATGCGCGGCGGATCACCGGTTCTCGGGCCGGAGCGGCACCGCCGACCTTTTCGCCACGCCTCTCAGCATCTTGATCGAGGAAACCGCCAGGATCAGCCCCAGCGCCAGCTTGAGCATCCCGGCAGGCAGGATACCGACCAGTCCGGCGCCGGCGACGGCGCCGACAGCCGACCCGGCCGCCATGGGAGCGGCGACGTCCACCAGGGGGTCGCGGCTCCGGTAGGCTCCCTGGCGCCAGTACCGGACCACCCCGACCAGCACGGTGGGCAGGCTGATGATCAGGCTGGCGGTGCCTGCCGTCTTCACGTCAGCACCGAAGACGAAGATGAAGGTGGGTATGATCAACTCGCCGCCGGCCACCCGAGCAGGCTGCTGACCATGCCGATGGCGACCCCGGCGGCGATGCCGGTCGCGATCCGCAGCGGGGCGACATCCGGGAGCCCGACCGAAAATCCGACGGGAAGCACCGCCTCGACCAGCAGCAGCGCGGCGATGCCGGCCAGGAGACCGCTGACCAGAAGGATCAGGGATCGCTCGGAAAGCCGGCCGAGCAGGCCCGTGCCGAACCAGGCCGCCGCCACGGCCCCGGCCGCCACCGCCAGGATCTCCCCCGTCAGCGGACCGAGCGCCGGGAACGACGCGAAGGCGAACCGGGCCGCCAGGGACACGATCACCGTCGCCAGGCTGATCAGCAGGTTGAACCGGACGGCCTGATGGATCGGGAAGGCGAACAGGCCATGAAGGACCGGGAGCCGGAACTCCGCGCCACCCAGGCCGATCAGTCCGCCCAGCACGCCGATAGCGCCGCCGAGTCCGAATGCCCGGGCGCGCAGTGGGCCCTTGGGGCCTTGGGGATCCGAGTCGCTCATCACGCTGGGATACAGCGATCTCCGGTCCGCCGCAATGCGTCCGATTGGCCGGCCGCAGGCGCGCCTACTTCTTGAAGAAGGCCTCGGCGCCGCTGCGGTGCGCCTGCTTGGCGGAGATGGCGCCTTCGGCCCGCTCGATCTCGCCCTGCAACATGGCGATGTAGTCGCGCAGTTCGTCGACGGACATCACCGTCAGGTCCTTCTTGGCCACCGGTTTCTTCGCCGGCTCCAGGTCTTCCAGGTTCATCGCTCGTCCTCCCGCTTCGCTTGGTCCAGGGGCGCCCGGGGGCGGTCCGGGGTAAATCAGGATGCGCCACTCCCGAGTCCGCTTGTAACGACCTTCCCCGAGGGGTACATGTGCAATCTATCCCGCAATCGATCGAAGCCTACAAGAGGAAGCCCATGGCCTCCGCCCTGCCGCACACCATGACCGCGATCGAGATTACCGCCCCCGGCGGTCCCGACGTGCTGCGACCGACGACCCGACCGGTTCCCCAGCCCGGACCGGGCGAGGTGCTGATCCGTGTCTCGGCGGCCGGCGTCAACCGCCCGGACGTGCTCCAGCGCCAGGGGGCCTATCCGCCGCCGCCCGGCGCCTCCGACCTGCCCGGCCTGGAAGTGGCCGGCGAGGTGGCGGCGGTCGGCTCAGGCGTGACGGAATTCCAGGTCGGCCAGCAGGTCTGCGCCCTGACGCCGGGCGGCGGCTATGCGGAATTCTGTGTGACGCCCGCTCCCCAGGTGCTGCCCATTCCCAAGGGGCTGAGCCTGACCGAGGCCGGCGGCGTGCCGGAAACCTACTTCACCGTCTGGACCAACGTGTTCGACCGCGGGCGCCTCGCGGAGGGCGAATCCCTGCTGATCCACGGGGGCTCCAGCGGCATCGGGACGACGGCCATCCAGCTGGGCAGGGCGTTCGGCGCGCGGGTCTTCGCGACCGCCGGCAGCGCCGACAAGTGCCAGGCGTGCGAACGGCTGGGCGCCGACCGGGCGATCAACTACAAGACCGAGGACTATGCCGCCGTGGTCAAGGAGCTGACCGGCGGCAAGGGCGTCGACGTCGTCCTTGACATGGTCGGCGGCGATTATGTCCAGCGCGACATAGACTGCATGGCGCCCGACGGCCGGCATGTCAGCATCGCCTTCCTGGGCGGCTCCAAGGTCACGCTGAACATGACGCCCGTGATGATCAAGCGCCTGACCCTGACCGGCTCGACCCTGCGGCCGCGCACGGTGGCGGACAAGGGCCGGATCGCCGCGTCCCTGCTGGAGAAGGTCTGGCCGCTGATCGAGGCGGGCAAGGTCAAGCCGCTGATCCACCGGACCTACCCGTTCCGCGAGGCGGCGGCGGCCCACGCGCTGATGGAGACCAGCAGCCATATCGGCAAGATCGTCCTGACCTTCGACGCCTGAGTTGAAGCGCCGGACGCGCCCCAAGTACAGATATAGACCATCGACGACCAATCTGCTCGCCGACGCTGTCCCGACCCCCTATATTCTTTATCAAGGGTCGCGCTTGCGTAACGACGAGCCAGCCAGAGAGTTTCCGGAGGACCGATGCCCCTGCCATTGATGCCGAAAGCGACCGCCGTCTGGCTGGTCGAGAATACCGCGCTCACCTTCCAGCAGATCGCAGCCTTCTGCGGCCTTCATTCGCTGGAGATCAAGGCGATCGCCGATGGCGAGGTGGCGGTCGGCATGGTCGGGCTCGACCCGATCGCCAACGGCCAGCTCTCCAAGGAAGAGATCGAGCGGTGCGAGAAGGACCCCGACGCCAAGCTCCGGCTGCTGGTCCAGGATCTGCCGCAGCCGGTTTCCCGCTCCAAGGGACCCCGCTACACCCCGGTGACCAAGCGCGGCGACAAGCCGGACGCCATCGCCTGGATCGTCAAGCAGTTCCCCGATCTATCCGACGCCCAGGTCAGCCGCCTGATCGGCACGACCAAGCCGACCATCGCCGCCGTGCGCGACCGGACCCACTGGAACACGCCCAACATCAAGCCGCGCAGCCCCGTGCTCCTGGGCCTGTGCACCCAGCGCGAGCTGGAGGAGGCGATCGCCACCATCCGCCGTCCGGGCGGCGCCCCGGTGGCCATGGCGGACGAGGAGGGCGAGGATCAGGAGTACGAGGGCGAAGGCGGTGCCGCCTCCGGCTTCACCGACGAGACCGCTGCCGCCGGGCACGATGACGACGATCACGACCGCGGCCGCGACAAGTATGCCGGCGGCTACGGTTCCGACCTGGACGAGACGGTAGACTGATCCGCCATGGATGACATCGCCGCCGGCCGGCCGCTCCGCCTCATCGTCGGAATCAGCGGAGCGTCCGGCGTGATGTACGGCGTCCGCCTGTTGGAGGCGCTGAACCGGCTCGGAGTCGAGTCCCACCTGGTGATGAGCCGGTCGGCGGAAGTCACCCTGGCCTGCGAGACGGACTTGAAGGTCGCCGACGTCCGCGCCCTCGCGACCGTCGCCTATCCCATCCAGGACATCGGCGCCGCGATATCCAGCGGCAGTTTCCGGACCTTGGGCATGGTGGTCGCGCCGTGCTCGATCCGGACCATGAGCGAGATCGCCACCGGCGTCACCTCGACGCTGCTGACCCGGGCGGCGGACGTCGTCCTGAAGGAGCGCCGCCGCCTCGTCCTGATGGTCCGGGAAACGCCGCTCCATCTCGGCCATCTGCGCACCCTGGTGTCGCTCGCCGAGATGGGCGCCGTCATCGCCCCACCGGTCCCGGCCCTCTATGCCCGCCCGGACTCGGTGGACGCCCTGATCGACCACACCGTGGGCCGGGTCCTCGACATGTTCGACCTGGATGCCGGCCTCGTCCGCCGCTGGGGCGAACCGGTGGAGGAGGGCGGAGTCAGGCGCGGGCGGTCACCCGCGCCCTGAACGGCGGTCTGCTCCGGATCGCGGGGAGCGCTGCCTATACCGCCCGTCCGGCGTGGCGAAGCGCCGCGCGGGCCAGGGCCTTGGGCTCCGGGCAGAACTCGCCGTCGATCTGGAAGCTTTGGATCCATTCAGCCAGGTGATCGAGCGCGTCGCGCGGCGGGATGCGCATCAGGTGCTGGGCGGTCTCGCCGGGGTCCACGTGGCAGCGGCCGAACAGCGTCGCCACCGTCACCGTAGATCCCGCCGCCTCGTATCCCAGTTCGAACTTCAGCAGGCGCCGGGCGCGTTCCTCGACGGTCGGAGTGCAGCCTTTGAGTGTGAATATGAGTTCCATCATCGCGCCGGTGCTTTCTCTGAAGAAATCGGCCCGCCCGCATCCATTGCAGTTCCTTGACAGGATAGACGCTACGGCTTCGATATCTTCAGGAAACTCTTTGGCGAGCCCAAAGTTCGATGGCGACACTAAAGTTCGATGGCGACACCAATTGAATATGCTGTCCCGGCAACGGCGTGCAGTACTGCCCGGCTTTCCTCCTCCAGGCCCGGCGCCACAAGCTCCAGGTTGGCGAGCACCAGCTCCGGCGTGGCCCGCCCCCGGAACTTCGCGGGGCCGGGCAGGCGGCCGGCCAGTTCTTCCAGCTCGATCCGCTCCGCCTCGATCTCGATCGCCTGGATCCTGGCGCGCAGTTCCCCCGTCCGCCCGGTCGGGGCCGGCGGCGGACCCTGCTTCAATCGGCGCCTGACCGCCCGCAGCGGGCGGACCACCTCGCCGTGCCAGGCTTCGACCGCCGCCCGGGCCGCCGCCAGGTCCTGCGCCGACAGGGCGATGCCGCGCGCGGCTCCAGCCCACGCCGCGAACAGCAGGACCGTCACGTCGCATCCGTGCCGGTCCTGGAGCATCAGGCAATGCTCGGACACGCCCGGCCGGCCATAGAGCGCCAGCGCGAAACGCCAAAGTTCCGCCGCCGGGCTCTCTCCGCCGTCAGTCACCAAGGCATATGCCCAGGCCGCGCGCGGTCTTGACCAGCGCGCCGTCCAGCTCGACCGCCTGGTAGCGGGCGATGGCATCCTCGATCGAGACGTCGATCACCTCGCGGTTCGACCAGGCGACCATGCGGTCGAACTTGCCCTCGGCGATCAGGTCGACCGCATGGACCCCGAAGGCCGAGGCGATCAGCCGGTCGCGCGGGCTGGGCATGCTGCCGCGCTGGACATGGCCCAGCACCGTCACGCGAGTCTCGGCGCCCGTGGCGGCCGCGATCTGCTCGCCGATATAGTTGCCGATGCCGCCGAAACGCTTCTCGCCGCCCTGGTATTCCTTCTGGATTTCCTTGCCCTCGGTGGTCTTCACGGCCTCCGACACCACGACCAGCGCGAAGTTGCGGCCCTGGTTGCGGACCTGCCGGATCTTGTCGGCGATGCGGTCCATCCGGAACGGGATCTCCGGGATCAGGATCACGTCCGCGCCGCCGGCGATGCCGGCCGCCAGCGCGATGTGCCCGGCGTCGCGGCCCATCACCTCCAGCACCATGACGCGGGCATGGCTGGCCGCCGTCGGCTGGAGCCGGTCCAACGCCTCGGTCGCGACCGCGACGGCGGTGTCGTAGCCGACCGATACCTCGGTCAGGCCAAGGTCGTTGTCGATCGTCTTGGGCACGCCGACCAGGTTCATGCCGCACTGCTGCGCCAGCTTCCGCAGGATCGCGAAGCTGCCGTCGCCGCCGATGCCGATCAGCGCGTCCAGGCCCATCTCCCGGTAGCCGCCGGCGATCTCGGCGCTGCGGTCCTTGACCGTCCCGTCCGACATGGGGAAGGCGAACGGATCGCCCCGGTTGGTGGTGCCCAGGATCGTCCCGCCCTGGCGCATCATGGAGCTTCCGACCATGTCCAGGTCGAGCACCTCGTACTGGACCGGCCGGGACAGCAGCCCCATGGTGCCTTCCTTGATCCCTATCACCTGCCATCCATAGGTCAGCGTCGCCCGGTAGACCACCGCGCGGATCACCGCGTTGAGACCCGCGCAGTCGCCGCCGCTGGTCAGGATGCCGATGCGCTTTTCACCCTTCATGTCCGCCCGTCTTTCGCTGTGACCGGTGTCGAGGCCCCATATAAGGGCAAGGGCAGTGTTACCAAACAGCGCCAATGCCGCAACCACCCATGCAAGGCTCTCACGGGTGGCGTGGAATTCTGTTATAACGCGCCCTCGACATCCCGGCCCGGATCGGTCCGGGCGGCCCCGGCTTTGCACGAAGATGCGTACCTACCGATGAATGAACAGGAAATATTGCAGCAGAAGCTGGCGTCGCTTCGCAGCGAGCACCGTGACCTCGACGATGTGATCGCCCGCATCGGCGAGCAGGCCCCCTTCGACCAGCTCCAGATCCAGCGGTTGAAGAAACGCAAGCTGCTGCTCAAGGACCAGATCGCCCGCCTGGAAAGCCGCCTGCTGCCCGACATCATCGCCTGACGGGCCGGGGCGGGCTTGCCCCGCGGTACCGTGTTCCTATAATCGCCGCTTTGAAACTTCGAGCATCGGGCCGCCCACAGTGACCAGCGCCAACGCAACACCGATCCCCGATTCCGCCCCGGCGCCGCTGGTCGGCATCATCATGGGCAGCCAGTCCGACTGGCCGACCATGAAGCACGGCGCCGACGTCCTCGACGCGCTCGGCGTTCCGTTCGAGGCCCGCATCGTCTCGGCCCACCGCACGCCGCGGCGCCTCTACGAATACGCCGCGGGCGCCCGGGACCGCGGCATCAAGGTGATCGTGGCCGGGGCCGGCGGCGCCGCCCACCTGCCGGGCATGGCGGCCGCGATGACACCGCTGCCGGTGTTCGGCGTTCCGATCGAGAGCCACTCGCTGAAAGGCATGGACAGCCTGCTGTCGATCGTCCAGATGCCCGGCGGCATTCCCGTCGGAACGCTGGCCATCGGCAAGCCGGGCGCCATCAACGCGGCCCTGCTGGCGGCGGCCGTCCTGGCGCTGTCCGACGGGACCATCGCCCGGGCGCTCGACGCCTGGCGGGAGCGGCAGACCGGCGCCGTGTCCGAAGCGCCGGCCGAGATCGCGCCATGACCGGCGGAAGCGTGCGGACCGTCGCTCCGGGCGGCACCATCGGCATGCTCGGCAGCGGCCAACTCGGCCGGATGACGGCGCTGGCCGCCGCCCGGCTGGGCTACAGGACCCACGTCTATTCGCCCGACTCGGACAGCCCATGCGCCCAGGTCTCGGCCGCGGAGACCGTCGCCGGCTACGGCGACCACGAGGCGCTGGCCCGGTTCGCCCGCTCGGTCGACGTGGTCACGCTGGAGTGGGAGAACATCCCGGTCCAGACCGTCGCCTTCCTCGCCAAGTTCGTCCCGGTCCATCCCGGCCCCGGCGTGCTCGCCATCGCCCAGGACCGCCTGCTGGAGAAGGACTTCGTCAACCGCCTCGGCATCGCCACCGCTCCCTGGCGGCCGGCCCGCTGCCCCGGCCAGGCCGCCTCCGCCGTGCAGGAGATCGGGACGCCCTGCGTGATGAAGTCGGCCCGCATGGGCTATGACGGCAAGGGGCAGGTGAAGCTGACCGGCGACGTGGCGCCGGTCGATGCCTGGAAGGGCATCGGCGCCGTGGACGCCATCGTGGAGGGATTCGTCGACTTCGCGCTGGAGGTCTCGGTGATCGTCGCGCGGGGACAGGACGGCGCCATGGCGGCCTACCCCGCGGTCGAGAACCGGCACGCCGACCATATCCTGGACGAGACGATCGCGCCCGCCGCGATTGCGCCGGAGATAGCGGAGGAGGCCGGGCGGATCGCCTGCCGGATCGCCGAGGCGCTCCAGTTCGTCGGCGTCCTGGCGGTGGAGATGTTCGTCACCCCGGACGGGGCGGTCCTGGTCAACGAGCTGGCGCCCCGTCCGCACAATTCCGGCCACTGGACCATCGACGCCTGCGCCACCAGCCAGTTCGAGCAGCTGGTCCGCGCCGTCTGCGGCCTTCCCCTCGGATCGGTCGAGCGCACCGCGGACGCCGTGATGAAGAACCTGATCGGCTCCGACGTGGACCAATGGCAGGCGCTCCTGGCCGAACCCGGCGCCCGGCTTCATCTCTACGGAAAGGCGGAGGCGCGCCCCGGCCGCAAGATGGGCCATGTGACGCGCCTCGTACCGTTCGGGTCCCTGAAGTAAATCCGACCTTGCGGCTTATCGCTGGCGGGTGCCGCTCCGCTCCGACCGACTTCTGCGGAGCGGAGCGGCACCTTGGCCGGTCGATGCTTTATGCCGCCGGTATCAGTCGCCGACGATGTCCTTGTAGGCATGCCAGCTGGCGTGGGCGATCAGCGGCAGCGCCAGCGCGAGGCCGATGAAGGCGGTGGCGAGCCCGGCCGCGGTGAACAGGACGATCAGCCCGCCCCAGCCGGCCATGGTCTTCCAGTTCTTCACGACGCCGGTGATGCTGGTGGTGATGGCGGTGAACAGGTCGGTGTCGCGGTCCAGCAGCATCGGGATCGAAAGGGCGGTGACCGCGAAGACGACCGAAGCGATCACGCCGCCGATGGCCGAGCCGACGATCAGGAACATGATGCCCTGCTCGGTGAAGAAGACGGTGTTGACGAAACCTTCCAGGGTCGGCGGCTGGTAGCTGAAGAACAGGGCGAACACCAGCAGGGCTACCCGGACCCAGAACAGCAGCATCAGCATCAGCGCCAGCCCGATGCCGGCGATCTGGCCGGCGTTGCGGCCATAGGCGCGGAAGGCATCACTCAGTCGGGCGGGCCGTCCCTCGCCATGCAGCCGGCTGACCTCGTAGAGGCCGACCGCGACGATCGGCCCCACCAGCATGAAGCCGGCGACCAGCGGCAATACCAAGTAGAAGAGACCGACCGAAGAGAGTCCGAGGACGAGCATATAGCTGACGGCCACCAGGGCGATGCCGTAGCTCAGACTGACCATGGGCGCGCGGCTGAAATCGTCCCATCCCGCGGAAAGCCATGCCCAGGGACGATCCAGGCTTACGGATCGGATCTGCGGAACTGCGGATGCGTGAGACGAGCCGGCGTGCGAGCCGTTCGAATTATTGTGAGCGTAAGTCATGGTGGCCTCCCCAAAAGCCCACACTGGGCAGCGATCTGCGACAATGTAGCGCATTTTACCTTTGGGGTAAGAGCGAATCTTTCACGACGCCGCGATTCCGCAAACTTAGCTTTCCGTTAACTAGACAGGGTCGTCTATTTTCTTTCCTTCCAGGTCCTTCGCCCGGCGCGCCGCCTCGTCCTTCTCGCGGGCGCGCTGCTCGCGCGTGCGGCCATGCTTCGCCCGGTTGGCCGCCGCCTGGGCTTCCCGTTCGCTCTTCTCCCGCGCCTTGCGGAAGCGGTTCAGATTGACGACGTCTCCCATCGCATGGTCCCGCCCTGTTGGTTGACTTTGCCTACGAATTGCCTTGCGTAAGCCGAAATCGCGACATGGAGCAATGGTGGTTTGCTTAAACACGCCTGCTTCTTTAGCTTAGCGCAGGTATCCGGTCCCGCAAACTGGCCCAATCGGGCGGTAATGGGGTAGGACCGGTATCGATGGTACGAACGGCGCCCTCTCGGCAGCACCATGACCGGACCCTGGTGCCCCGGGCCACTGGAACGAATGGTATCGGCGGACCCCTCGTGAAGAAGCTTCTCATCGGATTCCTGGCCGTTCTGCTGCTGGTCGTCGGCGCCGTCCTCGTGATTCCCAGCCTGATCGACTGGAACAGCTACAAGGTGGACATCGCCGAGCGGATCAGCGCCGCCACCGGCCGCGCGGTCACCCTGGACGGCGACATCGACCTGGCCCTGCTGCCCCGGCCGACCCTGTCGGTGGCGGGTGCCCGGCTCGCCAGTCTGCCCGGCGCCGTGGAGCCGGACATGGCGCGTCTGCGCAAGCTGGACGTCCGAGTCGCCTTCATGCCGCTTCTGAGCGGGCGCATCCAGGTGCAGAGCATCGCGCTGATCGAGCCGGTGATCGCGCTGGAGGTGATGCGCGATGGCCGGCGCAATTGGGAGTTCACCCCGACCGGAAACGCGGCCCTCCCGTCGAACCGCTTCGCCGAGGCGGTCCAGCTCGACAAGGTCACGATCGAGAACGGCACCGTCGTCTATCGCGACGCGACGGCCGCCATCCACGAGCGCGTCGAGTCGGTCGATGCCCAGATCGTCGCGGGCAGCCTGGTCGGCCCGTTCCAGGTCCAGGGCTCGGTGCTGGCGCGCGGCGTCCCGCTCGCGGTCGAGCTGACCGCCGGCCGGATGGGGGAGGGCGGCGCGCTGCCCGTCCGGGTGGCGTTGCGCCAGCCGGACGCCGCCGGCACCCTGCGGTTCGCCGGCATCGTCATCACCGGGGCGGAGGCGCGGGTCCAGGGCGATCTCCGGGCCGAGGGGCCGGACCTGCTCCCGGCCGCATCGGCGGCGCTCAAGGCTGCCGGGGAGCCGCCGTCGGACGAACTGCCGGGAGTGTTGCGCCAGCCTTTCAATCTGCGCACCGCGGTCAACGCGTCGACCCGGCTGGTCGAGCTGAACGGCATCGAGCTTCAGGTCGGCGACACCCGCGGCACCGGCGCGCTCAAGTACCTGCCCGCCGGGGCTTCCGCCCAGGGTTCCGTCCAAGGACCCGCCCAGGGGGAGCTGGCCCTGACCTTCAACCGTTTCGACCTGGACAGCTGGGCGGCCCTGGGGGGCGAGGGCGCGCCGGCCTTCCGGCTGCCCGCCGGGCTCCAGGGCAAGCTGACGCTGAACATCGACGCTCTCAGCTATCGCGGCAACATCGTCCGGCAGGCGCGGATGGATGCCGGCCTCGACAAAGGTTCCATGACGCTGCGCCGGCTTTCGGCCCTGCTGCCGGGCGGCGCCGACGTCGCGGTCACGGGCACCCTCGTGGCCGAACGCGGGCTGCCCGTCGTGGATGTATCGGTCGATGCCAACGCCGACAATCTGAGGGCGCTGCTGGAGTGGCTCGGCTACTCGGTCGACCGCGTCCCGGCCGACCGCCTGCGCAAGTTCTCTCTGACCAGCCGTCTGATCGGCCGGCCCGACAATTTTCAGTTCGCCGGTCTGGATCTCAGGATCGATACCTCCCGGATGATCGGCGGCATCGCCTATGTCGACCGCGGCCGCCCGGGTTTCGGCGCCCGGCTGGAGATCGACCGCCTCAACCTGGACGCCTACGCGCCCGACCTCACCGGGGTGACCGACACCGGCGAGGTCCATGTCCGGCCGGAGGGTGTCGCCCGGCCCGATTTCGCCGGGTGGCTCGAAGGTTTCGACGCCAACCTGAACGCCGAGATCGGCACCCTCACCCTATCGGGTGTCCCGGTCCAGCAGGCCGGCTTCGACGGCACCCTGTCGAACGGGTCGCTGTCGGTCCGCCAGTTCCGCGCGGCCGACGCCGCCGGCATCTCCGGCACGGTCCAGGGCGGCATCAGGAAGCTGAAGCCGCTCGACGACATCGACCTGTCGGTCGATCTCAGGGCCGGCTCCCTGGTCCCGTTCAGCCGCGCCTTTCCGGCGGCATGGCCGGCGGCGCTGCCGGCCGACCGCCTGGGCGAGGCGACCCTGAAGGGCAGGGTGGCGGGCGACCCGGAGCGGCTGGCGCTCGACCTGACCTTCGCCGGCGGCGGCGGGTCCGTCCAGGCGGGCGGCAGCCTGAGCCAGGTCGCGACCGCGCCGAACTACGACCTCAAGGTCCGGGCCACCCATCCGGACGCCGCTCGGCTCGTCCAGCTGTTCGCGCCGGACTGGCGCCCGGCCGGCACCCTCGGCGCGTTCGACGTCTATGCCGAGGTGGCGGGGTCCGAATCCGCGCTGTCGCTGTCGGCGATCCAGGGCATGGCCGGGCCGGTCAGCGTCCAGGGCGAAACCACCATCGACCTCGCGGGCGAGCGGGCCGTCATCGACGCCCGGCTCCAGACCGGGGAGATCGTGATCGACCAGTTCCTCCAGGCATCCTCCCGCGCCCTGATGGTCCCGTCGCTGATCCAGCCGGCTCTGGCGGCGGAAGGGGCGCTGTGGTCCGACGCCCCGCTCTCCCTGGACTGGCTTCGGGCCGCCGACGGCAAGCTGGCGCTGACTTCCCGGGCGATCGTCCAGGGGAGCCGGCGCCTGGCGGACCCCGCCGTCCGCGCCCGGCTGGAAGGCGGCACCCTGACCGTCGAACAGCTCGACGGCAGCGCCTTCGGTGGGCAGGTCGGACTGTCCGGCAGCCTGACGGCGGCGCCAGACACGCCTCCGCGGGTCTCGGCCAAGCTGTCGGTCGTCGATGCCGACCTGTCCCGGCTCCGCGACGGGCCGGCCGGAGTCGACGTCACGGACGGCATCCTCAACCTCGATCTGGATCTTGAGACCACCGGCGTCAGCCCCGCCGCCCTCGTCGCCGCCCTCGGCGGCTCCGGCAGGGTGGTGGTACGGGAAGGCACCCTCTCGGGAATCGACCTGGAGCGCGCCCTGGCCGCGGCGGCCGGTGCCGACAAGCCGAAGCAGGCGCTCGACCAGCTCGCCCGGGCGATGGCCGGCGGCGAAAGCCCCTTCGACCGGCTTGCCGGGACTGTCGAGGTCGAACAGGGCGTGATCCGATCGGGCGATCTCGCCGTGACAGCGCCGAACGCCGACGTCACCGGCCGCGGTTCGGCCAGCCTGACCGACCGGTCGATCGACCTGGCCCTCGACGTCAAGCTGGTCGCCGATCCCGAGCTGCCCGCCTTCGGCCTGACCCTCGCCGGACCCCTGGACCGCCCGCGCCGCAGCCTCGACACCGGGGCGCTGGCCGAGACCCTGGAACGCCGGGCCGCGGAGTCGAGCCGGCGCAAGGCCGCCGACGCCCGCCCGCTGCCGCCCGACAGCGTGATCGTCCCGGTGGAGCCGGCATCGCCCCGATGATCCTTCGCCGGTGCTCGGACGTTTAGGAAGGCGCGCTCAGCGAAGTGCTTGGCCTGTTCCGCACCAGCGTCTATCACTCCTGTCGCAGCCTCGCCCTCGAAGGAGATCAACAATGCTTAAAGGCAAGACCGCCGTCGTCACCGGCTCCACCAGCGGCATCGGCCTCGGCATCGCCGAGGCTCTGGCGGCCAAGGGGGCCGACGTGATGCTGAACGGCTTCGGCGACGCCGACGCCATCGCCACCCTGACGAAGGGCATCGCCGACCGGTTCGGCGTCAAGGTCGGCTATGACGGCGCCGACATGAGCAAGCCCGACCAGATCAAGGGGCTGATCGACCACGCCACCGGCGAGCTCGGCAAGGTCGACATCCTGGTCAACAACGCCGGCATCCAGTTCACCGCCCCGGTCGAGGAGTTCCCGGCCGAACGCTGGGAAGCGGTCATCGCGATCAACCTGTCCGCGGTCTTCTACGGTGCCCATTACGCCCTGCCGCAGATGAAGCAGCGCGGCTGGGGCCGGATCATCAACATCGCGTCGGCCCACGGTCTCGTCGCCAGCGTCAACAAGTCGGCCTATGTCGCCGCCAAGCACGGCGTCATCGGCCTCAGCAAGGTGATCGCGCTGGAGAACGCGGAGACCGGCATCACCTCCAACTCGATCTGCCCGGGCTGGGTGCTGACGCCGCTCGTGCAGAAGCAGATCGACGCCCTGGCCGAACGCAAGGGCCTGAGCGGCGAGGAAGCGGCACGCGACCTGCTGGGAGAGAAGCAGCCGTCCAAGCGGTTCGTGACCCCGGAGCAACTGGGAGAGCTCGCGGTGTTCCTGTGTTCCGACGCCGCCGGCAACATGACCGGCGCCGCCCTGTCGATGGACGGCGGATGGACGGCGCAATAGCCGTTCCGCATCACGCTCCGGGAGGAGGCGCCCCGGGCGCCTTCACCGGGGAGTGGGCTGGTCATTCCTGAAGCCGGCCTGATCCGGTCGTGAGGATCCGGCCGTGGTAACGAAGGAAAAGGAGGCCGGGGCGATCTGTCCGCTCTGCGGCCGTCCGCTGGTGCCCGGACCCAGCGTGAACCTTCACCATCTGGTGCCGCGGACCTACAAGGGGACGGAGACGGTAGCCCTTCACAGGATCTGCCATGCCAAGATCCACACGGTGCTGAGCGAGAAGGAACTGCGCGACCAGTACCACACGGTGGATCGGCTGCGGGAGCATCCGGAAATCGCCCGCTTCGTCCGCTGGGTCGCCCGCAAGCCGCCGACCTTCATGGCGAAGCACCGGGCCGGGCGCCGCTGATCGCGGTCCCGGCCCGTCGCTCATTCCGCTGCCGAAGAATCAATCGTCGGGGTTGGTCCTGGGACGCAGGCACTCGGGCTGCTGGCTTCCGGGCGGGCACATCACCTGGTCGGTACCGAGCCCGTTGGTCGAGGTGCCGGCGGGTGAGGTGGCCGGCGGATCGGATCGGCCCATCATGTTGTCGCTACAGCCGGCCAGGGCCAGCAGCAGGACTGCCCCGGTTGCAAAACGCGAAATCGTGTTCATGGGTTTTCTCCTGTTCGCATTTGCTTTTTGAAATGTCTTGCGGCGATCCTGCGGGCCCCGGTCGCTTAAAAACGAACAGGGCTTGCCGCAACATGTTCCGGCAGGAGTTTCCCACCGGCAGATTCTGCCCGGCCGGCTGTGCCCCGGCGGCCGGTTCCGTATGCCTCGCAATAAAGGTCACATCTTTGGAACAGGCGGTTTGGCCGGAACTCCTCCTATTGGCATACTTCGTGCTTTGGATGAGAGTGCCAGGAAGGTCCCTGGCGTCCATACCGGCGAGGCCCCGATGTCCATTGCGCAAACTGTCACGGCTCAGTTGGAGCGGTTCTACAGCGAACCTTCCGTCGCCAACCCCGTGGCGGCCGCCGGGATCTGCGACGGCTTCTCCTGGAACCTGAGCAGCTACTATCCGGGCGACCAGCGCCTCTGGTGCATGTACGAGCTTTGGCTGAGCCACCAGCAGGCGCACGATCACCTGCCGGTCTGGTCCCTCGACATCGTGCCGGAGCTGGGTCCCTGGCTGCCCGACATGTTCGAGGTCAAGTTCACCGATGCCGGAGCCTGCCTCAGCCGCTTCGGAGCCGGCCTGGTCCGGACCCTCGGGGTGGATCTGTCCGGCCGCCAGCTCGGCGGCGGCCTCCTGGGACCGGGCAGCGAACGTCTCGAGAGCGATTGCCAGAAGGTCCGCGCGACCGGCCAGGTCATCTGGTCCGACGACGAGTTGCGCCGGCGGGGTGCCGCGCCGGTGGTCTGCGAACGGCTGCTGCTTCCCTTCGCGGACGCCGAGGGCCGGGTCTCGCGGATTGTCGGCTCCCTGTTCCTTCAGGGGTTCGGCCTCGCCCCCGGCTGGCTGGGCACCATCACCCGATTCATCACCGTCAGGAGCACCATGCTGGACTGAGCGCGCTGTCCTGGACGCCGTCTACTTTCCCTGCTCGACCTGGCCGTCCTTGACCCTTCGAAGCACGCCGTCGATCGTCTTCAGGACCTTGCCGTCCGATACCCGCGAGAACTTGAGGTCCAGGCCATGGGGCGCCAGCGTCCGTTCATAGGTCTGGATCTCGTAGCCGCCTTCGTCCGTGATCAGCAGCGCCTGGACGGTCAGCGTATCGTTTTCGAGATTTGCCCACAGGTAGGGCTCGCCCGCCATAGGGTCCAGAGGCGTGAAGTGGCCGAACATGTTGCGCCGCTGCGCCGCCCTGAAGATGCCCTGCCGCTGGGTCGGCTCGAACGCGACCGAATAGGTCTGCTGCTTCGTCTTGCCGTCCATCCGCCGCGTGATCGTGGTCCAGTCCAGGGAGAAACCATCGTTTCCATAAGGCTTGATGGTCACGGCAAGGTCACGCTCGTTGAGCCCCTGGTCGGCCAGCGAGATGCTTTGGCCGACATAGTCGCCCATGAACTGGTGAAGCTTTCCCGTTTCACCGGCGCCGGCGCTTCCGGACTGCACTGCCAGCGCCGCTACGAGCATGAGTCCGAGCACGAGTGCCCGGAGAACCGAAGGCCGCTGGTGTTTCCGCTGCATGACCTGCACTCCCGCACGAATGCCCCCGTGCCATGGCCGGTCGCCGGGCGACCAGCCATGGCACGGAGCATCTCAAACTCAGAATGCATTGAACATGGTGTATCGGGTGTCGTCACGAAAGCTCCAAGCCCCGGAGTCTGGAAACAGTGGGAAACCGATCGCGGGGAGCGTTCAGGCGGGGGAGGCGGCCGTCTCCTCGCCCGGCAGCGTCCCGGTCGCCTGCCGGTGCTTCAGACCGTCTTCCAGCGAGCAATTGTCCAGGATGTCCGCCGTGGCATCCCGGACCCGCTGCATCAGCCAACGGACCGAGCAGGTCTCCGCGTCGGTGCAGTCCTCGCAGGGGCGAAAACCGCTCCGGCTGGCGCAGGGCAGGGGCGCCAGCGGGCCGTCCACGATCCGGATAACCTCGCCGAAGGAGATCGCGGCCGCCGGCTTGGCCAGGCGATAGCCGCCGTTCTTCCCTCGGCGGCTGTCCAGCAGGCCGCGCTTGCGCAGGTCCACCAGGATCGCTTCCAGGAACTTGCGCGGAACATTCTCCCGTTCGGCGATGTCGGCGATCATGACCAGGTCGTCCTCCGGGCGCTCCGCCAGCATCAGGAGGGCGCGGAGGGCGTACTTGGCTTTCTGGGAAAGCATGGGGGAGGGTGCCGCCGGGGCCGGAAGGTGGAAACGGGAAAAGGTGTCCCTGCGGGATGTCGGACCAGGGACCGGCCAGTCAAGGCCGGAGCCGAAAATCAGACCAGCAGATCCAGGTACATGCCCCGACGGTAATAGGAGGGCAAGGTCAGGATGCCGTCGACCATCAGGCTGGCCAACTGCTTCAGGCTGGGGACGCGCCCGGCATGGACCCGCTTGCTCCGCGGCTCCTCGACAGGGCGGCCAGCCGGTGTGCGGCCGCTGCCGGAGTCGCTGCGGACGGGAAGATTCGTATTCGGACCGGTGGGGCGTGTGTCAACCATGTCAAAGACTTACTCCGCGACGCCACGCAAAGCAAGGGACTGCCCGTCATCCTCGCGAAGGTCGAACTGGAGCGACGCGAGACGCGCGTACAAACCTCCTTGACGGATCAGGTCTGCATGACTTCCGGTTGCAACCAGCCGTCCACCCTCCATCACCGCGATGCGGTCCGCGTTCAGCACGGTCGAAAGTCGGTGGGCGATGATCAGGGTCGTCCGGTTCTCCATCAGGCGCTCCAGCGCCGCCTGGACGACTCGCTCGCTTTCCGCGTCCAGCGCCGAGGTCGCCTCGTCCAGCAGCAGGATCGGCGGGTTGCGCAGGATGGCCCGCGCGATGGCGACGCGCTGGCGCTGGCCGCCCGACAGCCGGACGCCCCGCTCGCCCAGATAGGTGTCCAGCCCCTCCGGCAACTGGTCCAGGAACTCCAGCGCGTGAGCCGCCTCGGCCGCGGCGCGCACCTCGTCGTCGCTGGCGTCCAGCCGGCCGTAGCGGATGTTCTCGCGGGCGCTGGTCGAGAAGATCACCGGATCCTGGGGCACCAGCCCGATCCGGGCGCGGACCTGCGCGGGGTCCGCTGTCCTGACGTCGATGCCGTCGACCAGCACGCGGCCTTCGCGCGGATCGTAGAAGCGCAGCAGGAGCTGGAAGACCGTCGTCTTGCCGGCGCCGCTCGGCCCGACCAGGGCCACCGTCTCGCCCGGCTCGACCGACAGGCTGAAATCATTGAGCGCCGCGTCGTCCGGGCGCGAGGGATAGTGGAACCGGACCGCGTCGAAGGCGACGGCGCCCCTCACGGGCACCGGCATGGGGACCGGATCGGCCGGCGCCGTGATCTCCGGCGCCGTCCCCATCAGGTCGAACAGCCTCTCGGTGGCGCCGGCCGCCCGCTGGAGGTCGCCGATCACCTCGCTGATCGCGCCGACCGAGCCGGCGACCACGACCGCGTAGAAGACGAAGGCCGAGAGATCGCCTCCGCTCAGCCGTCCGGCCAGCACGTCGTGGCCGCCGACCCACAGGATGGTGCCGATCGCGCCGAACACCATCACGATGACGATGACGGTCAGGATCGCGCGCACCCGCACCCGGCGGACCGCGACGTCGAAGGCTTCCTCGACCCGTCCGCCGAAGTTCCGCCGCTCCGCGTCCTCGTGGCCATAGGCCTGGACGGTGCGGATGGCGCCCAGCGTCTCGTCCACGAAGGAACCGACGTCCGCGACGCGGTCCTGGCTCTCCCGCGACAGCTTGCGCACCCGGCGGCCGAACACGATGATCGGGACCACCACCAGCGGCACGACCAGGAAGACGAGGCCGGTCAGCTTGGGGCTGGTGATCAGCAGCATCACCGAGCCGCCGGCCAGCAGCAGCAGGTTCCGCAGCGCGATCGACACGGTCGAGCCGACCACGACCTGGAGCACCGTGGTGTCGGTCGTCAGCCGCGACAATATCTCGCCGGTGCGGGTGGATTCGAAGAAGGCCGGGCTCAGCCTGACCACATGGTCGAACACGGCCCGCCTCAGGTCGGCGACGACCCGCTCGCCGATCCAGGAGACCAGATAGAACCGCCCGAAGGTCGAGGCCGCCAGGATGAAGATGACGCCCAGCATGACCAGCAGCGCCTGGTCCAGCAGCCCGGCGTTTCCGGCGGCGAAGCCCTGGTCGACCAGCGCGCGCAGGCCGGCCCCCAGCCCCAGAACCGTGCCGGCCGCGACGACCAGCGCCACGACGGCGCCGGCGATCGCCAGGCGGTACGGTTTCAGGAACGGGACGAGCTGGCGCAGCGGGCCGAGGTCACGGCGCTGGACGGACGCCTGCTTGGACATGGCCTCAGCGTTGTTTTTTTCTCGAAACACCAGGAGGGATCCCGCAATGACGGAGCTTGAACGGCCTTAGCTGGTATAGCAAGCTGTCGCCAGGGCAACAAGCGGGGCCGCCCGCGTCACATCAGCCTGCCCGACGCCTGATTTCCGGATATGCCGCTTGCGTCCCGGCGAGCGGTCCGCTATAAGGCGCGCTCGTTTTCGGGGACTTGGGCCATGAAGAAAGACATCCATCCGGACTATCACGAGATCAACGTCGTCATGACCGACGGAAGCTCGTTCCAGACCCGGAGCACCTGGGGTAAGGCTGGCGATACGCTGCGCCTGGACATCGATCCGAAGTCGCATCCGGCTTGGACCGGCGTTCAGAAGCTGCTCGACACCGGCGGCCAGATCGCGAAGTTCAACAAGCGTTTCGGCAGCTTCGGCCTGAAGAAGTAAGCCGCTTCAGGGCGTCAAGCCCATTAGCCGCACGCTTTTGCAGGGCCTTGCCTGACATGAGATCGACCACGTGAAAAGGCGTCCGGGACCCGGGCGCCTTTTTGCGTGTCCACGCCCGGCCCTGCCCGGCGAACCGATCAAAACCACTTCACCACCGTCACCGAGCAATGGTCGTTGGGGGAGCCGGCCTCACTCGACGGTCAGGACGATCTTCCCCTGTATGTGACCCTTCGCGGCCCGTTCGTGGGACTGGCGCGCTTGCGAGAGCGGATAGGTGCTGTCGATCACGACCCGAACGGCGCCATCATCGAGCAAGCGCCCGACTTCCTCCAACTGCGCGCCGCTTGAGCGAACCTGGGTGGTCGAGATCGTCACGCCCAGCTTCCCGGCCTCGTCGGCACCGGAGAAGCCCAGGGGAAAAATCGGGAACAACGCACCGCCGCGCTTCAGGGTGCCAAGGAAGCGGCCGGCGTTCGGCCCGCCTACCGTGTCGATGACGAGGTCGACGTCGCGGACCACGCTCTCCGGGGCCATCTCGGTGTAGTCGATGAAATCGTCGGCACCCAGTTCACGTAGAAGTGTCTCATGCTTGCCCGAGGCTGCGGCGATGACGTGCGCACCCCTCCACTTCGCCAGCTGTACCGCGAAATGGCCCACGCCGCCCGCGGCCCCGTTCACAAGAACGGTCCTGTCCTCGATCGGCACCGGCACATGACGGTTCGGCTGAAGCGGGTTCGGCTCGTCGTGCCCCGGCTCGACCATGAACTGCCATGCCGTGAGCAACGACATGGGGGCTCCGGCGGCCCGTACGTGATCGATCCCCGCCGGCTTGGGCGCAAGTTCCGAGGCCGGAACGCTCACGTATTCGGCATAGGCCCTGCTGTCCCCCGCAAGGCCGCTGGGGAAGCGCACCATCGAATAGACCTCGTCCCCGACCGAGAAGCGATCGATGTCTTCGGCGACGGCCGCGACCACGCCCGAGATGTCTGTCCCCGGGACGGCGGGGAGCCGCACCGGCGGCCGCCACTCGGGAGGGAGCATCCTGTAACCCTCGCGCAGGTACCAGTCGGGCGGATTGAGACCGACCGCGCGGACGCGGACGAGCACCTCGCCGGCCTTCAGTTCGGGCCTCGCCGCGTTCTCGTACCGCAGCACCTCGGGACCACCGAACTCATGAAATCGGACGGCCTTCATCGTATAGCTCACTAGAACCTCCACCGGGTGCATCATCCCTTGAGCGGCTATGTAGTCGGGTAGGCGGGGGTTGATAATCCGGGCGCGTTTCGCTTCTATGATGCCATGAAGGAACAAATCGCGCTTGATCGGTTGACCGGCCTGATAGCATTCGCGCGCGCCGGATCGATGGGCAGCTACACCGCGGCTGCGCGCTCGCTCTCGATCTCTCCCTCGGCCGTCAGCAAGAGCGTGCAGCGGCTTGAGCAACGTCTGGGCGTATCTCTCTTCACCCGCACGACCCGCTCGCTGACACTCACGCCGGAGGGCCGTGAACTGCATCAACTCGCGCTCAAACTGCTGCACGATGCGGAAGCGATCGAGCAGGCCGCGATGGCGGCGCAGTCCGAGCCATCGGGCACCCTGCGGATTTCGGCGTCGCTCCCGGTCGGCATGCATGTGATCGCGCCCGCGCTGCCGGCGTTCCGCAAGCTCTACCCCAAGGTGATGATCGATCTGCGGCTCAGCGACCAGATCGTCGACATCATCGAGCAAGGCATCGACGTCGCGGTGCGCATCGGGGAACTCGCTGACTCACGGCTGTTGTCGCGCCGGCTTGCGCCGCACCGGCTCTGCGCCTTCGCATCGCCAGTCTATCTCGCGGCACGGGGTACCCCGATGCATCCGGACGAACTGGAGGGGCACGACACCGTCAATCTCCGCTACCAGAGCACGGGCCAGGCTTTCCGCTGGCCTTTTCGGATAGGCAATAGAACGATTGAGATCGCGCCGCCGTCCGGCGTCGTCGTAGATGCAAGTGATGCACTGGTCGCGACGCTCGCGGCTGGGGGCGGAATCGGCATAGCCGCGACCTTTGCAGCGGCGCCCCACGTAGCGCGCGGGGAACTGGTTCCGGTGCTGTCCGAGTTCGCCGTCGAGCGGCACAACATAACCGCGCTCTGGCCGGAAAGCCGCCATACCAACCCTGCCGTGCGCGCCTTCATCAAACGATTGCAGGAGATCTTCCAGGAGCGGATGACGGCCGTGACCGGGTCGTCTGTCTGACCGCGCCGACACCCCTATAGGGTGCTTGGCTGGACAGTCGCTCGGATTGCCGGTAGCGGGCCTGCCCGGCGAACAGGCGGTCAGGCGACGCTGCGCCTGACCTGCTCGTCCAGGCGGGCGACCCGCATGTACAGCTTGTAGCTCCGCTCCAGCAGGCTGCGCAGGCCGGCCGGAAGCTCCTGGTTGTCGGGGCCGGAAGGATCGGTGCAGACATCGCCGCCCGCCAGGGCGTATTCGTCGGTCGCGACCTGCTGCGCCGTCAGTTCGCCGGCATGCACCGCCTTCTGCGCCAGCAGCCAAGCCATCACCTGGGTCAGGCGGCTGGTCACCCGCAGAGATTCGTAGCTCACCTGCAACCGGACCTGGGGCGGCAGCCCCCGCTGGTCCGCCGCCTCGTTATAGGCGATGTAATTCCTCGCCTCGATGAGCAGAGCCATCGTCTCGTCGTATGTACGATTGAAGAAGGCTGTCGGGCCGCTCACTCTGTCTCCCGTCTCGGGGATCTCAAGTCCCATGATCGATGGTCCCAGCTACAGATTAAAAATGAATGACACGCGGCGGGCACCCCCAAACGCGTACCGGCCCTGCGACAGATTCATCGATGCGTATCCCCTCTTGAACCCCGGATCGGCGTGATTATCTCACTTGATGTGGATGAGGCGCCGATACCGGGCCTGGTCCACGAAGGAGAGGGGTTAGACCATGGTGGTGGACCCCGACGCTTGTATCGCTCTTTGGAGGGTATGAAATGCGCACCTATGATCTGTCGCCGTTGTTCCGTTCTTCCGTCGGCTTCGACCGCATGACCCGTGTCCTGGAGTCCGCGCTCAAGGTCGATGACTCAGCCCTGTCCTATCCTCCGTACAACATCGAGAAGTTGTCCGATGACTCCTATCGCATCACGATGGCGGTCGCCGGCTTCGGTGCGGAAGATCTGGAGATCACTTCGCAGGAAAATCTGCTTGTGATCACTGGTAAAACTAAGAATGACGCGGAAAACGGCCAATACCTCTATCGCGGTATCGCGGGACGGGCATTCGAGCGCCGCTTCCAGCTAGCCGACCACATCAAAGTGACTGGCGCCGATTTGGCGAACGGTCTCCTGAATGTGGAACTCGTCCGCGAGATCCCGGAGGCAATGAAGCCCCGCACGATCAAGATCGCTTCGGCGGCACCGTCCCAGGTGCTGGAGCACAAGCAGTCCGATCGGCAGCAGGCCGCGTAACGGCAGGCCTCCTGCAAAGGCCCGTACTGGCGGCGCCCCGGAAACGGGGCGCCGTCCTGCATTCCGGCTCATGCCACCAGCAAACGCTCCATGCAGGCCCGCAGGGCGTCGGGGATCGGCACCGGGCGCATGGCGGGCCGCTCCACGAAGACATGGACGAAGTGGCCCGACGCCGCCGGTTCGGCGTCCCCCTCGGCGAACAGGCCGACCTCGTACCGCACGCTTGAGTTGCCCAGCTTGGCCACCCTCAAGCCGGCGTCCACGATCTGGGGAAACACCAGCGACTTCCTGAACTTGCACATGGTCTCGACCGCCACGCCGATCACCGGCGCGGCGTGGATGTCGAAACCGCCCTCCCTGATCAGATACCCGTTTATGACCGTGTCGAAGTACGAATAATACATCACGTTGTTGACGTGGCCGTAGATGTCGTTGTCCAGCCAGCGCGTCGGGATGGCCAGGAAATGCCGGTAGTCCGCCCGGGTTTCGATCGCAGCAGTCACGTGCCGAACCTCTTCGCCTTGGTTTCATGTCGTCGCCGGGCTCTTCTATTCGAAAAACGCCAGCAGGGCACGCGCGACCTCGCCGGGCGCCTCCTCCTGCAGGAAATGGCCGCAGGCGATCTCGTGGCCCGACACGTCGTCGGCCCAGCGGCGCCAGACCGCGAGGGGATCGTACGGCCGGCCGTCGGTCCCGCCGCGCGCCCAAAGCGCCAGCACGGGGCAGCCGATCCGCCGCCCGGCGGCACGGTCGGCGGCGTCATGGTCCCGGTCGATGCCGGCACCGGCGCGGTAATCCCCGCAGGCGGCATGGACCACCTCCGGCCGGCGGAAGCACCTGATGTACTCGGCCAGGGCCGCCGGATCGATCGCGTCCGGATCGGCGCACCAGCTTCGCAGGGTCCGCGTCAGATACCCGCCGGGATCGGCTCCGATCAGGCTCTCGGGCAGGCCGCAGGGCTGTGCCAGGAACAGCCAGTGGTAGACGGCCATCGCCATCCCGGCATCCATCATCTCCCACATGTCCAGCGTCGGCACCATGTCGAGCACGGCCAGCCGGCTGACGCGGCCGGGATGGTCGAGCGCCAGCCGGTAGGCGACCCGCCCGCCCCGGTCGTGCCCGGCGACGCCGAACCGGTCGAAGCCCAACTCGGCCATCAGCCCGGCCTGATCGGCTGCCATGGCCCGCTTCGAGTAATCTCCGTCCCGGGCCGGCGCGCTGTCGCCGTATCCCCTCAGGTCGGGCGCCACGACGGTGAAGCGCCGCGCCAGGGCCGGGGCGACGCGATGCCATGTCACGTGGGTCTGCGGATAGCCGTGGAGCAGAAGCAGCGGCGGACCCTCGCCGCCGATGGCGGCGTTGATCTCGCCATCGCCCAGGGCGACGCGGCGATGGATAAAATTTTTTATCAATTGGACCTCCCGAATGGGAAAAGCGTTCCCCTCTGGCAGAGCGTAAAGGTGCTGAAGTCGCTGGGAAAATTCATAAGGTGAATGCGCAGCATGCCGCCCCGTCATGGTCCCTCGCCGCCGACCCTCGACATCGATCTCCTCCGGGCATTCCTGACAGTCGCCGAAACCGGCAGCTTCACGCGGACCGGCGAAATCCTGGGCCGGACCCAGTCCGCGGTTAGCGTCCAGATCAAGCGGCTCGAAGACCAGATCGGCGCCCGGCTGTGCGACCGCACCGGCCGCCAAGTGGTTCCGACCGAGGCCGGCGAGCATCTTCTGACCTATGCGCGGCGCATCCTGGCGATCAACGACGAGGCGGTCGGCCGGCTGGTCGCCCCGCTGGTCGGCGGCACCGTCCGGCTGGGCACGGCGGAGGAGTTCGCGGCCCAGTTCCTGTCCGACATCCTGGGCGAGTTCACACGCTGCTTTCCCACCGTCACCACCGAGATCACCGTGGAAAGCTCGGCCGTGCTCCAGTCCGGGGTGGAGGCAGGGCTGTTCGACCTCGTGCTGGTCAAGCATGTCCCGGAGGAGAGTCCCGGCCGTACCGTCTGGCGGGAACCGCTGCACTGGGTCGCCCGGGCCGACAGGCTCGGAACGCCGGCCGATCCGGTTCCGCTGGTGGTGTCGCCCGCACCCTGCCTTTACCGAAGGTTCATGCTGGCGGCCCTGGGACAAGTCGGCCGGTCATGGGAGATCCGCTGCACCAGCGCCGCGGTCGCGGCGCTGCAGGCCGCCGTCCTGGCGGGCCTCGGGGTCACGGCGCTGGCGCGCAGCACCATCCTGCCCGGCATGCGCGTCCTGACCCCGGACGAGGGCTTTCCCCCGCTGCCCGACAGCGCCATCGCCCTGGTGCCCCGTTCCGGAACGCCGACGCCGGCGGCCGACCGGCTGACCCGTTTCATCCTGGACCGCATGGCGATACCGCACATGGCAGGCATACAGGCCCATAAACGACAATAAGGTTGACCTATTCGCCGGCCGAAGCTTCAATCCGATCTCCCGTTCAGAAAGATAAGAACAAAAGGAGAGCCGGGGAATGTCAGAAAACGTCCCGCCGCTTCCCGATGGACCTCCCGTCGCCTTCTCCCGCGCAGGAATGGCCGCCGGCGCCGTACGAACCCTGCCGATCGCGACGGGCGGGCTGGCCTTCGGCGTGTTCTACGGTTTCCTGGCGGGCCAGAACGGCCTGACCCTGCTGGAGACCTCCCTGATGAGCGCCCTGGTCTTCGCCGGCGCCTCGCAGTTCCTGTCGGTCGAACTGTGGGGCGATCCGCTGCCGGTCGGCGCGCTGGTAGCGACCGTGCTGGTGATCAATGCCCGCCACCTGCTGATGGGCGCCACCCTCGGGCCTTGGCTGAAGCAAGTCCCGCCGTCGCAAGCCTATGGCAGCCTGTACTTCCTGACCGACGAGTCCTGGGGGCTCAGCGTCGCCGACATGCGGAACGGCGGCCGGGACGCCGCTTTCCTGCTCGGCAGCGGGCTGACCATCTTCCTGTTCTGGAACACCGGGACCATCGCCGGCCGGGTGTTCGGCGGGATGCTGCCCGACCTCGACCGCTACGGCATCGACTATCTGGGCACCGCGTTCTTCGTGGCCCTGCTGGCCGGCTTCTGGCGCGGGCGGGGGGACCTGCTGCCCTGGCTGGTCGCCGCGGCGGTCGCCCTGGCGATGGAGCGCATGGTTCCCGGTACCTGGTACATCCTGGGAGGCGCCCTGGCCGGCAGCCTCGTGGGGGCGCTCCGCCATGCCCGCTGATGCGCCGGACAGCTACCTGGGGATCGCCGCCATCGTCCTGATGGGCTTGGCCACCTACGCGACCCGGGCGGGCGGCTTCTGGCTTATCCAGCGGCTGCGGCCGTCGCGCTTCCTGGAAGCCTGGCTGGCCCAGATCCCCGGAGCGGTCTTCGCCGCCCTCTGCGCGCCGCTGGTTCTCAACTCCGGCCCAGCGGGCTGGGGAGCGGCCCTGCTGACGCTCGTCCTGGCGCGCGCCACCGGCAACTTCCTGGTCGCTATGGCGGCCGGCGTGGCCGGCGTCGCCATCCTCCGTCTCATATAGCGGCGCGGAACTTCACAGGGCCGCGCGGAGCGCGTCGGTCACCGCGTCGGGTTCCTCGACCATCATCATGTGGCCGGAGCCCGGGAGCACCACGGTCTTCGATCCCGCGATCCTCGCGGCCAGCGCTTTGCCCGATTTGGCCGGGGTCATGCGGTCGCCGGCGCCCAGGATCAGCGTCGTCGGGCAGCCCATGTCGGGCACGCCGCGCCACGCGTCGCAGGCCGCGAGGTCGCTGGCGAGCACGCCGCGCGGCGCCCGGCGCATCAGCTGGATGCCGGTCCCGACCTGCCACAGGCCCGGTGCCGCCGACCCGCCGCGCAGGGTGCCGAAGCCCCAGCCGATGACCATCGCGATCGCCCCGGCATAGGCCCGGTCGTCCTCCGACGCGGCGGCGGCCAGCAGGTCGGGGTGGACCGGCATGCGCTCCGCCACGCCGAGCAGCGCCAGCGCGCGCACCCGCCCGGGGTGGCGGTTCGCCGTCTCCAGCGCGGCCAAAGCCCCCATGGAGTGGCCCGCCAGCGCCGCCTGGTCGAAGCCCGCCGCCTCGATCAGCCGCGCCGTCCAGTCCGCCAGGTCCTCGATGCTGCCCAGCGCCGCACCGCCGGAGCGCCCATGGCCCGGCAGGTCCACCGCCAGCACCGAACGGCCATGGTGGGCGAGGTAGCGCGCCTGGAGGCTCCAGACGGAATGGTCCATGCCCGCGCCGTGGATCAGCACGACCAGCGGCAAACCCTGGTCCAGGTCCCGGCCGCCGGTCGCGGCGAAGACCTTGTGGCCGTCGACTGTCAGTTCCATGGCCCGCTCACCCCTTCCGCGAGGCGCGCAGCGCCTGCTTGAGGTCGGCGATCAGGTCGCCGGCATCCTCCAGCCCGACCGACAGCCGGATCATCTCCTCGCCGATCCCGGCGTCGCGGAGCGCTTCGGCATCCATCTGCTGGTGCGTCGTGCTGGCGGGATGGATCACCAGGGACTTGGCATCGCCGACATTGGCGAGATGCGAGAACAGCTTCAGCGCCTCGATGAACTTCCGGCCCGCCTCCCGGCCGCCGGCGATCCCGAAGGTGACGATCGAACCGGCACCGTTGGGCAGCAGCCGGCGCGCCAGTTCATGGTCAGGGTGCCCCGGCAGGTCGGGATGACGGACCCAGGCGACGCCGTCCGCCCCGTCCAGGAACCCCGCGACCTTGCGGGCATTGTCCACGTGGGCGCGCATGCGGAGCGGCAGAGTCTCGACGCCCTGGAGGATCTGGAAGGCGTTGGCCGGGCTCAGGCAGGCGCCGAAGTCGCGCAGGCCTTCCGCCCGTGCCCGCATGACGAAGGCGGCCGGGCCGAACTCCTCGGCGAAATCGATGCCGTGGTACCCGGCGTAGGGTTCGGTCAGGGTCGGGAAACGGCCGGAGGCCTCCCAGTCGAACCGCCCGCCGTCGACCAGGGCGCCGCCGATCGCGACGCCGTGGCCGCCCAGCCACTTGGTGGCGGAGTGCATGACGAGATCGGCGCCGTGCTCGAACGGCCGGCACAGGTAGGGTGTCGTGAAGGTGCTGTCGATCATCAGCGGCAGCCCGGCCGCGTGGGCGACCTCGGACACCGCCGGCAGGTCGAGCACGTCCAGTCCCGGATTGCCCAGCACTTCGGCGAACACGAGGCGAGTCTCCGGCCGGATCGTTGCCCGGAAAGCTGCGGGATCGCGCGGATCGACGAAGCTGGTGGTGATGCCGAAGCGGGGCAGGGTGTGGGTGAACAGGTTGTGGCTGCCGCCATAGATCGCCTTGGAAGCCACGATGTGGCCGCCGGTCCCCATCAGGGTGACGACCGCCAGATGGAGGGCCGCCTGGCCGCTGGCGGTGCAGACGGCGCCGACGCCGCCTTCCAGCGCCGCCAGCCGCTCCTCCAGCACCGCCACGGTCGGGTTGGAGATCCGGCTGTAGATGTGCCCCGGGCGCTCCAGGTTGAACAGCGCCGCGGCGTGGTCGGTGTCGCGGAAGACGTAGGATGTCGTCTGGTAGAGGGGGACGGCGCGGGCGCCGGTCGTCGGATCGGGCTGCTGCCCGGCATGAAGGCTGAGCGTGTCGAACTTCAGAAACGGACCGTCTGCCATGGTCGCGTCGTCCCCTCCCCAAAAAAGGTCGAGGCCCCAAAAAGGACGAGGGCCGCTTGGTGCGGCCCTCTTTATTATTGCCTCGCCTGCTCAACTCGAGCGATGGACGTGAGCCTATTGTGTCAAATCACCGCAGTCAAGCGGGTTGCCGATGGGCAGGCCGGTCGGGAGCGCATCCTCTACATGTCCTTGCGCTTCACGTCGCCGACCGGCTGCGCCGCGGGCTGCGGCGGCTGCTTGGCCGCCTCCGGCGGTGCCGCTGGAGCGGGCGGAGGCGGCGGGACGTTCCGGCCCTTCAGCTCGCGATACACGGTCTGGGTGATGTTCATCAGCTGCTCGCGGTCGAGCCGGCCGATCAGGGCATAGGCGATCGAGCCCTCCACCCAGTAGAACATCGACACGTCGCCCTTCTGCACATAGCTGAAGGCGGCTTCCTGCCCGGCCTTGCTGGGCGTGCCGACGAACAGCGTCAGGCGCCGCTTGGCGTCGTTCTCGTACATGTACTGCGCGCCGACGCCCGCCGCGGTCGGCATCGACCGGCCGCCGATCAGCCGGTAGCCGGAGTTGGACAGGTCCGGTCCGAAGATGCGCCGTCCCAGGCGCTCCGACAGCCAGCTGTCCAGGGCGCCCCGGTCCTCGCCGCCCATCTCGACGGCGAAACGGTTGTCCGACGCGTAGAAGGTATGGGCCTGCACCGCTTCCTGGGCGAACGACTGCAGGGTCGGCTGCTGCTCGATCGCCACCTGCTCGGCCGGCGGCCGCAGGAGCCAGCCGCCGGTGCCCCCGGCCAGCAACAGGACGACCGCCGCCGCCATGCGGGCGAAGGGGGAATGGAGCCAGCCGCGCCGTCGGTTGTCGTTGCCGGCCATGCGCCCGGCCAGGCGATCGTGGAGATCGTCCATCTCGGCCGTCGCGGGTTCCCGCAGCACGCCGTCGAAAAGGTCGTGGAGATGCTCGATCTGGGTGCGGTACGCATTCACCCGTTCGGCCGAGGCCGGGTCCTCCGCCAGCCAGGCTTCCACCTCGATGCGCCGCTGGGTATCCAGCAAGCCATCGACGTAAGCATGAAGATCTCGATCTTCGACGGGCCGCGCCACCATGTGATTGTCCTACTTGACCCGGCGGAGAGGCACTCCGCCCTCGTTCGCGAGCTTGATCCGCACCGCTTCGCGCGCCCGGCTGAGGCGGGACATCACGGTGCCGATCGGTATCTGCAAGACTGCGGCGACCTCGTCGTATTTCAAGCCCTCCAGGGCCACCAGCAACAGGACCCGACGCTGTTCCTCGGGTAATTCGGCGAGCGCCCTGGACATGTCGCGCAGCTCGATGCTGGTCTCCTGACGGGCCGGCGTGACCAGCCGCATCTCGTAGTCCTCGACCGGTACCTCATCCGGCCGAGAAATCTTCTGGCGAACCTGGTTCACGTGCACATTGTGCATGATGGTGAACAACCAGGCCCGGAGGTTCGTCCCAGGCTTGAATCGGTCGGCACGCGACAGCGCGCGGGCCAGCGATTCCTGGACCAGATCGTCCGCGTCGTTCCTGTCGCGCAGGAGAGCCCGCGCATACCGGCGAAGCGATGCGATCTGTACTTCCAGCTCAGTCCCGAATCTGCTCACTGCGTCATCCGGTTGGTGGATAATTCAGGCGAAACCTTCGATGGTCCGCAAAGTTCCGATGTCGGCGGTCCCGAAAGCGGATTCAAGCCAAGAGCCGAAACTCGACCCTGCGAACACCGTCGGCTGCCCCTTTATTCCAGGGAGCGCCGGTCGTTTGTCAAAATAATGACGGCGCCCGGGTGAAGGCGCCGTCTGGCAGGGCGGGATCCTGTCGCCGCCAACCATATCCCGCGCGACCACTATCGGGAATGCCGTGCGAAAGAGATTCATCGAGCGCCTGGGGCGCGACACAATGGAGCAGGATGAAGGCGACGCTTGTGCTTGCGCCGAACGCCGATGTGCTCCCTGGATAGGCGCTTTGCGTCGTCACCGGGCTTGCCTCACCACGATACGGATGAGTCGATCTTTCAGTTTGGCAGGCAGCTTCATTCGAAGGGGCTTCCCACTTCGGGATTGCTTCCCATATTGGGAAAAACGTGTTATGAGGATAGTTAAGCGGGTAACCTTAGCACAATATGCGGCGGAACATGCGGTGGCTCGGGCAGCGCTGACCATTTGGCAGGAGAGAACCCAGAAAGCCAAGTGGATGCATTCGGAAGATGTACTGAATGATTTCCCCTCGGCAAAAGTTTTGAATGCTGATCGTGTCAGGTTTGGGATCAGGAACAACTATCGACTTGTTGCAGCGATTTTTTATCCGGCACAAATAGTCTACATCAAGTTTATTGGTACGCATGCCGAGTATGATAAAATCAATGCCCTGACTGTTGGCCTGTATTGAGAGGTGCCACTGATGTATGCGATCAAGCCGATCCGGAATGACGTCGATCATGAAGCGGCCCTCGCGCAGGTCGACCGCCTCTGGGGCGTAGAAACCGGGACTCCTGAGGCTGACACCCTGGAAGTGCTGGCCATACTGATCGATGACTATGAAAAGACCCGTTGGCCGATCGACCGGCTTGAACCGGTTGATGCCATCAAAGCCTATATGGAGATGAATGGCCTGTCGCAGGCCGATCTGTCGAAGCTGTTCGGTTCCGAATCTCGGGCATCAGAGATCCTCAACCGCCGTCGTCGCCTGACCGTAGACATGATAGCCAAGCTGAGCAAGGATTGGGGGCTTCCGGCCGACTGGCTGGTGCAACCGTACGAATTGGCAGCTAAGGAAAGCCACGAGCGGCAGCAGTCGGGAAAGAAGCTGAGTCGGCAACGCCTGATGTCCCTGAAGAGGCGAAGGATCCAGTTCGGCGATCGCGAAGCCGAAAAGGAAGGCCAACTCGGCACCCGGAAGAAAACCGCTTAAGGCATGCTTCTATCTGCCGGCTGGCCGTCAGGAAACGACGGCGCCCGGAGGCGCCGTCCTTACTCCAAGCCCGGAAACAGCCGATCCTAGACCATGCCGGCCTTGGCGTAGCCGATGCCCTGAAGCGCTTCGGCGATCTCGCTGAGGATCAGGGGATCGTCGATGGTGGCCGGCATCTTGTAGGACTCGCTGTCGGCGATCTTCTGCATGGTGCCGCGCAGGATCTTGCCGGAGCGGGTCTTGGGCAGGCGATCCACCACGATGGCGAGCTTGAAGGCCGCGACCGGGCCGATCTCGTCGCGGACCAGCTGCACCACCTCCTTGACGATGTCGGCATGGGGCCGGTCGACGCCGTTCTTCAGGACGATGAAGCCCAGCGGAACCTGCCCCTTCAACTCGTCGGCCACGCCGATCACGGCGCACTCCGCCACGTCCTTGTGGGACGCCAGGACCTCCTCCATCCCGCCGGTGGACAGGCGGTGTCCGGCGACGTTGATGATGTCGTCGGTGCGGGCCATGATGTAGACGTAGCCGTCGTCGTCGATGAACCCGGCGTCGCCCGTCTGGTAATAGCCCGGATAGTCCGTCATATAGGATTTCACGAAGCGCTGGTCCGCGTTCCAAAGCGTCATCAGCGTGCCGGGAGGCAGCGGCAACTTGACCGAGATGGCGCCGATGTCTCCGCGCTTGACCTCGTTGTTGGACACGTCCAGGCAGCGTACGTCCCAGCCCGGCAGCGGCTTGGTCGCCGAGCCGTACTTGATCTTGAACCGCTCGATGCCCATCGGGTTGCCGGCGATGCACCAGCCGGTCTCGGTCTGCCACCAGTGGTCGATCACCGGAACCTTCAGGTTGTCCTCGGCCCAGTGCAGCGTGTCGGGGTCCGACCGCTCGCCGGCCAGGAACAGGGTGCGCAGGCTCGACAGGTCGTATTTCCCGATCAGCTCGGCGTTCGGATCCTCGCGCTTGATCGCGCGGAAGGCGGTCGGCGCGGTGAACAGGGCCGTGACCTTGTGCTGCTGGATCACCCGCCAGAAGGTGCCGGCGTCGGGCGTGCCGACCGGCTTGCCCTCGAACACGACGGTGGTGCAGCCGTGCAGCAGCGGGGCGTAGCAGATGTAGGAATGGCCGACCACCCAGCCGACGTCGGAGGCGGCCCAGAACACCTCTCCCGGCTTGATGTCGTACATGTTGCTCATGGTCCATTTCAGAGCCACGGCATGGCCGCCGTTGTCGCGGACCACGCCCTTGGGCTGTCCGGTCGTGCCCGACGTGTACAGGATGTAGAGCGGGTCGGTCGCCGCCACCGGCACGCATTCCGCCGGTTCCGCCACCGCGGCGGCCTCGGCCCAGTCCACGTCGCGCGGAGCTTTCAGCTCGGCGGTCGCCTGGGGCCGCTGGAACACGACGACATGGTCGGGCTTGTGGTCCGACTGGTCGATCGCGGCGTCCAGCATCGGCTTGTAGGCCAGCACCTTCTTGCCCTCGATGCCGCACGACGCGGTGACGATCGCCTTGGGCTTGGCGTCGTTGATGCGCGTCGCCAGCTCGTGCGGCGCGAACCCGCCGAACACCACGGAGTGGATGGCTCCCAGCCGGGCGCAGCCGAGCATCGCCACCACCGCCTGCGGGATCATCGGCATGTACAGGATCACCCGGTCGCCCTTGGCGACGCCCAGGCCGCGGAGGACGCCCGCGAAGCGCGCGGTCAGGTCCTGCAACTCGGCATAGGTGATGGTCTGGACGGTGTCGGTGACGGGGCTGTCATAGATTATCGCCGCCTGTTCGCCGCGTCCGGCCGCCACGTGGCGGTCGACGGCGTTGTGGCAGGTGTTCAGCTCTCCGCCATTGAACCAGCGGTAGAAGGGCGGGTTGGAACTGTCGAGAACGCTGTCCCACGGCTTGATCCAATCGATGTCGCGGGCGGCATCGCCCCAGAAGCCTGCGGGATCGGTGATCGAGCGGGTGTGAAGCTCAGCATAACGACCGGTCATGGAACGCCTTCTTCTTGATTGGAGCGATGATTATCGGAGCGGTAGTCGATTCCTCGCGCCTTGGAAACGGGTCCGGCGACGCGGGCGGATATTGCGTCACGCCGCAGGCATTTTGCACAGGTGTTTCCGGTTTCCCACCGCGTGCGACATTTTGAGCCTGTAGACCGGTCTTACCATTGCGGCCAGGCTGCCAGACGGTCAGTCCACTCCCGCGCCCGGATGTCCCATGTCGCCGTCGCGTTGACGAAACACACCTGCTTCCACAGACGGGCCAGCCCGGCGGGCGAGAGGACCGACGCCATGACCAAGTCGAGGGCGCACAGATAGCGACCGGGAAAGCTGCTCCAGTCCTCGCCGGGATCGACCAGCAGCGCATGGCCGGCCGTCGTTTCCGCCAGGGCGCCCAGGTCGCTGGCGACGACGGCGCAGCCGGCGGCCATGGCCTCCATCACCGCGATGCAGCTGGTCTCCGGAAAGGTGCAGGGATAGGCCAGGATCGGGACGGGGCGCAGCGCCCGCGCCAGTTCGGGCTGGGGCAGGGACCCGACATGCTCGATTCCCGGCGTGGACCGGCAGCGCTCGTACAGGCCGGCGAACTGGCCTTCCGCCGGACCGGTGGGGTAGGGCGCCATGTCGGAGAAGACGCGCAGCCGCGCCGGGCGGGCGACCAGGGGGAACATGCAGGCCAGCAGCTCCAGCCCGCGGAACGGGGTCGAGGCATATGCGAGATCCATGGGACCGGGGTCCATCGGCCCGCCCGCCGCCGTCTTCGCCGCCGCGAGGTCGCGGGCATCCTCGAACAGGTCCTGGAAGGGCGGGGAAACGGCGTTGCGGAGCACGGTGCTGCGTCCGGGGCCGAGCCCGAAGCTCTCGGCGTAACGGGTCCGCTGCCACTCGCCGACCAGCACGATGCCGTCCCAGCCCTGCCGTTCCGCCGGGTCCTTCAGGCACGCCACGGCCGGCTGGTCGTCGGCGTGGCCGGTCCACAGGAACGCCGGCGTGCCCGGCCTCGCCAGCGCCCTGACGGGACCCGCCTGCGCCGTCAGCGACACGACGGCGTCCCAGCTTCCCTCCCGCAGGGCGTCACGGCCGCGCGGATCGTCCAGCGACAGGCAGTCGACGCCGCGCCGCCGGCCGGGCCGGCCGGTGCGGGTCGCCAGCGCCACCTCGTGCCCCCGCTTCGCCAGGGCGGCCGCCAGATGGCAGGCCGCCGACTGCATGCCGCCCAGGGGCCGTTCGAACGGCGTGTCGGCGTCGTAGTCCCACGGCATCAGGTCGATGAAGCACAGCCGCATCCGGGATCAGGCCTCCTGCTCCAGCAGGAACCGGCGGCCGTGCAGGGTGATCGTGATCCGCGTTTCCGGGTCCTCGCCGAACGCCTTCAGCCGGCGCTCGAACTCGGCCGCGTCGATGCCGGCCGGCAGGTCGGTCATGCGGTCATAGTCGGCCCGGCTGGTCTTGCGGCCCGACCACCGCACGTCCAGCACCTTCATCGGCTGGGACGACAGCGCCATGATCGGAGCCTGCCGGGCGAACAGCCGCAGCGTCGCCTGGAACGCCAGGTCGGCCAGACCCATCTGGCCGGTTCCCGGCGGCACGTCGAACCACTCGACCCCGACGATCGGCCCCTCGTCCACCCGCGGCGCCATGACGTGGGACGTGGCGCCGAACCGCGTGGCGCCGTCATAAACGGCGAAGCTCTCGGGGCTGCGGCCGGGATATGTCGGCGGTCCCGGATGGAAGTTGAAGGCCGGCCGGCCCAGCCGGTCCAGCAGGTGCCTGGGCACGATCACGGCGGTGCAGAAAGCGATCAGAACCCGCCCGGGCAGGCATTCCCGCTCCAGGTCCCCGTGGTCGGCGACGTGGTGGATCGGCAGCGTGTCGCTGTAGCCGCGAAGATAGTCGATCAGGTAGGGCGCTTCGCGGTGCCCGGTGAGGAGGATCAGGGCGCTTGCCATTCCGGGGTCGGGGGTCCGTGGTCGGGGTTGGGGTGCCGGAGGAGGCTCGGGAGGCGAAGTGTCGCGGGGTGCGCGCACCGGAGCATTCCATACCGGCACCGGTACGGGCTATGCTGCCGGGACAAGAATGCCCGTCAAGGGCGCCCACCGCAATCCCGGGAACAAACGGATGACTCAGCACCGCAATCCTTTCGAGATTGAACTGGACAAGAACGAGGCGAATTACGTCCCGCTCTCTCCCCTGTCGTTCATCCGCCGCACCGCTTCGGTCTATCCGCACCGCACCGCGGTCATCCACGGCGCCGTGCGCCGGACCTGGGCGGAGAGCTACGAGCGCTGCGTCCGGCTTGCCTCGGCGCTGTCGAAGCGCGGAGTCGGACTCGGCACCACCGTCGCGGTGATGGCGCCCAACATCCCCGAGGTTTTCGAGGCGCATTTCGGCGTCCCCATGACCGGCGGCGTGCTGAACGCGCTGAACATCCGGCTGGACGCGGAGGCGATCGCCTTCCAGCTCCAGCACGGCGAGGCCAAGGTGCTGATCACCGACCGGGAATTCTCCGAGGTGATCAACAAGGCGGTCCACATGATCGACCCGAGGCACCGGCCGATCGTGATCGACATCGACGACCCGCTGGCCAAGGGCGGCGACCTGATCGGCGAGCAGACCTACGAACAGTTCCTGGAGACGGGCGACCCGGCCTTCCGATGGGACCTGCCCGGGGACGAGTGGCAGGCGATCGCGTTGAACTATACCTCGGGAACCACGGGCAACCCCAAGGGCGTCGTCTATCATCACCGCGGAGCCTATCTCAACGCGATCGGCAACTCCGTCACCTGGGCGATGCCGCACCATCCCGTGTACCTGTGGACGCTGCCGATGTTCCACTGCAACGGCTGGTGCTTCCCCTGGACGATCACCGCCATGGCCGGGACCCATGTCTGCCTGCGCGCCGTGACCGCCAAGGGCATGTACGACGCCATCGCCGACCACGGCGTCACCCACCTGTGCGGCGCCCCGATCGTGATGGGCCTGCTGGTCAACGCGCCCGACGGCCAGCGCCGCGAGATCCCCGCCGGGATCCGCATGATGACCGCCGGCGCCGCCCCGCCCGCCGCGGTGATCGAGAAGATCGAGCGGATGGGATTCGCCATCACCCATGTCTACGGCCTGACCGAAGTCTACGGCCCCGACGTGGTCTGCGCCTGGCACGAGGAATGGGACGCCCTGCCGATCGAGCAGCGCGCCGTCTTCAAGGCCCGCCAGGGCGTGACCTACGTCGTGCAGGAAGGCCTTATGGTGGCCGACGCCACGACGCTGCAACCCGTGCCGGCCGACGGCAGGACCATCGGCGAGGTGTTCATGCGCGGCAACGTGGTGATGAAGGGCTACCTGAAGAATCCGGTCGCCACCCGGGAAGCCTTCGAGGGCGGCTGGTTCCACACCGGCGACCTGGGCGTGATGCACGAGAACGGTTACATCGAGCTGAAGGACCGGTCCAAGGACATCATCATCTCGGGCGGCGAGAACATCTCGACCATCGAGGTGGAAGCGGTGCTCTACCGCCACCCGGCCGTGCTCGACGCCGCCGTGGTCGCCCGGCCGGACGAGCGCTGGGGCGAGACGCCCTGCGCCTTCGTCACCCTGAAGGACGGCGCCGCGGTCACCGAGGCCGAGATCATCGCCTTCTGCCGCGAGCACCTGGCCCATTTCAAGAGCCCCCGCACGGTGGTGTTCACCAGCCTGCCGAAGACCTCCACCGGCAAGATCCAGAAGTTCGTGCTGCGCGACATGGCGAAGCAGCTGAATCAGGAAGCCGCGTCCTCAAGCAAGAACTGACGCCGGCCGGGGAGCCGCTGCCGGCCGCCGCAGGGCCGGTGGCGACCTCGTCCGGCGACCATCGTGACCGGCCCCGGGGGCAGCTTCCGCGGGATCATGGCGATGTGGACGGGCTTCCCATCGCCGCCTCGGCTCCGAACGCCGGATCATCGAAGGCCGCTTTCAACCGCTCGTCGCTCCAGGGTTCGTCGGAGAAACAGACCAGCATGTCCACGTCCAGGATGTTGTAAAGCGACAGCGTCGGGATGACTTTGGATCGGTAGATCCATTTTTGGTAGAACTTCAGCCACAGGCGGTCGCACAGATACAATTTGTAATGGGTTCCAGCGAAGGGGCGGAGGTGCTGGCCCTCGGGCGACAGCATGAACTCGGTGCCGGCGGTCGCCACTCCCGGGAACTGGTGGTGGTAGAAGTCATCCAGCGCGATGATGCCGCCAGGCGCCATCAACGGCGCGAAGTTCCTGAGGTCGTTGATGACGTCCTTATGCGTATGACCGGCGTCGATGTGCAGGAACCGGACCGTGCCGCGCGGCAAGCTGTCTTCCGGCGGGGCCTGCAGGCTGCTCAGCTCCATCGTATTGATGACCAGCCGGCCTTCCAGACCCTGGGCATACCGCGCCATGTTGCTGCGGAACGATTCGTAATAGCCGTCCCCGAACGTGTCGTATACGTGCAGCCGCTCCTCGGGCCGGGCCAAGTGGGAGAGAGCGATCGCCGACTTGCCATGGAAACAGCCCAGTTCGCATATATCGCCATGAATCCCGGCATTCATCTGGATGCCGTTCAGCGTGTGGAAGGCGACGATGTCCTGCCCATAGAACCAGCCGGAGACGTTCGGATCGATATGAGCCCCGTAAAAGCGTAGCAAGTTATGAACACTCACGGTCCCGGTCCTTCCACGGTGGCGTCATAGTACTTTCGCAAGGCATGTGTAGGCGCGATTGGTGAAGAAAAACTTGCACGCGCGTGCCTGGAGGAACCTCCGAACCTTACCGGCGGCGTTCCCGGCCCATCCCGATCGATCAATTTCGAAACGAAAGCCGCCCGCGCCCGTTGACTCGTGACCTGTTGGTTTGGTCGAGGTGGCATTGTGGGCCGGGTGTTGAAGTGGGTTGGGATCGTGATCGGGGTGCTCCTGCTCCTGGTCGTCGGCGCGTTGCTGATGCTGGAGACGAGCTGGGCGCGGGATCTGGTGGCCAGGCAGGCGAGCGCCGCGCTGGGACGCGAGGTCACGATCGACGAAAATTTCGACATCGATTGGTCGCTGACCCCGCGCATCCGTGCCGGCGGCATCCATGTCGCAAACGCCGACTGGGCCGGTGACAAGAACATGGCGGACATCGGCGCGGTCGAGGTTACCATCGACCTGCGCCGCCTGATCGGCGGGACCATCTCGATCCCCGAGGTGAAGCTCATCGACCCCAAGATCAACCTCGCCCGCAATGCCGAGGGCACCGGCAACTGGGACTTTCCGAACCTCCAGAGCGATCCTCCGCAGGAGGGCGACGGCAGTCCCGACCTGCCGGAGATCGGGCATATCGACATCCAGGGCGGCGAAGTCGCCTACCGCGACGAGGCGCTCGACATCGATGTCGCCAGCACGGTCAACACCGAGCGGAACGAGCAGGGCGAGGACCGCGTCCGCATGGTCGCCGACGGCAGGTACGCCGACGAGCCGTTCCACCTGGACGCCACCACCGGCACCTTCCTGGCATTGCGCGACAGGCAAACCCCGTTCCCCGTCCACGCGGAAGCGACAGTCGGCAGCACGCGCACTGTGGTCGAGGGCTCGCTGACCGACCCGCAGCAGCTTGCCGGGATGGACATCACGGTCGACGTCAGGGGGCAGAACCTCGCCGACCTGTTCCCGATCATCGGTTTCCCGTCCCCGGCCACCCCGCCGTTCAACGTCTCCGGCCGGCTCGAACGGCAGGGGCAGGTCTGGTCCATGACCGACGCCGAAGGCCGGATCGGCGACAGCGACATCGGCGGCGAGGTGCGCATCGACCTGGGGCACGAGCGCCCGAAGATCACCGGCAACCTGTCGTCCCGCAACCTCGACTATGACGATCTGGCCGGATTCGTCGGAGCGCCCGGCGGCACCGGCGAGGGCGAGACCGCGTCTCCCGACCAGATCGAGCTGGCCCGCCGGCTGGAGCAGGAGGGCCGCGTGATCCCCGACACGCCGATCAATGTCGAAATGCTGACGGCGGCCGACGTCGAGATGCGCTACCACGCCGACCGGCTGCTGGTGCCCAACGTGCCGGCGGGCGAGCTGGATGCGAGGCTGATCGTCGAGAACGGCCGCGCCCGTCTCGAACCGGTAAGGCTCCAGGTTGCGGGCGGCAAGGCCGGCGGCATCATCCAGGTGGACGGGCAGGAGAAGCCGCCCGCCATCGAGATGAACCTGGAGATGCGGGCGCTCGACCTGGCGCGCTTCTTCCGCGGCACGCAGTTCGCCGAGGACATGGGCGGCACCTTCGGCGGCAAGCTCCAGCTCAAGGGCAACGGCGACACGGTCCGCAGCATGCTGGGATCGAGCAACGGCCAAATGTCGGTCGTGATGGAAGGCGGCAAGGTCAGCAACCTGATCCTGGAGGTGATCGGCTTCGATGTCGCCGAAGCCCTCGGCTTCGTCCTGTCCGAGGACGAGTCGGTCGGCGTGCGCTGCGTCGTGGCCGACCTGGGCATCACCGACGGCATGGTGAAATCCAACGCGCTGGTGTTCGACACGGAGGACACCAACGTCACCGGCGAGGCGTTCGCCAACCTGAAGAACGAGCAGTTCGACATCGAGATGCTGGCCCATCCGAAGGACCCGAGCCCGCTCTCCGCCCGTACTCCTGTAGGGGCGGAAGGTACCTTCGCCAATCCGCAGATCACCGTCGATCCGACGGCGGCGGTCGCGCGGGGCGCCGCCGCCATCGCCCTGGGCGTCTTCCTGACGCCGCTCGCGGCACTGATCCCGCTGCTGGAGCCGGGCGAAGGCCAGGACAGCCCTTGCGGCCAGCTGCTCCGCCAGGCCGGCCAGAACTGATGCCGGCACCGCAGGTCGGATAGAGCGAAGCGGCACCCGACCTGCCGCTGGACTCCCGTCGCATAAAAAACAGCTTGGCTGCTTCTCGATTGCGTGTGTAATCTACACTAGATCGATCGAGATTTAGGTATAACCATCGTGTGAAATGGCCCGACATCTCGGCCGAGAAGCCATACCAGGAGATTTGTGCCATGGTGTTCCGGAATTTCGCGCGCGGCGCCGCCACCCTCATGTTGGCGGCCGGTGTCACCCTGGGTGCGGTCGGGTTTGGAGCGGCGCCGTCGTTCGCCGCCTCGACCCTCCTCAACGTGTCTTACGACCCGACCCGGGAACTCTATGTCGAGTTCAACAAGCTGTTCGCCGAGCGTTGGGCGGCTGAAAACAACGGGGAGAAGTTCTCCATCCGGCAGTCCCACGGCGGCTCCGGCAAGCAGGCCCGCTCCGTCATCGACGGGCTTGAGGCCGACGTCGTCACCCTGGCACTGGCCTACGACATCGACGCCATCGCCGAGACCGGCCTGATCGCCAAGGACTGGCAGGGCCGGCTGCCCGACAACAGCGCACCCTACACGTCGACCATCGTGTTCCTGGTGCGCAAGGGCAATCCCAAGCAGATCCGGGACTGGGACGACCTGGTCAAGCCGGACGTGCAGGTCATCACGCCCAATCCCAAGACGTCCGGCGGCGCCCGCTGGAACTATCTGGCCGCCTGGGGCTTCGCGCTGGAGAAGTACGGCAACGACGAGGCCAAGGCGCAGGAATTCGTCCAGGCGCTGTTCAAGAACGTTCCCGTGCTTGACACCGGCGCCCGCGCCTCGACCATCACCTTCGTCCAGCGCCAGATCGGGGACGTGCTGCTGGCCTGGGAAAACGAGGCCTACCTCGCGGTCAAGGAACTGGGACCGGACCAGTTCGACATCGTCACTCCCTCGCTCAGCATCCTGGCCGAGCCGTCGGTCGCCGTCGTGGACAAGGTCGTCGACCGCCGGGAAACCCGCCGGGCGGCCGAAGCCTACCTGAAGCTGCTCTATTCGCCCGAGGGTCAGGAACTTGCCGCCAAGCACTTCTACCGGCCGCGCCTGGCCGAGGTGGCGGCCCGGCATGCCGACCAGTTCGCCCAGGTCAAGCTGTTCACCATCGACCAGAAGTTCGGCGGCTGGACCTCGGCCCAGAACAAGCATTTTTCCGATGGCGGCATCTTCGACAAGGTCTCCGCGGCTGCGGGCAAGTGAACCATGACCGGCCTCGTCGCAGGAAACCTCCAGGATAGCTTCCGCAAGCCGAGCATCCTGCCCGGCTTCGGGATCACGCTGGGCTTCACGGTCGCGTATCTCAGCCTGGTCGTCCTGATCCCGCTGGCTGGACTGGCCATCAAGGCTTCCGGGCTGGGCTTCGGCGGGCTCTGGGCGGTGCTGATGGAACCCCGCGTGATTGCCGCCTTCCGGGTCACGTTCCTGACCGCCCTGGCCGCGGCGCTGATCAACACCGTGTTCGGCCTGCTGGTGGCCTGGGTGCTGGTTCGCTACCAGTTCCCGGGCCGCAGGGTGATCGACGCGCTGGTCGACCTGCCGTTCGCCCTGCCCACGGCGGTGGCCGGCATCGCGCTGACGGCGCTCTATGCCGGCAACGGCTGGATCGGCCAGTTCCTGCCGTTCCGCGTCGCCTTCACGCCGCTGGGCATCGTCGTGGCGCTGACCTTCATCGGCCTGCCGTTCGTCGTCCGCACGGTCCAGCCCGTGCTCCAGGACGCCGAGCCGGAGGTCGAGGAGGCGGCGGCCAGCCTGGGCGCCAACCGCTGGCAGATCTTCAGCCGCGTCGTCTTCCCCGCGATCATGCCGGCCCTGCTGACCGGCTTCACGCTGGCTTTCGCCCGCGGCGTGGGGGAGTACGGATCGGTCATCTTCATCGCCGGCAACCTGCCCGGCGTGTCGGAGATCGTGCCCCTGCTGATCATCATCAAACTCGAGCAGTTCGATTATGCCGGAGCGACCGCCATCGCGACCGCGATGCTGGTGGCGTCGTTCTTCCTGCTGCTCGCGATCAACCTGCTCCAGCATTGGACGAGAGCGCGCCATGCCGGCTGAAATCGTCATCGCCACCACGCCGCCCGCCGGCACGCCGCCCGTGACCGGGCAGCGCAGCATCCCGCGCCCGGCGCTGGGCGAGTCGCCGCTGGTCAAGGCCGTCCTGATCGGCATCGCCCTGCTTTTCCTGCTGCTGTTCCTGGTGATCCCGCTGGTGGCCGTGTTCTTCGAGGCGCTGCGCCAGGGCTTCGGCGCCTATCTCGAAGCCCTGGTGGAGCCGGACGCGGTCTCGGCGATGAAGCTGACGCTCCTGGCGGCCGGCATCGCGGTGCCGCTGAACCTCGTGTTCGGCATCGCGGCATCCTGGTGCATCGCCAAGTTCGAGTTCCGCGGCAAGAGCCTGCTGATCACCCTGATCGACCTGCCGTTCTCCGTGTCCCCGGTGATCTCCGGCATGGTGTTCGTGCTGCTGTTCGGAGCCCAGGGACTGATGGGGCCGTGGCTGCGCGAGCACGACATCCAGGTCATCTTCGCCCTGCCGGGCATCGTGCTGGCCACCATCTTCGTGACCTTCCCCTTCGTCGCCCGCGAATTGATCCCGCTGATGCAGGAACAGGGCGTGGACGAGGAGGAGGCGGCGCGCGTGCTGGGTGCCAGCGGCTGGCAGACCTTCACGCGGGTGACGCTGCCCAACATCCGCTGGGGCGTGCTCTACGGCGTGCTGCTGTGCAACGCCCGCGCCATGGGCGAGTTCGGCGCCGTCTCCGTCGTGTCCGGCCATATCCGGGGAGAGACCAACACGATGCCGCTGCATGTTGAAATTCTGTACAACGAATACAACTTCGTCGCAGCTTTCGCGGTGGCGTCGCTTCTGGCCCTGCTGGCCCTGGTCACCCTGGTGGTGAAGAGCCTGCTGGAATGGCGCCATGCCGACCAGATCGCGGCGACGCGCCGTTGACCGCGCTTCACGTACGGGGAAATGACCCGCCATGAGTATCGAGATCAGAGGCATCGCCAAGCACTTCGGCAGTTTCGCCGCCCTGGACGGAGTCGATCTTACCGTCCACGATGGCGAGCTGCTGGCCCTTCTGGGGCCGTCCGGGTCGGGCAAGACGACCCTGCTGCGGATCATCGCCGGGCTTGAGTTCGCCGATGTCGGCGAGATCCGGCTGAACGGCGAGGACGCCCAGGGCCGCGCACCGCGCGACCGCGAGGTCGGCTTCGTGTTCCAGCACTACGCGCTGTTCCGGCACATGAGCGTGTTCGAGAACGTGGCTTTCGGCCTGCGGGTCCGGCCGCGCGCCGACCGTCAGACCAATGCGGCCATCGCGGCGCGGGTCAACGAACTTCTGCGTATGGTCCAGCTCGACTGGCTGGCCGACCGCTACCCAAGCCAGCTTTCCGGCGGCCAGCGCCAGCGGGTCGCCCTGGCCCGGGCCTTGGCGATCGAGCCCAAGGTGCTTTTGCTGGACGAGCCGTTCGGCGCGTTGGACGCCAAGGTCCGCAAGGAGCTGCGGCGCTGGCTTCGGCGCCTGCACGAGGAGATGCATATAACCAGCGTCTTCGTCACCCACGACCAGGAGGAGGCGCTTGAGCTTGCCGACCGGGTCGTGGTGATGAATCACGGCCGGATCGAGCAGATCGGCTCGCCCGCGCAGGTCTACGACGAGCCGGCCTCGGCCTTCGTCTGCGACTTCCTGGGGCAGGTCAACCGTTTCGATTGCGAGATCGAGAACGGCCTTGCTCGGACCACCCAGGGTGCCGAACTCCGGGTGCCCGGGCTGAACGGCACCCACGGCGCCGCGACCTGCTTCGTCCGCCCCCACGAGATCGACCTTGTGCCGATCGACCGCGAGGGTCCCGAGGCGGCCCAGGTCCGCCTGATCCACCAGATCGGCCCGAACGCCCGGGTCGAGCTGGACTATGCCGGCCACGTGCTGGAGGTGGAAGTCGGCCGCGAACGTCTGCCGGCCCTCAGCCTCAGCGTCGGCGCCTGGTGCGCGCTTCGGATCAACAACGCGCGCGTTTTCCCGAGATAGAGGCTGTCAGGGAACGTCCGACGGGCAACTCAAAGCCTGTTTGACTTGAACGGCCTGTAATTTGCCTTCCAGCAGCTTGGGGGATCGCGCTCAAGGATCCCCTCATTTTCAGGCAGTGCATTCACCTGCGTGATATCGCAGTATTGCTCAACAGAGGCAGCTATGTAGAGCAAGATGATCGACGGATCGAAGCGCGGCTTAATGCAGGTGAAGGATGTTCGGAGCTTCCTCGACAGTGTTCTTGATGAAGATACTCATACCAAGCGGATCGCCTCTCTTGCCAACGCCACCCTTGGGGTAATGACGGGTGCCTCTCTGGGCGTCGCCGTGATCGGCAAGTCTTTGGCTCAGGCACGCGGCCTTCTGCCCAAGCATGCCGTCAAGCAGGTTGACCGGCTGCTGAGCAACCCTGGGATCGAGGCTTGGGATGTTTTTGCCAGCTGGGTTCCGGAAATGGTCGGCCCGCGCACCGACATCGTGGTGGCGATGGACTGGACCGACTTTGACGCCGACGGGCAGGCCACCCTGGCGCTCAAGCTGGTGACCCGCCATGGCCGGACGACGCCGCTGATCTGGCTCAGCGTTCACAAGGACGAACTGAGCGACGCGCGCAACGCCTACGAAGACGCCGCCGTGCGCCGGCTGGCCGAGGTGCTGCCCGACGACGTCAAAGTCACCCTCCTGGCCGACCGCGGCTTCGCCGACACCAAGCTGTTCGGTTTTCTCGCCGACCTGGGCTTCGACTACGTCATCCGGCTGAAAGGCAACACCAGGGTCAGGGCTGCCGACGGAACGATCCGTTCGGCGACCGAGTGGGTCGGCCAAGGCGGCCGGGCGCGCAAGCTGCGCGATGCCGTGGTTACCGAGGCGCAGTGCCCGGTTGGCGCCGTCGTGTGCACCCACGCCAAGGCCATGAAGGAGCCCTGGTGCCTGGCCGCCAGCGACGCTGGCGCGACCGCGCCGCAGATCATCGCGCTGTACTCGAAGCGGTGGCGAGTGGAGCCCAATTTCAGAGATACCAAAGACTTGCGCTTCGGCATGGGCCTCTCGGCGGTCCACATTGCCGACCCGCAACGGCGCGATAGGCTATTGCTGCTCAATGCGTTCGCTGTCGTTCTGCTCACCCTGCTCGGTGCCGCCGGCGAAAGCCTCGGCATGGACCGCCATCTCAAGTCCAACACCGTCAAAACCCGCACTCACTCCCTGTTCCGCCAGGGCTGTATGCTCTACGACCTCATCCCCAACATGCCTGAACACAGGCTGCGCGCCCTCGCCGAACGATACGCCGATCTCCTGGAGCAGTCACGTGTGGTCACCGAAACTTTCGCTATCGTGTAAAATGAGGGGATCCTTGAGGGGATCGCGGAGTAAATGTCAGGCCATGAACCCAACCCACAAAACGCAAGATTGTAGAGCTAAATAATAACGGAGCCCATAGGTTGGGTCCGTGGCCCAACACTGTGCTTCGAGGCCAAGTCGAACAGGCTATCAATGGGCGGTCTCCGGAAAGACCTCGTCCAGGGACCTGCCGTCCAGCATGGCATCGATCCAGACGCCGATACCGGTGACCGGAGCCGCCTTCACCTTCAACTCGACCGATGCCGGGACAGTGCCCAACTGCCCCTGGACCATGCGCAACAGGATCTCGGCCTTGCCTTTCAGCTTCCTCCACGCTTCGCCCTCGGCAATGTTCAACTCGGCGATGTTCAACTCGGCGATAGTCGGCTTGATCTTGTCCTCCTGCCCTGGCGCCACCCGGCCCAGCACCGTCCGAAGCCCCTGCCGGTTCCGCCCTTCATCCACCACCAAAACATATCTGACCACGGCCTGCAGCACGGTCAGCCGATTGCCGCCGCGATCCCCAGCCGCCGCTCCAGCGTGTGAACCGGAAAGCGACGATCAGGGGACTTCAGACGACCCAGCGCCTCGCGCGTATCGAGGATCTGGAGGGATGGATCGGCGAGGGCATCTTCCCCGATGACTTGGACCTTCTGGCAAGGAACGTCCGAGTGGCGCGGAACGGTCCGGGCGAGCCCGGTGGCCTTGATGGTCTATACTGTCAAAGATGTTCTTGAATCCCTGAATACAACCTAAGATGATAGGGGCTATGCCTTCTGTGCTCCGACGGTGATCGACTCCACCCTGAACAGATACTTCTTTCCGTCGCCTTCACCGGGAACGGGGAACGAAATAAGTTATGGCCGCACGGTCGATCTCGCGTCGGTCGAGCGGGACCGGAACTTGGTTTGCGAGTTGCTTCACCGGCCTTTCCCGTACCGGCAGGAGCATGTCGCCCGTATCGGCTGGATTACGAGCGAACTTCCGGACCATGAGATCTGGGACTTGCGGAACGCCCACCTTGGCCGGCTTCGCCGCGGAACCCGCCGGCGAACTGGATTCGCTGCTGCGCGGCTATACCCTGGTGCGGCCCTATCAGCGGGCCAGCCCGAGCGAGACCGTAGTCAGCCTGTTCAGCTTCCTTCCCCAGGACGATCCGCTGTTCGACGTGTTGGACGGGGCGCTGGCCGACTGGATCGCCGCCCGGATGGCCGAAAGCGATGACGTTCGCCTGGAGACCGGGATCAACGCCTATATCCAGGACGTCCAGGAAGCCTTGACCGTCGCCCACCGGCTTCCCCTGCCGCGCACGGTGGCTTTGCTGCACGACCGCTTCACCGACCTGACCTGCTGGGCCGAAACGCTCGACTTCGGCTCCGCCCGCGACGTCCGGGGCGATTATTGGCATACCCTCGCCCTGGTGCAGACGCGCCGGAGCTTCCTGTCGCTGTGCCAGCGATATCTCCGACCCCGTCCTCCGCTACCTGCAAAGCCATGTCCTGGAGGCTCTTGGCCGGCCCGGCTTGGTCCGGTGGACGGCGGTCGATCTCATGGACACGCTTTCCGACCGATGCGCGCCGGAAACCATAAACGCGATCATCGACATAGCCCTCCTGGGCTTGGTCGCGCGCGAGGTTCCGCTGGAAGCCCTGGCCCTCTGCGCCTGAAACTTCCTGGTCAAACCGTCCCGGCCGTCACGCGGCCGGAAACAGACGGGGGAACAGGATCTCGACGGAGTGAACCGGGAACCGGAGCGAGACCGGCCCCTTGGGCGTGTCCGACCCCAGTATTCCATCCTCGACAAGGGCACCCAGCAGGTCGCGCGCCGTCCGTTCCTTCAGGCCGGAAACGCGCGCGGCGTCGCCCCTTGCCATTTCACCGCGCAGGACGATCTCGTCCAGGATGCGCGCCGCCTCGACCCTCAGACCCTCCCGCGCCGCGACATAGTCCCGAAGGCGGACGCCGAGGCCGTCGAGGTCGAACAGGGCGGCCATGAACTCGACCTGATCGAGGCTGGCCCTGAGGAACCATTCGATGAAGCCGAGCAGCGCCCGCAGAGACAGATTGCCCCGCCCGTCCAGCGAGCCTTGCCGGGGCACGTCAGCCCCAGCCATCTGAAGCTTGTACTCACCATCGGCAAAGGCAGTTCATCGGGAAGGCAGGGCTCTATCCTGCCCGGCGTCTCGATCAAGCCGGTCATGGCGCTGCCGATCTCGGATGTTGATAAGGGCCTGTAATATAAAGGCTTCGAGCTGATGGCGCACCACTAATCGCCGATCGTCATGCCGATCCTGTGATACGGTGCAAGCCTTTGGGAAAGTTGAAGAACCCGCCCGCCATCCCCCCTCAGCGCTGGTCCAGCTTCATCTCGATGCGCCGGTTCCGTGCGAAGGCGTCCTCGTTCCGTCCCGGGTCCAGCGGCTGGTACTCGCCGAAGCCGGCCGCCACCAGCTTGTCCGACGGGATGCCCTGTTCCACCAGGAACTTGACGACCGAGATCGCGCGTGCCGTCGAAAGCTCCCAGTTGGACGGGAACTGGACGTTGGAGATCGGGCGCGGATCGGTGTGGCCGTCCACGCGGAGGATCCAGTTGACGCCCGGGGGGATGCGGTTCGCGATGTCCAGCAGGGTCGCGGCCAGTTTTGCGAGCTGGCCCTTGCCGCCTTCCTCCAGCGTCGCGGAGCCGCTGGGGAACAGCACTTCGGACTGGAAGACGAAGCGGTCGCCGACGATGCGGATGTCCTGCCGGTTGCCCAGCACCTCGCGCAGGCGCCCGAAGAACTCCGACCGGTAGCGGGCCAGCTCCTCGACCTTGCTGGCGAGCGCCAGGTTCAGCCGGCGGCCGAGGTCGGAAATCTGGGTCTGCTGCTCCTGGTTCTGGGACTCCGCCAGATTCAGCGACGCGGTCAGGCGGGCGAGCTGGTCGCGGAGCGCCGCGATCTGCTGATTCAGGATGGCCACTTCCGCGCGGCCCTCCTCGGTCAGCTTCTGCTCGCCGGCGAGGGCCGCCTGGGTCTGGTCGAGGGCGATGACCAGCTCCTCGATCCGGGTCTCCCGCTGCCCGATCTCGCGCTGCGCCAGCACCGTGCGCTCCTGCTCGCTGCTGAGCCGGGACTCCAGCTGCTGCGAGCGGTCGCGGACGGCCGACAGCTCGGCCATCAGCGCCTCGCGCTGCTCGCGGGTCAGCCGAAGCTCCTCGGTCGCCCGGGCGCGGTCGGCTTCGGTCCGCTCCAGCGTCGCCGCGGTCCGGGCGCGGTCGGCTTCGGTCCGCTCCAGCGTCGCCGCGGTCCGGGCGCGCTCGGCCTCGGTGCTTTCGGACAGGACCGTAAGCGCCGCGACTTCGCCCTCCAGCCGCTCGCGGACGTCCCGGAGGGCCTGGATATCGGCCTGCAGGCTGGCGATCTCGCGCAGCGACGCCTCGATCTTCTGCCGGTCGGCCTCGATCACCTTGTAGGCGTCCTCCAGGTCGCGGCTGACTTGGGTGATCTCCCCGCTGGCCTGCTCGCCCCGGCGCGACAGGGCGGAGACCTGGGCGTTCAGCTCGTCCTGCCGGGCCTGTGCCTCGGCGAGGCTCGCGCTCAGGCTCTCGCGGGTGGCGGTCGAGCTTTGAAGTTCGGCGGAGAGCTGCGCGATGTTCACCCGCAGGTCGGCATTGGCCTCACGCTCCATCGACAGCAGGTCGCTCAGCTCGGACAGCTGGCGGTTCAGCCGGGTCAGCGCCTGGTCGCGGCTCGACAGCGTGTTGGACAGGTAGAACTGTGCCACGATGAAGACCATCAGCACGAAGATCACGACCATGACCAGGGAGGACAGGGCATCGACCCAGCCCGGCCAGATATTGACCGAACGCTCGCCGCTGCGCCGTCCGCGACCGAAGGCTGCCATTACCCGTTACCGTCCCGCCTCTTCGGCCCGCGCCCGCTCATCGCTCGCCGTCTTCCGCCAGGGCGGCGATGGTGCGCGCCAGAAGCTTGATCTCGCTGCGGATCTCCTGCACCGACTGGACCCGCCCGGTGGCGACCTCCTCCAGCAGGCGCGCGGTGTAGACGTCCATGTTGCGGATGTGCTGGCGGGTCGCCTCGTCCATGCCGAGCTGCTGGTTGCCCAGCACATCGGCCAGCCGGCCCAGGATCGGCTTCATCTCCATCTGGTTCTCGGCCAGCCGGAGCATCAGCGTCTGCTCGGTCCGCATCTGGTCGGTCAGGGTGCTCAGCTTCTCGGTCAGCGCCAGCAGGTTCTGGTTGGCCGACCGCCTGCCGTCCTCCGCCTGGGCCACCGTCCGCTGCAGGTTCTCCATGTTCTCGGCGGTCTGCTCCAGCAGGGCCTGCAGGTAGGCCGGCACCGACTGCTCGCTCTCGCCGAAGCCGGCGCCGCTCGACAGCCGGGTGGCGCCGGACAGCCAGTCTTCCAGGTCGGTGTAGAAGCGGTTCTGCGCCTGGCTCGCCTGCAGTTCCAGGAACCCCAGGACCAGCGACCCGGCGAGGCCGAACAGCGACGAGCTGAAGGCCGTGCCCATGCCCGCCAGCGGCGCCTGCAGCCCCTGCTGCAGGTTGCCGAACATCATGCCCATGTCGCCGCCCTCGACCGACAGGCTGGAGATCACGCCGCCGACCGCGCTGACCGTGCCCAGCAGGCCCCAGAAGGTGCCGAGCAGGCCCAGGAAGATCAGCAGTCCGATCAGGTAGCGGGAAATCTCGCGGGTCTCGTCCAGCCGGGCGTCGATGCCGTCGAGCAGCGAACGCATGGACAGCGCCGACAGGCTCAGCCTTCCCTTGCGCTCCCCCAGCATGCGGGCCATCGGGGCGAGAAGCACCGGTTCCGGGAGGGTGTCGGAGGCCGGACGGTTGGTCTGGAAACTCTCCAGCCACGCCACTTCCGGCTTCAGCATCAGCACCTGGCGGAAGATGTAGCCGATGCCCAGCAGCAGCACGGCGATGATCAGCCCGTTCAGCGCCGGATTGGCCATGAAGGACCGTTCCAGCGCCGGGAAGAGCAGGAGCACGATGGCGATCACCGCGGCGACGAACAGGACCATACGGGTGATGTAGCGCTGCGGCCGCGACATGGACACCATGCTCTCAGGGGCTCTCTCAGGTGACGAGGTCGGGAGGGGGTGAGCCGGGTATGCCACTAGTTCACCAGAAGCAGGTCGACGCGGTCGGCGGGTCCGTCGGGCGCCTGCGTCCCCAGCGCGCGGACATCGATGCGGGTGCTGCGCACCCCCTGGCCGATCAGGTACGAGCGCACCGCCAGAGCGCGGTCCAGCGACAGGCGCCGGGCATCCCGTTCGGTCTCGGGCGTGCCACTGGCGTAGGCGGTGACCTGGAGGCGGATCACCTCGTCCCGGCGCAGCCGGGCGGCCACGCCGTCCAGCAGCGCGGTGTCCCGGGGGGACAGGGTTTCCGCCTTGGTATCGGAATACACGACGCGGAACCCGGTTCCGTCCGGCACGTCGGCGGGCGGACCGGAGGGGGCCGGCGGAGTCGCCGCCACCTCGGGCGCCGGCCGGTCCGGGACGGATCCGCCGCGGGGATTCGGTAGGTCCGGCATGGAGGTGATCCTGCGGGGCTCGCCGGGGGCGGCAGGCGGCACCGGCGTGTCGAACTGCACGCCCGCGGGCGCCTCGGCCCGGGGCAGCTCGGACGGAGCCGGGGGAACCGGGGCTGCGGCGACGTCCGGCGGCACGCCGACATCCAGGCCGGGCGGCGGCGGTGCTGCGCGGCCGCCCGGAGCGACCGGCAAGGCTTCGCCCAGGGCGGGAGCGGGCGGGACCGGAAGCGGCCGGGAGGCATCGGCGACCGGCGGCGCAGGTTCCGACTCCGCCGCCGTCTCCGGCGTCCTCCCCGCCACTGGGGGCTTGCGCGCCGGAATGCCCGGGGGTATCGCGGGGGATGCCGCCGCCGTCTCCTGCGCCACGGCGGGAACCCCCGCCGGCCACGGAATCGTCGCGGCGCCGAGCGCGCAACCGAGCGCCATGCGGCGGACGGCAGTCGGAACGTAGCGACTCATTTGCCCCCGTACCCAAGCCTTCAAGGTGCCTGACATCTCGGGATTCCCAGCCATTCCAAAGGTCTTGGAGGGGCCGGCAACACCGGGGCGACACGCGGGCACGATAGCCCAATGGCGGGAGTCCGACAACCCGCCATCAACCACACGCGATGGTCAGCCCTCGGCCTGTGGCTTCCGGGTTGCCGTGGCACCACGCAGCACCTTGGCGATCATGAGATGCATGTGCGAATTGGCCGCCAGGATGCTGTCGCCGCGATGCGGGTTGCGTCCGCCGCCGATCTCGGTGACGAATCCGCCGGCCTCGGTCACCATCAGGATGCCGGCGGCCACGTCCCACGGCTGCACGTTGCTCTCCCAATAGCCGTCGAACCGCCCGGCCGCCACATAGGCCAGGTCGAGGGCCGCCGAGCCGAAGCGCCGGATGCCGGCGGTCTCCGCCATCATGGCCTGGAGCTGCGCCGCATGTTCCGGATGGTTGCCGCGGCCCTTGAAGGGCAGGCCGGTGGCGATCACCGACTCGTCCAGCTTGCGCCGGCCGGAGACGCGCAGGCGCGCGTGGTTGTTCCAGGCGCCGGCCCCCTTCTCGGCCCAGAACAGCTCGTCGCGGAGCGGTTCGTAGATGACGCCGGCGACGATCTCGCCCTCGCGCTCCAGCGCGATCGAGATGGCCCAGAACGGCAGGCCGTGCAGGAAGTTGGTGGTGCCGTCCAGCGGATCGACGATCCAGCGCTGGCTGGCGTCCTTGCCGGCGCTCTCGCCCGTCTCCTCCATCAGGAAGCCGAAATCCGGCCGCGCCTTCTGGAGTTCGGCCCTGAGCGTCTGCTCCGCCTTCGTATCGGCGGTCGAGACGAAATCGGCCGGCCCCTTGCGGGAAACCTGCAGGTGTTCGACCTCGCCGAAATCGCGGACCAGCCCGCGCGCCGCCTTTTCAGCGGCGCGAGCCATGACGTTGATGATTGCCGAGCGGCTTGCCATAACGGGTTGTCAGTCCTTCGCACGTTCCAGGTAGGTGCCGTCGCTGGTGTTCACGACGATGCGGGTGCCGGCTTCGATGTGCGGCGGAACGAGCACCCGTTCGCCGTTGTCCATCTTGGCGGGCTTGTAGGAGGAGGAGGCAGTCTGGCCCTTCACGACGGGGTCGGCTTCGACCACTTCCAGCGTGACGGTGGCGGGCAGCTCGACGCCGAGCGGGGACCCTTCGTGGGTCTGCACGGTGACCGACATGCCTTCCTGGAGGAACACGGCGGGATCGCCGATGATGTCCCGCGGGATGACGATCTGCTCGAAATTCTCCTTGTCCATGAAGGTGTAGTTGTCACCCTCGGCGAACAGGAACTGCATCTCGTGCTCGTCCAGCCTGGCGCGTTCGACCGTCTCCTGGGTGCGGAACCGCTCGACCATCTTGTTGCCGGTGCGGACGTCCTTCATCTCGAGCTGGATGAACGCGCCGCCCTTGCCGGGCTGCACGATGGCGGTCTTCAGGACCACCATCAGCTTGCCATTATGCTCCAGGACATGGCCCGGACGCATCTGGTTGGCGTTGACCTTCATGGTATTTGACCGTCGCTGACGCTGCTTTGGAAAGCGCGGAACCTATCAGGTCGGAGAGGCGGTAGCAATGTGCGGTCGGAGTCCGCCATCGCGATTCGGATGTCAAATCGACGGGAGCGGAGTGAACGCCGACCTGCTATGACGGTTACCGCTTACGACCCCATACTTGCGGCCCATACTTGCGGCCCATACTCACGGCCCCATACTCACGGCAAGGGAACAGTTCAGATGTCCAATCTCCACAGGCGTGCAATGGAAGCGGTTCTCCAGGCGGCCCAGCACGACATCGTGGGGACGCTGCGGGAGCGGGAGATCACCGACCGGCACAGCGAGGACGGCGACGAGGCGGTGCTGGACGTGGCGATCCTGCACGCATACCGTGTCTTCGTGCGAATCTGCGAGGAGCAGGGACTGGACGTCGACGCCCAGCTGTTCGCCGAACTCGCGGGCGAGCTGGCCGACGAGATGGCCCAGGACAACGATTACGACTGATCCGGCTTCAAGGTTGGGCCGGCAGGACCCGCGCCGCCGCCCGGCGGAAGGCCGGCGGCGGCGCCACCAGGTGCAGCGCGCCGAGCGCGTCCTCGATCACGGCGCGGGCGGCGGGCCGCTCCTCCGCCGGCAGGCCGTCGATCCCGGCCGCCAGCCCGGCGAGCCGGCTCACGGCGTCCTCGGTCACCGAGGCCAGGGCCCGCTCGAAGGCGGGCAGGGTGCCCAGGGCCTTGAACAGCCGGCGGCTGCGGGCCAGCGCCGCCAGGGCGGCCCGAAGCCGGGCGATGTCGGGGTGGCGAAGGTCGGTCCGGTCCGCCGGAACCAGCCCGGCGATGCGCTCGGCGAGCCCGGCCAGGAACCGGCCGCCCAGCAGGGCGCGCAGGTCCGCTTCGAGCGCGCCGAACGCGGCCGCCGCATGGGCCACGCGGCCGGCGCTCAGCTTGAGCGCCGTCAGGTCGCGCACCGCCGCCTCCAGCGCCGATGGGTCGGCGGGGCCGCGTTCCGGCACGGCGGCGAAGGCGCGGGTGCGGACGTCCTCGGCCAGCCGGTCGATCAGGCCCGCCACATGCGTCCGGGTCTCCGGCCGGTCGGCCAGCCGGTCCAGCATCTCCAGGGCGGTCCGGGCGACCGGCCGGTGCCGGGCCACCAGCATGACGAACAGGTCGGCCGCCTTCGGATCGGCCGCCGACAGCCCGGCGACCGATGCCGCCAGATGGTCGAGCAGCCAATGGGGGCACTGGCCTGTCGCCGCCGCCGCCGCCAGGTGGGCGCGGGCGTCGTGGACGCGGTCGTCCAGGATCAGCGCCGCCCGGATGTCGTCGACGATGTTCCAGAAATCGGGATGGGCGGACGCGGCCCGCTCGGCGAAGTCGGGCTGCCGGCCGGCGCGGTGGATCAGCCCCGCGACCTCGACCGCCCCGATCTCCCCGCCCGAGGCGCAGCGTCCGCGCCGGTCCGTGGCCCGTTCGGCCAGCAGGAGCGTCCACAGCGGGCGCAGCACCGACCGCGGGATCTGGCCGACCCGGCGGCGCGGCGGAACCACGTCGCACAGCAGGTCGGCGAACGGCTCGCAGAAGCGGCGCAGCTCCGAGGGCCGACGGCGCTCGCGCCGTCGGGGCAGGGGCGGCACCGGATCGCGGAGCGCCGCGCGGATCTCGTTCGCCGTGGGGCAGGGTTCGACCGACCAGGGCTCGTCGGCCGCGCCGCGGCATGAGACTGACAGCGTCCGGTACGAAATCAGCGCCATGGTCGAGCCCTGCCTGGGTACGGGGTTGGGAACCGGAGGCCGCAGCACCGCCGACCGGCGGCGCGGATACTCCTATCAATAGCCGTATCAATAGACCCCAAATCGATCGAATTAAACTTTACTTAAGAGGTATGAACGCACTCCATTAAGAGGTATTCACCGTGTTTCCGGACCGGGCGCGGGATTCATGTGGCGGATCAGGTCGATCATCAGGTCGCCGGTTCCATCGGCGCCGAGCTTGGAGAAACCATCCGCCAGCAGCGGCATCAGCGCCTCGCCGGGGCAGATCCGCTCCAGCGCGTGGACGGTGGTGACGGTCGCCTCCAGGACGGAGCGCCTCGTCTCCGCGTCGGCGGAAGCCGCCCTCTCCGCAAGCGAGCCCAGGTCGCGCGAAGCCTGCGCCTTGACCGTCTCGACCTCGCGCCGGTATGCGTCCAGGCGGCCCAGCGCCTTGAACAGCTGCCTGCTTCGGGCGAGCGCCGCCAGGGCCTCGCCGAAGGCCCGCCGGTCCGGGGCCGGTCCGGCACTCCCTCCGGCGCCGAGATCGGCGAGAACCCGGGCATGCTCGTCCGCCCGCGCCGCGACTTCGCCCAGGAACCGGTCGTTCAGCAGGTCGTGAAGCTCGGCCTCCAGGCGCTGAAGCCGGGCCGCGTTGCGCGGCAACCGGCCGCCGGCGCTGGCCTTCAGGCCGGTCAGGTGGCGCGCCGCCGGTTCGATGCGGTCCAGCGCCCGGTTCAGGTCGGCCGTTCCCGGGCTTCCGTCGAACGCCGCCTTGGCCCCGGCGTGCAGGTCGCCGATCGCGGCGGCATAGACGGTCTCCAGGGTTTCGGCGGGTATGGCGGCCGCCGGTCGCCGTGCCAGGGCGTCGATCAGGTCCAGGGCCGACCGTCCCGTCTCCGGATGCCGGGCCAGCAGCATCAGGAACAGGTCGGCCTTCCTGCGGTCCTGGTCGCCCAGCTCGGAGAGGAACCGGCCGAGCGTCGCCACGACAGCCGGGTCGGGGCGATCCGGCACCGCGCCGGCCAGCAGGCGGCGCATGCCCAGCACCGGCTCGCGAACCTGGATCGCGCAGTCGATCTCGGCCGCGATCTCCCAGAAATCGGGGTAGGCGCGGGCCTGCTTCCGGGCGAACGCCGGATCGGCCTTGGCCCGGTCGAGGGCCGCGCGCAAAGCCCTGGGGCAGCTCTCCGCGTCGTCGGGTTCACCCTGGCCGGCCTCGCGCAGGATCATGTCCCACAATGGCGCTATGGCCGGCCGGGGGATCTGGAACGGCTGGCGCTGGCGCCCGACGGGGCCGCACAGCAGCTCCTCGAAAGGTTCGCAGAAGCGGCGCTGCGCGGTGTTCCGCCGGGGAGGTTTCTCGACGCGCAGCCAGGACCGCATCGCCTCCATCAGGGTGGAGCGCATCGCCGTGTCGCCGAGGCCGTCGGACAGCCGGTAGACCTCGCGCAGGCGGTCGCCGGAACCGGCGGCGGTTCCGGTTCCCCGGACGAAGTTCAGGATGGCGGCGGGACTGATGGAAGCGGTCATGTCGGACTGATCGGGCCAAGGGGAGACTACTCCTATCAATTAACCCGAATTTAAGAACAATTAAATCTTCCTTAAGGATTATGAGGCCGATCAACCCGCCTATAAGAGTGCGCCGCCTCCATCCCGGCGGTCCCGCTTCCGCGTTAGCCATTTTGCGCCGGACCCGACCTGAACGCGGGATCTTGCAGACAACGGGCGAAGCGGTATGGGAAAGTGCTGTGCCGCTCCGGGAACGGGAAGCCCATTCCGGTAACATGAAGAATTGGGAGACGACGGGATGTTCGAAGGATTCACGCGCCGGCGCATCGCAACCAGCGGCGCCGAGATCAACCTCGTCGTCGGCGGGGACGGGCCGCCCCTGCTGCTCCTGCACGGATTTCCGCAGAACCACGTGATCTGGCACAAGGTGGCCGGCGCGCTTGCCGAGCGGTTCACGGTCGTCGCGACCGATCTGCGCGGCTACGGCGACAGCGAGAAGGTGCCGACGGCGGACGACCATTCCTCCTATTCCAAGCGGGAGATGGCGCGCGACCAGGTGGAGGTCATGCGGATCCTCGGGTTCGAGCGGTTCCAGGTGGTCGGCCACGACCGCGGCGGGCGGGTCGCCCACCGCATGGCGATCGACCATGCCGCCCGGGTCCGGCGGCTGGCGGTGCTCGACATCGTGCCGACGCTGACCACCTTCCAGAGCGTCGACCAGCAGCTCGCCACCGCCTACTACCACTGGTTCTTCCTGATCCAGCCCCATCCCTTGCCGGAGCACATGATCGGCCTGGACCCGGAATTCTACCTGCGGCGCAAGACCGCCATGTGGAGCGTCGGCACCGCCCACTTCACGCCGGAGGCGATGGCCGAGTATATCCGCTGCTTCCGGAACCCCGCCGCGATCCACGCCATGTGCGAGGACTACCGCGCCGCGGCGACGATCGACCTGGAGCACGACCGGGCCGACCGCGCCGCCGGCGTCAAGGTGTCGTGCCCGCTGCTGGCCCTGTGGGGCGCACGGGCCACCATGGACCGCTGCTTCGACGTGCCGGCGACCTGGCGGGAAGTGGCGCTGGACGTGCGCGGCCAGGCGCTCGACTGCGGCCACTTCATCCCCGAGGAGCGGCCGGAGGAGTTCACCGCGGCATTGCTCGACTTCCTCGAAACCTGATTCCCGCCGACCATCGATGGAGACCATGGAGACCGATACCGACCGCGAACCGCCGCGGACCCGCCTCTATGTCGGGGAGCCGCTGTCCGCCGGCGCCACCGTGGGCCTCGACCACGAGCGGGCGCATTACCTGCGCCATGTGCTCCGGCTCGACCGCGGCGACCGGGTCGCGCTGTTCAACGGCCGCGACGGCGAATGGGCCGCGCGAATCGACGGATTCGGCAAGGGCTGGTGCAGCCTGGCGGTGGAGTCGCGGCGGCGGCCCCAGGCGCCCGAGCCCGACCTGTGGCTGCTGTTCGCCCCGATCAAGCGGGCGCGCATCGACTTCGTCGCGGAGAAGGCTGCCGAGCTCGGCGCCTCCCTGGTCTGGCCGGTGCTGACGCGCCACACCGATGTCGCCCGCGTCAATGTCGACCGGCTGCGCGCCAATGCCATCGAGGCGGCGGAGCAGTGCGAACGCCTGACCGTGCCGGAACTGAGGGAGCCGGCCCGGCTCGACCAGGCGATGCGCGACTGGCCGGCGGAACGCGTGATCCTGCTATGCGCCGAGGCCGGGCCGGTCAAGCCGATCGCCAGCGCCGTCGCGGAGTTGGCGCCCGGCCCGGCGGCTATCCTGACCGGTCCGGAAGGGGGCTTCGCCAAGGATGAGCTTGACGGGTTGCTGAAACTGCCATTTGTTGTTCCGGTCGGGCTGGGGCCAAGGATCCTGCGTGCCGACACGGCGGCGCTCGCCGCACTCGCCTGCTGGCAGGCCCTGGCCGGGGACTGGGCGGCAGGCGGTGCAGACGTGCGTCCCCCGTTCCGTTCCCCGGCGTCCCGAAACCAAGAACCAGGTTGATCAGGCATCCCATGTCCGCCCCTCCGAAGTCCCGCGGCGAACCGATTACCGACCCGCGCAGTCTGGTGAGCCATCTCGAGCAGGGCAGCAAGCCCGCGTCCGACTGGCGCATCGGGACCGAGCACGAGAAATTCGCGTACCGCACCAGCGACCTGCGTCCGCTGCCCTATGACGGGCCTGACGGCATCGGCGAGCTGCTCGACCGGATGACCCGCTTCGGCTGGGAGCCCGTGCGCGAGGGCGGCAACGTCATCGCGCTGACCTGCGGCTCCTGCAACATCAGCCTGGAGCCGGGCGGCCAGGTGGAACTGTCCGGCGCCCCGCTGGAAACCCTGCACGACACCTGCGCCGAGGTCCACGAGCACCTGGACCAGGTCAAGCAGGTCGGCCGCGAGCTGGGCATCGGCATGATCGGGCTGGGCTTCAATCCTAAATGGAAACGGGACGAGATCCCGTGGATGCCCAAGGGCCGCTACAAGATCATGCGCGACTACATGCCCAAGCGCGGAACGCTGGGCCTCGACATGATGATGCGGACCTGTACCGTGCAGGTGAACCTGGACTTCGGGTCCGAAGCCGACATGGTGAAGAAGTTCCGCGTCAGCCTCGCGCTCCAGCCGATCGCGACGGCCCTGTTCGCCAACTCGCCCTTCACCGAGGGACGCCCCAACGGCTTCCAGAGCTTCCGGAGCCACATCTGGACCGACACCGACCCCGACCGCTGCGGCGACCTGCCGTTCGTGTTCGAGGAGGGATTCGGGTTCCAGCAGTATGCCGACTACGCCCTCGACGTGCCGATGTACTTCGTCTACCGCGACGGGAAATACATAGACGCCTCCGGCCAGAGTTTCCGCGACTTCCTCCAGGGCCGCCTGCCGGCGCTGCCGGGCGAGCTGCCGCTGATGACCGACTGGGCCGACCACCTGACCACGCTGTTCCCGGAAGTCCGCCTGAAGCGATACCTGGAGATGCGTGGCGCCGACGGCGGTCCGTGGCGCGGCCTGTGCGCCCTGCCGGCCCTGTGGGTCGGGCTGCTCTACGACGACACGGCTCTGGACGCCGCCTGGGACTTGGTCAAGGACTGGACGGCGGAGGAGCGCGCCCATCTCCGCGCCGAGGTGCCGCGCCTCGCCCTCGACGCGACCCACCGCGGCCGTTCCCTGCGCGAGGTCGCGGCGGAGGTCCTGGGGATCGCCGGGGAAGGTCTGCGGCGGCGCGCCCGCAACGACCGCTGGGGCGACGACGAGACCCACTTCATCAACACCCTGCTGGAAGTGGCCGAGACCGGCAGGACCCCCGCGACGATCCTGCTGAACCGCTACCATGGCGAATGGCAGGGCGACATCGACCGCGTCTTCGCCGAATTCTCCTACTGAGGCGCCGCTACCAAGGCGGAACTACCAAGGCGAAGGGATCAGGGACGAAGCCGGCGGTCAGATGCCCGTGGCTCCGGTCATCACGGCCCCTTCCAGCCGCGCGCCCTTCAGGTCGGCTCCGGTCAGGTTGGTTTCCCGCAGGTCCGCCCCGCGCAGGTCGGCGCGCGACAGCACGGCGTCGGTCAGGTTGGCCTTGCGGAGGTCGGCGCCCTGGAGATTGGCCCCCTCCAGCCGGACGCGGTGCAGGTTGGCGCGCCAGACATGGCCGCTGCCGCTCTGGATATTCACGGGGTTCAGCTTGGCGCCGCTCAGGTCGGCCCCGGTCAGGGTTGCCCGCTCCAGGTTGACGCCGCGCAGGTCGGCGTTCGACAGGTTGATCCGGCGCAGGTCGCCGAGCGACAGGTCGGCCATGGCGAGGACGGCGGAACTCATGTCGGCCTTGACCAGGGTGGCGCCCTGCAGCACCGCGGCCGACAGGTTCAGTCCCCGCAGGTTGAACCCGGTCAGTTCATAGCCTGACAGGTCGGCGCGGTGCCCCTCCTTGCCTCCGCTGTCCATCCAGGCGGCGTGGCCGGCCGCGATCTCCGGCAGCGTGCGGCCCAGGGCGGCGAAATCCTTGGCCACCACGGCCCCGGCCAGCTCGGGCGCGCGGCGCTGCGCATCGTCCAGGATGGCGCCGATCAGGACGGCGTTCACCAGCCGCGCGCTGTCGAGCACGGCGCCGGTCAGGACGGCGCCGGTCAGGCGGGCGCCGGTCAGGTTGGCCCCGGTCAGGTCGGCGCCCTGCAGGTCCGCCCCGGTCAGGTCGGAATTGGTCAGGTTGGCGCGAACGAACTTGGTGCCGCGCATGACCGCGTCGGTCATGTCGGTTTGCATCACGAAGGCGTTGGACACCCGGGCGCGCGACAGGTTGGCGCCGCGCATGATGGCGCAGGTCAGCTCCGTCGTCAGCTTGACCGCCTCCTGGTTGACCGACGCCATCTCGCCCGATTTTCCCATATGGACCAGCATGCCGTCGCGCAGGTCCGCCTCGATCAGCATGGCCTCGCTCAGGATGGCGCCGCGCAGGCAGGCGCCGCGCAGGTCGGTCTTCATGAGGGTGGCGCCGGTCAGGTTCGCCAGGCGCAGGTCGGTGCCGTAGAGGTCGGCGCCCGTCAGGTTGCAGCCCTGGAGCCGGGCGCTGAATAGCTTGGCCCCGCTGAAATCGGCATCGGTCAGGTCCAGGCCGCTGAGGTCCAGGTGCGACAGGTCGCGCATCTTGAAGATCGCGCGCGTCCCTCCCGGCTGGCGTTTCAGGAATGCCTTGTGCCGGTTCGTCAGTGCGTTCAGCTCCTGCTGGGAGAGCTTGGCGCGGGGAATCTCGCTGGTTTCGGCGGAGGCAGAAGCCATTGGGGAGCCATCCTGGAATCTTCCTCGGCAAGCTTAGGCGGAAAGGACGAAGGATTCGTTAAGGCCGTCGTGACCAATCGGTAACCAAACGTGAAATTTTCCTATACCCCGCCGGGAACGGTCGAAACGGAGGCCGGTTGGTTCAACGAACCGATCCACTGGACCACCGGAAAACAAAGGCGGGAAACCACCGAGATGGCAGAGCAGATCCCCCTGTCCCCGAGCGCCAGCGCGGTCGATCCCGAACTGGACGCGGCACGCGGCGACAAGACCCACCAGATCGCCCCCGACCTGGCCTATCGCCGGCTGGGCATCGTCAACGTCGTCTTCTGGGGCCGCCCCGGAGCCGGCGACCGCCAGTGGGTCCTGGTCGACGCCGGCATCCCGGGGACCAAGGGCATGATCACGGGGGCCGCCGAGGAGCGGTTCGGCCCCGGCGCCCGGCCTTCGGCGATCGTCATGACCCACGGCCATTTCGACCATATCGGCGCGCTGGAGGATCTGGCGGAGGAGTGGGACGCCCCCGTCTACGCCCACCCGCTCGAACATCCCTACCTGAACGGCAGGGCCTCCTACCCGCCGGGCGACCCCTCCGTGGGGGGCGGCGCCATGGCGGCCTTGGCGCGCTTCTACCCGCGCGGCCCGGTCGATGTCGGCGGCCGGCTCCGGGCCTTCCCGGAGGACGGCACCATTCCGGAAATGCCCGGCTGGCGCTGGCTCCATACGCCCGGTCACAGCGTCGGCCACGTGTCGCTCTGGCGCGAGGCCGACCGCGCCATCGTCGCCGGCGACGCCTTCGTGACCACGGGGCAGGAGTCCGCCTACGCGGTCGCGGTCCAGCGGGCGGAGATGCACGGCCCGCCGACCTACTACACGGTGGAATGGGACAAGGCGAAGCAGTCCGTCGCCAAGCTCGCCGCCCTCGACCCGGCCCTGGTCGTCACCGGCCACGGCGAACCCATGAAAGGGCCGGAGATGCGCACCGCCCTCCACCGGCTTGCGGACGAGTTCGACCGCGTCGCCGTACCGAGGCAGGGCAGATACCTGCGGCATCCCGCCCGGGCCGAGGACGGGTCGGCGTACCGGTAGCCGGCGGATTGCATGGCGGTTTCCCAAACATGATATAAGTTCCCGATATCATGCGTGGGAGAAGGCGATGCGGACCCTCGTGGATATGATGTTTTTTTCCGACCGAGACATTCGGTTCCAAGCGTTGGGCCGCGGCCCAACGCATCGCAAAACATAAAGTGAGGGAATCATTCGTTCCGGCCGAAACTCTAGTGGCTCGGCACAGTGTTTTTGATTGATTTATCGAAGGCCGACGCCGACAGCGTGGCCGGAGTGTTGACGCAGGGTGTCGACGTTCGCCCTGACGGGCGAAGGCCGACCTGCGGCACTCCGCTCCGCCGAACGTCATCAAAAACACTGCGTCAATGGGGTCAGAGTGCTTTTCTCATCGGCCACGATCAGCAACGGCGCCGGACCTGATCGGCCTGCCGGTTTGTCGCCGCTCCGCGACGTTCCGCTCCGCCGGCCATGCTTCACGAACAATCCTCCCATGATTATTCTATAAGATGCACATCCCCTGAACAGAATATCCGTGCCATGTTACCGGTGAAGATAATCAACCGACGGATCGGGTCACCTCGGCGATGCGGATGTTTCCGGATGCCTTCCGCCGCGGATTCCTCCAAAGGGAGAGGCCGCGCGATGCGGCATCGACCGAAAGGTCGGCAGGCCGGCACAGCGGACGAGGGAGGCGGCAAGTCCCGCCCAGGCCAAGACCAAACTGCTTCCCGTCGCTTCAGGAGCTGAAGCCGAACTGCCAGACGGCCACGGGCACCGCCAGGAGCAGGATCAGCGAAAACAGGACGAGGCCGCCGTCCCTGGTCAGCAGCCCGGCGGCGAAAAACGCGATCACGGCCGACGCGATGGACCCCGAGGTCGGTATCACCTCCATGAACGGCATGAACAGCGTCAGCGCCAGGATCAGGAACAAGGGCAGGAAAAGCCACGGCCGATGGAGGAAGAAGGTGAGCCGCGCCTTCAAGAACCGTTCCACGAACAGCACGGGCTTGCGCAGCCAGCCGATCCCCTTGCAAAGCTTCTCCGTGGACAGGCGCCGGCGGCTGATGATCTGTGGCAGCCAGACGCAATCCCGTCCGATAATCATCTGCACGACCAGAATGAAGATGATCACAGCGACCGTCGCCGTCAGGCCGGGGATCGCGCTGGCCGGCGAGGTGGAGATCAGTGAAAAAATCAGCATCAAGGACGCAAAGGATTTGTGACCGAGTTTCTCGACCACCTCTTGCACGGTTATGCTCTCGCCTCGTGCCGTGCTCTCCAATCGATCAAGGACATCGCTGAGGGCGCGGTGTGGTTGATCACTCATGCTTCGATCTCCTGAAGTGGACCCGATCGCTTCTGGGCGGCGAGCATCCTGCATGAACCGGAAATGCCCGCCCAGGGATCCATCAACTCCACATCCGGGGCATGATTTCGGACGCGGGTCCCGGATATCCGGTTACGCCGCATCCGCAAGCGAAAAATGGTCGAGTGCCTGGACGAAGCCGGTCTGCTGGCCGGCATGGCTACCTGACGTCATGCGCAACCTTCCGCCCCGGAGGTCCACGACACCGTTGAAGAATTTCGGCGGTTCGCTTATCTTTCGAGGGTAGGCGGCGGGATGTGCCTCCCGCCGCCGGCTCCCGGTCTAGAATTGCAGCACGAACAGGATTTTCACCCTGAACGCCTGGAACCAGACCTGGAGAGAGAACCGATGTTTCCGCATCGATCTGCTCCCTCTGTAGCGGAGGCGACCGGGCCAGTCCCGGTCGCTGTCCGCATGTCCAAGCTAGAATAGGCATTCGCCTCATACGAGCGTCTTCGTGACGCATGCAACTTTGCGGGCTCGCAACGGCCGCTCGACGCATCGCGACATCGCCAGCCGACAGCCCTGTCATCACGGATGCTGACATTTGCGTCCTTGCCAGGGGAGGGGGGTGTCGTCAGCCAAGGTCGTGGACGCCCATCGGCTTCCCGATCGTCGGGGCTCGCCGTTACGGATGATGACATATGCGGCCTTTCCGAGGGGATCGGCGGTAGCCGAGGAAGTCGCCGCACGAAAGCCGCACATAGGCATAACCCTCCTGTTGACATCGCCGCTCCGGTCCCCTAGTTTCGCGGTCCGCTCAATCCCATGAGCCGCCTTGTCTGCGCCCGAGGGTGCCCGCCGGTCCGCGAGTTTCGCGCACTGGCGCGTTTCTGTTTGGGCGAATGGCCAGCAAGTCTGGCCGAGACGGCGGCGCAGTGGGGCCGGGCATCCGACTTTCGCGAACCATGACCGAGTGACGCATGTTTGAAGGGCTGACCGGACGGCTGGGAGACATCTTCGATCGTCTCACGCGGCGTGGCGCGCTGAGCGAGGAGGATGTCGGGATCGCTCTGCGCGAGGTGCGCGTCGCCTTGCTCGAAGCCGACGTGGCCTTGCCCGTCGTCAAGCAGTTCATCGCCGGCGTCAAGGAGAAGGCCGTCGGCCAGGAGGTCCTGCGCTCGGTGACGCCGGGCCAGATGGTCGTCAAGATCGTCTACGACCATCTGGTCGAGATGCTGGGCTCGTCCAGCGAAGGCATCAACCTAGAAGCCGCGGCTCCCGTGCCGATCCTGATGGTCGGCCTCCAGGGCTCGGGCAAGACCACCAGCACCGCCAAGATCGCGCTCCGCCTCAAGACGCGGGAGCGCAAGAAGGTCCTGATGGCCTCGCTGGACACCAGGCGCCCGGCGGCCCAGGAACAGCTCAAGATCCTCGGCGAGCAGGTCCAGGTCGCGACCCTCCCGATCGTCCCCGGCCAGCAGCCGGTGGAGATCGCCAGGCGCGCCATGCAGACCGGCCGCGTCGAAGGCTACGACGTCGTCATGCTCGACACCGCCGGCCGGCTCGCGATCGACGACGAGCTGATGGCCGAGGTGGCCGCCGTCCGCGACGCCACCAAGCCCGTGGAGACGCTGCTGGTCGTGGACGCCATGACCGGCCAGGACGCGGTGACGGTCGCGACCAACTTCCAGGACCGCGTCGGCATCTCCGGCATCGTGCTGACCCGGATCGACGGCGACGCCCGCGGCGGTGCCGCGCTGTCGATGCGCCAGATCACCGGCAAGCCGATCAAGCTGCTGGGCGTCGGCGAGAAGGTGGACGCGCTCGAAGCCTTCCATCCCGACCGCATCGCCGGCCGCATCCTGGGCATGGGCGACGTGGTCAGCCTGGTCGAGAAGGCCGCCGAGAACATCGACAAGGCGGAGGCCGAGAAGCTCGCCAAGAAGATGGAGAAGGGCACCTTCGACCTCGACGACATGGCGAACCAGCTCAAGCAGATCCGCAAGATGGGCGGCATGGGCGGCATGCTGGGGATGCTGCCCGGCATCGGCAAGATCAAGAACCAGCTCAAGGACGCCAACATCGACGAGGGCATCCTGAAGAAGCAGGAAGCCATCATCTCGTCCATGACCAAGGCCGAGCGGCGCAATCCCGACCTTATCAAGGCGTCGCGCAAGCGCCGCATCGCCCTGGGGTCGGGCGTACAGGTCCAGGATGTCAACCGGCTGCTCAAGCAGTTCCAGGACATGCAGACCATGATGAAGAAGGTCAAGAAGATGGGCCAGAAAGGCATGATGCGCCAGGGCCTGGCCGGTCTCCTTCCCCGCGGCAAGGGCTTCCCGTAAGCCGCCGCCCGCACAGCCTCGTATACGACAGTTCGCCTACCGACAAGACAGCCAATACCTGCAACCTGAGTGAAGAGAGTAGTTTCGCAATGTCCTTGAAGATCCGTCTGACCCGCGGCGGCGCCAAGAAGCGCCCGTTCTACGCCATCGTCGTCACCGACGCGCGCAGCCCGCGCGATGGCCGCTTCATCGAGAAGATCGGCACCTACAACCCGATGCTGGCCAAGGATCATCCCGAGCGGGTCGTGCTCAACACCGAGCGCGCCAAGCATTGGCTGTCCGTCGGCGCCCAGCCGACCGACCGCGTCGAGCTGTTCCTCGGCCGCGCCGAGATCGTGCCGATGCCGGCCCAGGGCCAGAACCCGAAGAAGGCCGCCCCCAAGGCGAAGGCCCAGGAGCGGATCAAGGCGGAGCAGGCCGCAGCCGCCAAGCGCGCCGAGGCGGAAGCCGCCGGCAGCGCCGAGTAATCCCGCCCGGTAATCTCGAAGGCTCAGGTCTCCTCCCATGGCACCCCGGTCCGCAGGCAAGCCCGATGCAACTGGCGCACGCGTGTGCGTCGGCCAGATCGTGGGCGTGCATGGCGTGCGCGGCCTGGTGAAGCTGAAGAGCTTCACCGGCGACCCCGCCGCCATCGCGGATTACAACCCTCTGACCGACCACACCGGCACCCGCCGCTTCACCGTCGAACTCCAGTCGGCGATGAAGGACTATTGGCTGGCCCGGGTGCAGGGGGTTGCCGACCGGACCGCCGCGGAAGCCCTGCGCGGCGTGCTGCTCCACGTCGACCGTGACCGCCTGCCGCCGCCCGAGGACGAGGACGAGTTCTACCATGCCGACCTGATCGGCCTGCCGGTCCTGCGGCCGGACGGCGAACGGATCGGCACGGTGATCGCAGTCCACGACTTCGGCGGCGGGGACATGCTCGAACTGGCGCTCCCCGACCGGCGCACCGCCATGGTTCCGTTCACCAAGGCCATCGTGCCGGTTGTGGACGTGGCCGGCGGACGCATCGTCGCCGACCCGCCCGAGGATCTGCTGGCGCCGCCGGGCGCCCCGGACCGGGATCGGGACGACGAGGACGGCGACGCCGCCGTCGGCAGGGAGGGGGCGTGATGGACCGGGCATGGACCGTCCGCGTGCTGACCCTCTTCCCGGAAATGTTCCCGGGGCCGCTGGGTCTCAGCCTCGCCGGGCGCGCGCTCGAAAACGGGATCTGGTCCCTGGAAGCAGTGGACATCCGGTCTTTCGCACGCGATAAACACCGCTCGGTCGACGATACCCCGTTCGGCGGCGGTCCCGGCATGGTCATGCGGCCGGATGTCCTGGACGCGGCGCTGACGGCCGCCACCGGCGGCGCGGAAGCGGCGGAACGCGGCCGGGTCATCTACCTGTCGCCGCGCGGGCGCCTGCTCGATCAGCCCCTGGTCAGGGAACTGGCGGCTGAACCCGTCGTGACCTTTCTGTGCGGACGTTACGAAGGGGTCGACGAGCGGGTCCTGGAGGCCCACCGGGTCGAGGAGGTCAGCCTCGGCGACTTCGTGCTGTCCGGCGGCGAGCCGGCGGCCCTGGCCCTGATCGATGCCGTCGTCCGGCTTCTGCCGGGCGTCATGGGCAACGAGGAGACCGCCGGGGAGGAGAGTTTCGAGCGGGGATTGCTGGAGTATCCCCATTATACGCGGCCGGCCGACTGGCAGGGGCGCACGGTGCCGGAAGTCCTGCTTTCCGGTCATCACGAGAAGGTAAGGGCCTGGCGGCTGGCCGAGGCGGAGGGGATCACCAGGGCCCGGCGGCCCGACCTGTGGTCCCGCTACGAGGCCGCCCGCGAGGCGGAAGAACCGCGGAAGCGCCGCCGGCGCGACCGCGTCGCGACGATGGAATAGATGATAAACGGGTCCGCCGGGAGCCTGCCAAGGGTTCGGTGCGCCATCAGTGAAGGTAAGGGGTGAGTGCGATGAACATCATTCAGCAGATCGAGGCCGAACAGGTCCAGAAGCTGGTCGACAAGCGCGGCGTTCCGGAGTTTTCCCCCGGCGACACGCTGCGCGTCAACGTGAAGGTGGTCGAAGGCACGCGCGAGCGCGTCCAGGCCTACGAGGGCGTCTGCATCGCCCGCAAGAACGCCGGGCTGAACAGCAGCTTCACCGTGCGCAAGATCAGCTACGGCGAGGGCGTGGAGCGCGTGTTCCCGCTGTACAGCCCTCGGATCGACAGCATCGAGCTGGTCCGCAAGGGCGACGTCCGCCGCGCCAAGCTCTATTATCTGCGCGAGCTGCGCGGCAAGCGGGCGCGCATCAGCGAGCGCACCACCGGCCGCGGCATGAACAACAAGGAAGAAGGCGCGTCCAAGTAAGGACCGCGCCGGCACCCTTGCCGGGCATGAAGCGAAAGCCCGCCGAACCCCGTTCGGCGGGCTTTCGCATTGGTGGAGCAGGCCGGTTCCCCGTGGCTCGACGCTGAGACAGTGGCCGAGGCGCCGATGGAAGATGTCGGCGTTCGCCCTGCCGGGCGAAGCCGGATCAAGGCGTCGCCTAAAGCGGGATCGACATCCGCACGACGGTGCCGCTGCCGGTCGTCTCGGACGCCAGGGTCGCGCTCAGCTGCGCCGCCAGGGCTTCGGCCAGCAGCATGCCGGCATCGGCGTCGGGGTCGAAGCCGGAGGGCAGGCCCCGGCCGTTGTCGGCGATCACCAGATCGAGCGTATCCGGGGCAGGGCGGGTCAGCGAGATGCGGATCCAGCTCTTGGCCGGGAACGCATGCCGCAGGCTGTTGGTCAGCAGTTCGTTGACGATCAGGCCCAGCGGCACGGCAAGCGAAAGCCCGCCGGTGATCTTCTCCGACTGCACGTCGATCTCGGTCCCCTGGGCGCCGCCCGGCACGTTGGCGCTGGTGGTCGTCACCAGCTCGCTCAGGTAGCGGCCGAACTCGACCTGGGTCTCGCTGCCGGACTCGTGAAGGTGGCGGTATGCGATGGCCAGCGCTTCGATCCGCTGGAGCGTAAGGTCGTAGGCGGTCCGGGCATCCGGGTCGCGGATGCGGCCGCTCTGGAGCTTCAGGAGGCTTATGACGAGCTGGAGGCTGTTCTTGGCCCGGTGCTGCAGTTCGCGCAGGGCCGCCTCTTTCTCCTTCAGGGCCTGTTCAAGTTGCCGCGTGTGATCGTCCATGTCAGGAGCGTGTGCTGTTGTCAAATGCGGATCTCCTGACCGTGGTCTTGACGCCGCGGAACAAAAGCTCGGCGGAAAGCAATTATCCATACCGCGGAGTTTCCGTCGAATGCGCCATTATGTACAGCAAACAGGCTAACTCTCAAATATACTTTCCGGCTTAGGTGATTGGACCCACGAGGGCGGTCAAGTCCGCGGATTTTTCTTCGTGTTTTTCTAAAATATATAGGGATCGCACTTGGCTTTCGCCAACCGCGGCCTGGGGCCGGACTGCACGTCTTGTATCCGGCATATAACATCCAGCCCAGCGGAGGGTTCCGACGCGGTGGCCGGAACATGGTGAAGGAGGATGCCGTGACCGGGGAATTGCGGCTGGACTACTCGAACAGGCGGCTGAAGAACCCGCGTTTCTTCGCCGGCGCGGCGGCTTGGGTCCGTCGCGCCGGCTTCCCGTCGATGTACTCGTCCTTGAAGCGCTTCATGTCCTCGCTGCGCCCGAAAGTGAATCGGACATGGAAGATATAGGTCTTGGTCTTCTTGAACTCGTCGACCTCCTCGGACATGCCGAGGAACTGAAGCTCCCATAGCCCCTTGACGTTGGCCCTGATCCAGTCTTCAGCCTCGTTCATCTTGCCTTGGCCACGGAACTTGTGAACGAGCTCATATGTCATGTGCGATGTCATTGCCTTGCGTCGCGTCGTTTCCGAACCAGCCCTCCGAACGGGCACCGCCGGCAAGGCTAAACGCAACGCGTGTAGATTCGGTTACCCGGAGCCGGCCGTCTGTTCCCCAGGTTGATTTGGATCAAGGCTCCCGCCGCCGCATTGCTCCATGGTGACGATCGAGGTCGGTGCCGTACCGGCGGCTCGATGGCGCAAACGCATCCGGCGGGGCGGGCGCACGGGATTTCATGACCGATCTTTCCAACCAGATGGTGCCGCCGGAGAGTTCCCGGAATTTCGTGGGACGCATTCACTCCGTCTCCGCGCTCGGCACGGGGGCCGGCGGGCCGGGTGTCCGCTTCGTCATCCAACTGGACGGCTGCCCGTTGCGTTGCGCCCGATGTACCGAGGAGCGAAGCGCCGACTGCGCCGACGCTGAACCCGGAAGCAGGGCAGGCGCCGGCGGGATCGACGGCCTGATGCACCAGATAGCCCGCTATGCGGACTATATGCAGGTCTCCGGCGGCGGCGTCACCGTGGCCGGCGCCGAGCCGCTCGAGCAGGCCGGCTTCATCCGGGAGTTGTTACGGCGGTGCCGCGACATGGGGATTGCCACCGCCCTGGATACCTGCGGCAGCGGCAACCTGTTCGCGGCGAAGGGGCTGCTGCACTTGACCGACCTCGTGGTTCTCGACCTCACGCCGGTCGAACCCGGAGCGTTCGACCGGCGTCCATCGGCACCGGTGCCGGGCGCCCAGCGTTTCGCGGGAATTCTGCGGGCCGCCCGCAAGCCGGTCTGGGTGCGCTTCGCGGTGGTTCCCGGCGTCAACGACGATCCCCGCCACGTGGAGACCCTGGCGGAGTTCGCGGCATCGCTGCCGGACGTCGAGCGGGTCGAGGTGCTGCCGTTCCACCGGCTGTCGACGATCCATCTCCGCGACCGCTGCCCGTTCCCGGCGCTTCGCGCCTTGGGGCCGCCAAGCGCACGGCAGGTCCGCACGGTCCGGAACATCTTCCGCAGCCGGGGCTTGCGCGCCTCCTGAGAACTTCCAGCCTGACAGGGGGCAAACGTCTTACCGCGGCGTGGTACCCGGCATGAGCCGACAAAAGCTGTCGCACCGCATCATCGGCGATGCCATCTATGGGGCCATGGCTGCACTTCAAGATTTCGTCCGGCGGGCGTTCCTCCTCGCCTCGCTCGCCACCCTGGCGGTCGTAGGCTGCTCGCCGCTGACCGCCAACGGTCCCCTGGAAAACTCGTATCCCGTCCGGCTCGACGACAGCCGTCCCGACCGGCGGGACGTCGGGACGCTCATATACCGGGGCGGCTTGGCGCTCAGGGACTCCGATCCGGATTTCGGCGGCCTGTCCGGCATCGTGGTCGAACCGGACGGGCGCCGGTTCGTCGCCGTCTCCGACCGCGGCAACGTGGTTACCGGCAACCTGGATTACGACGACGCGGGCGATCTCGCGGGGGTGCGCGGCATCACCGTGGCGCCGCTGCTCGATATCGACGGGAAGCAGGCCAAGACCAACCGTGCCGACTCCGAAGGGCTGGCCCGGCTGCCCGACGGGCGCTGGGCGGTCAGCTTCGAGCGCTGGCACCGGGTCGAGCTGTATTCCTCCCATCCGGACGGACCGGTGACGCGGCCGCTGCCCAAGCTGCCGCGCCCGCCGGGTATCCGGAGCGCCGAAGGCAACAGCGGGCCGGAGGCGCTGGCGGCCCTCCCCGACGGGCGGATGCTGGTGATCGAGGAAGGGTCCGACGACAAGGCCGGCTTCAGCCGGGCCTGGCTGGGGGGCGCGGAGGGCTGGGAAAGCCTGAGCTATCGCGGTCGAGCGCCGTACCGGCCGACCGACGCCACGTTCCTGCCTGACGGCGACCTCGTGGTCCTGGAGCGGCGGGCCTCGATCCTGGGCGGGTTCGGCGCGCGGATCGTCCGGGTGCCCGGCGCCTCGATCGAGGCGGGTGGCGAGTTGTCCGGGACCGAACTGGCGGTGCTGGAGCCGCCGGTCACGACCGACAACTTCGAGGGCATCTCCGCGGTGTCGACGCCCGACGGCAGGACGTTGCTCTACGTCGTCTCCGACGACAATCTCTGGGGTTTCCAGCGAACCCTGCTGCTGATGTTCGAGCTCGGCGCCTGACCGGAGATCCGCTCGGCCGCCCCTGCAATCTTTCCTGACCGGATGGAGTTCGCGTTACCCATGCCTTGCCTGTCGATGAAGCGTCCGATCCTCTTCGCCCTGCTGCTGTCGGGCGTCGTCTCCGCCTGGCCGGCCGCGTCCCGGGCCGCCCCGCCGTTCGACGCCGGGGGGGAGCAGAGATACCGGATCTGGGTTTCGCCCGACGGACCGGTCAGCGACATCAACGTGGCGATCGAACGCGCGGTGCCCGGCACCGACATCATGGTCAAGGCGGGAACCTATCAGGGTCCGGTCAAGTTCTCCAAGAGCGGCACGGAGGATGCTCCGATCCGGCTGATCTCGGCCGACGGCCGCAGGGAGGCGCGCATCGTTTCGGGCAAGACCGGGATCTACGGCTTCGGGACGCGGAACGTCGGGGTGTTCGGCTTCCACGTGATCGCCGGGGCGGGGGGCAACGGCATCCAGTTCGGACTGTCCGGGCGCGACACCAGCGACATGTCCCGGTATGCCCGGAACATCGTGATCGCCGACAATCTGGTCGAGCGGGCGGGCGAGGACGGCATCAAGATCAGCCAGGCGGACAATGTCCATCTCTATCGCAACATCGTCCGCGACAGCGGCGCCGACCGCAACGGCAACGGCGACGGCGGCATCGACCTCGTCGCGGTCAACGGCTCGCAATTGATCGGCAACGTCGTCGACGGCACGCCCGGCCATACCTGCCTGATGATGAAGGGCGGCAGCGAGGGCAACTTCGTCGCCGGCAATGTCATGAAAGGGTGCGAGCGCGACGGCATCTCCGTCGGCGGCCTGACCACGGGCCGCTGGATGCGTCCCGGAACGGACTCGGAGGCCAAGTACAACACGGTCGTCGGAAACGACATCGAAGCAGGGCGGGTCGGGCTGCTGATCTACGGGGCCACCGGCAATAAGGTCACGCGCAACCTCTGCGCGGGACGGCGGGCTTGCCTGAACGAGCGGGTCAGCAACCGCGGCCACGAGCCGATGCACAACCACGACAACCGGCTGGAGAACAACGAGCGAGAGCCGGCGCCCGGCATCGGCACGGCGGCGGTCCAGGGCGGCGATCTCGCACGGTGGGCCGACCTGCACAGGACGGATGTGCTTCCCGCCGGTTCGCGATAGATAGGCTTTGCCGCAGGATTCATATCAACGGACTTCGTATCAACCGGACCTGTCGAGACAGAGATTGCCTGCATCACCCTTCCGCGACCTCACCAACCTGGGCAGCCGGACCATCGACCGCGTCGGCGAACTGACCGACCGGATGCTGGACGGCAACCTGCGCATCGGCGTGACCGGCCTGCGCCGGTCCGGCAAGACGGTCCTGACTACCGCCCTGATCGACAACCTGCTGCATGCCGACCGGCTGCCGTTCCTGGACGTGGTCGCGACCGGCCGCTTCATCGCCGCCCGCATGGAGCCCCAGCCCGACCAGGCGGTGCCGCGCTTCGACTACGAGAGCCAGATCGCCCGGCTGACCGCGCCCGACCCGCAATGGCCGAACAACACCAAGGTCACCAGCCAGGTGCGGGTGGCGCTCCGCTACATGCCGGGGACGATGCTGAAGCGCCGGCTGCTCGGGGCGACCCGGCTGAACCTGGACATCGTGGACTATCCCGGCGAGTGGCTGCTAGACCTGCCGCTGCTGGACCGCACCTATGCCGAGTGGTCGCGGGAGACGCTGGAGCTTGCCAGGCGCGCGCCGCGCGACGCCCTGGCGGCGGAATGGCTGGCCTACCTGTCCAACCGCGACCCGGCGGGTCCCGCCGAGGAGGCGGTGGCGCGCCGGGCGGCGGAGCTTTACACGGAATACCTGCTGGCCTGCCGGGCCTCGGACCAGCTGCTCAGCCTGATCCAGCCCGGCCGCTTCGTGGAGCCGGGGGAACTGGTCGGAGCGCCGGTGCTGGCCTTCTGCCCATTGCCGGAGCCGCCGGCGCGGGCCGGGCGGCATACCCTCTGGGCGATGATGGAGGAGCGGTTCGAGGCCTACAAGACCAACGTCGTCCGGCGTTTCTTCACCGAGCACTTCGCCCGGCTGGACCGCCAGATCGTGCTGGTGGACGTGATCGGCGCGCTGAATGCCGGGCCGGCCGCCCTGGCCGACATGCAGACGTCCCTGTCGGCCACGCTGGAATCCTTCCGCCACGGAAGGTCGAGCTGGCTGGGCCGGCTGCTCGGCGGGCGGATCGACCGGGTGCTGTTCGCCGCCACCAAGGCCGACCACATCCCGTCCAACCAGCACGCCAACCTGCGCCGGCTGCTGGACGGTCTGGTCGAGGAGCGGCGGAACGCGATCCGCTTCGAAGGCGCGCGGGTCGAAACCATGGCGATCGCGGCGCTGAAATGCACGGAGACGGTGATGGCCGAGCACCAGGGGCGGCAACTCGCCTGCGTGCGCGGCATCCCCATCGGGCGAACCGAGCCGACTGTCCTGTACCCCGGCGAGATCCCGGACGACCATCGGCTGCTGACCGACGACGGCGTGCGCCGGCTCAACTTCCTGGACTTCCGGCCGCCCCTGCTGTCGGTCCGGCAGGGCCGGGGCCTGCCGAACATCCGGCTCGACCAGGCGCTGGACTTCCTGATCGGAGATTTCCTGTCATGACCGGGCGGACGCGTGACAAGGACTATATCGCGCCGATGGAACTGGACCCCGGCGGCGCAGTCGTCGTGGTTCCGGACGATCGGCCCGCCGCGGCGGCGGGAGAAGTCACGGCCGACTCCGAGCTGCCGGAGCCTGTCCCCGCACCCCGGCGCTGGGCGGTCCGGCTGCTGGTCGGCTCGGCGGCGGCGCTGGTGGCGCTGGCGGTCGGCTACGACACGGTCGATCTGGTCCGGCGCGCCTTCGAGACCAGCGTCCTGCTGGGCGGTGGCGCCGTGGCGCTGGCGGGCGGCGCCGTGCTTGGCGGCTTCGGCCTGCTCGCCGGGGAGCTGCGCAGCCTTCGCCGGCTGCGCCGGATCGACGGGCTGCGGGAGGAAGCGGAGCACCTGCGGACATCCGGCACCCATGGCGAAGCCGCGCGCTACGCCGGGGCGGTCGCCTCGCTCTACGGCGACCGGCGCGACCTGTCGGCTCAGGTCCAGGCTCTCCGGGACAATCTGAGCGACGCGCACGACGACCGCGAGGTCGTGCGCATGGTCGATCTCCAGCTGCTCCAGGACATCGACCGCCGCTCGTACCAGTTGGTGCTGCGCGCCGCCCGCGACACCGCGGTCGCCACGGCGCTGAGCCCGGCGGCGCTGCTCGACGTGGTGATCGTGCTATGGCGGAACCTGAAGCTGGTCCGCGAGGTCGCCACCCTCTACGGTGCCCGTCCGGGCTATGTCGGCAGCCTGAAGCTGCTGCGCCGGATGCTCGCCAACATCGCGATTGCCGGCGTCGCGGAGAGCGGCAACGACCTGATGGTGGAGGCCCTGGGAAGCACGCTCGCGGCATCGCTCTCGACCCGCGTGGGGCAGGGGGTGATCAACGGCCTGCTGACCGCCCGCGTCGGGCTCACCGCCATGCATCTGTGCCGGCCGCTGGCCTATGACGAGACCAACCGCCCCAGCCTCAGGCGCATCCGGCGGGAACTGCTGAAGGTGCCGAAGCAGGTCCTGTAGCGTCCGGAAAGCAGAACGCCTCCTCCCCGGGATCGGGAGGAGGCGTTCCGGAGAGCCGCTCGACCGGAGGCCTGGCCGTCAGGCGCTGGTGCCGGGGTGCTGATAAACCAGGGGCGCGTCGCCGCCGCCGCGCTCGCCGTTCTTTTCCGGCAGCTTCGGCTGGGGCAGGGCGTAGAACATCGGCTTGTCCTTGTCCCAGGTGTTCTCGAACGGCAGCTCCATCTTGAGGCCGCCCTGGTTCTTCTCGGCCTCGCGCATCGCCTGCTGGAGCTGCTTGGCGACGTCCTCGCTCCAGCCGATCTTGTAGTAGCGCGGCTCGGCGGTGTCGGGCAGCTGGAGCCACAGGTAGATCGCCTCGCCCTCCTGCATCCGCGCGCTCAGCACGGTCGCCTCGCTCATGCTGCGGTGGAACCACTCCAGCGCCACCGGCTTCGGCTTGCTGAGCAGGTCCGCGAAGCTGGCATAGGACAGCGGCATGAAGCCGGCGGCAAGAGTCACGGCGCCGATCTTCACCCACAGATTGCGGGGTGACCAGATGCTGATGGTGGCGAGGCCCGCGGCCAGGACGACCGCCACCACGAAGAGGTTCATCATGAGTTGCATCACTGCCTCCACTTCCGCAGGGCCTTCGGCAGGCTGTTGACGCTGCTGGGAACGAGATCCCCGGCCTCCGTCAGCTTGAACCGGTAGACCGTCAGTTCCTGGTTCTCGACCGTCAGGTCGACCGAACTGGACAGCACCTGCTTCGCCGACTCGGCATTAGGTTTCTTGACGCTGGTCACGACCGTGACCTTGACCGGCGAGACCCGCGCCTTGTTGCGGTACATGTGCAGGTTGATCGCATACTCGCCGGGCGGTATGCCCCGGCTGTAGCTGACCTCGTAGTTCAGTTGGGTCGGGTCGGCGTTGCGGCCAAGGTCGTCGCGCAGCAGGTTGAAGATGACGCCCGACTTGTTGGAATAGCCGACCGGCACGTCGCCCGGCGCCTGGACCCACAAATCTATGTCGGTGTCCAGTTCGTCGGCCCAGCGGGCCTCGACCATGACGTTGCCGGGGGTCGTGCTGACGGCGGCCTGTGCCTGCTGCTTGGGATTGAGGTGCGGCAGCAGCAGGATCACGACCGCCACGAAGCCGCACAGGGCCAGCGTGATGACGTCGCGGAAAACGGTACCGTTGACGTCGTCGTCGTCGAACTGGTCAAGACCCTGCATGGCGTTCACCCAGCGCCGTGATCTCGGTGATCAGGTTGACGGTGCCGGTGGCGAGCATGTTGTAGTTGATGCTCAGCCAGATGTTCAGCACGCCGCCGACCAAGGTCGTGTAGAGCGCCACCGACATGCCCTCGATCAGCTTTGTGACCATGGGGGAGATCGACGCCACGTCGCCCGCCTTAGCCGGATCGACGCCGCTCAGGGAGATGATGAATCCGACCACGGTCCCGATCAGCCCGAGCAGGACCAGGCTCGCCGCCAAGTGCCGGACGATCGCGACCCGGGAGGACAGCTTCAGGCGGAGATTGCCCGCAAGGGTGCTGCGGCTGCCGCTGTCACGGCCCATGACCTCGGCCACGTAGCGCGAGGCGCGCGAATTGACGTGCAGTTGGAAGTCTTTGCACGCATTGATTTCGCAACTGGTACGCCAGATCTTGGCGGCCGAGACTGCCAGCCCCACCAGGAAAACGGCGAATATCAATTGGCACAACCCGGTATTGTCGGTGGCGAGGATCGGCGTGACCCATCCCTGAAGCCATGCCGCTGCCAGAAGAGCGGAAGCGACTGTATTGACCAAGAAAAATCGTAGAACTAAAAGGTACTTCTGAGGGCTTCGAGCAAAATCGACAATGGTGTTGGAAGACCGTGTATGTAGAACGGTTGGCACGGTACTCCGCGCCATGTGGACGGTCTCAGCAGTCGCATCGGTCATCAAGGCTCTCCGTTGACAAGCGGCTGATCAGAACTTCATCTCTCCAACTCCCTATCGCAATCGTTATGCCAAGCATCTTTTTTAGCGCGACCCGCTGATTGTACACAGCAACACAACCGTCACAAGACCGGGGAGTCCAGCCGAGACCGCAGGGATCTGCATATTATTGCAGCAAAGCTCGGGGGCTGCCTGGAAACTGCCTATTAAATGAGCAAAGTAGCTGAAAATAAAGCACTTTTTAACGATTTGAGCGACAGAATGTCACGGATATGGCCGGCCATATCCACGTATCGCAAAAATCGGTCCGCAGACCCCACGCCGCAGCCATCGCTTTGTTTGCGAAAGGTTTATTGGAAAATCCACCGGCCGGGTCAAGTTCCTCCCGAAGGAGCGGCACCGCTATGCTGCGCTGCACAATGGCTGTGCAGGGCCCCGACTCCGGGCCGACTCAACACCGCTCACGCCGCGGCGGAGGCGCTGTCCGCCGTCCTCTGCAGGATCACGTTCAAACGCGTCGTGTGACTGATCCGGTACCCATGGTCGACGCACAGCTTGACGCAATCCGTCTTCCACCGGTCGCTCGACGTCTCCAGCAGGATCAGCGCCGGCCAGCGCCGTTCGGGCGCGGAAGAGAAGAAAGGCACCAGCACGGTATCCTCGGCTCCCTCGATATCGATCTTCAGAGCGTCGACCCGGTCGAAACCGGCCTCGGCGAGGAGTCCGTCGAGGGTCCGGCATGGGACGGAAATCCGCTCCCCCGTCTTCATGGCGATGCTGCTCTGGCCGCGGTTGCCGCGATCGATGAACAGGTCCAGGGTCCCCGTGCGGTCCGCCACCGCACATTGCAGTGTCCGGATGGTTCCCAGGTCGTTGGCGGCCACGTTGAAGGCGAGCCGGCGGTAAATCTCCGGCTGAGGTTCCACCGCGAGCACGCGGGCGTTTTTCCCGGCCCGGCCGGCGACAAAAAGGGAATAGACGCCGACATTCGCGCCCAGGTCCACGAAGGTGAATCCGTCGTGCAGCCGGGCGGCCAGCACTTGGCGTTCGACCGGATCGAAGAACTGCGGCGTGAACAGCACCCGCTTTTCGCAGACGTTGTCTTCCGGGTGGATCCGGAACTTCTGCCCGAAGACATCGACGTCCAGCGGCGACTTGAGTCCCGCCAGGACCAGCCGCCGGGCCGCGAAGGCGGTGCGCTTGCCGAGCCAGGTTTCCGGCCGGGTCCGGGTCAGCCCGATGACGGCGCGCTGGAGACGAGACGGCGCATAGGCGCCGAACGGCGGTTCCTGGCTGATCACGGCCTGGTTGTCACCGGTGTCTATTCCAGACGGTTGCGGCATTCCGTGTCCCCATGGACCACGCGCGAAGTGGTGGCGGGCCATGACTAGCATGGCTCGCCGATGGGGTCATTAAAGAATTCCTAACCTTGATTGTCACCCGGCGGCGATGCCGTACGCCTTCGCCCAGCCCAGGCCGGCCCGGGTTGCGGCGCGCGGCCGGTACTCGCAGCCGATCCAGCCGGTATAGCCGATCTCGTCGATCAGGTTGAACAGGAAGGGGTAGTTGATCTCGCCTATGTCGGGCTCGTGCCGGCCGGGAGTCCCGGCGATCTGGATATGGCCGATCGCTTCCAGGTTCTGGCGCAGCCGTTCCGCCAGATCGCCTTCCATGATCTGGGTGTGATAGATGTCGAACTGCAGTTTCAGGTTGGGACGGGAGACGGCGGCCATGATCCTGCGGCCGGCGGTCGAGGTGTTCAGGAAATAGCCCGGCATGTCCCGGCTGTTGATCGGTTCGGCCAGCAGGGTGATGCCATGCCGGGCGGCGGCGTCGGCCGCATGACGCAAATTGGAGACATAGACCGCCTCCGCCTCGTCCCGGTCGATCCCGGCGTGAACGATGCCGGCCATGGCATGAAGCCGCGGGCAGTCCAGCACGCGAGCGTACTCGATCGCCCGTTCGACCGTTTCCGCGAACTCGGCTTCCCGCCCCGGCAGGGCCGCCATGCCGCGCTCGCCGCCGGCCCAGTCGCCGGGAGGAAGATTGAACAGCACCTGCTCGAGACCCGCGTCGTCGAGCGCCCGCTTGATCTCGTCGGCGGGCCATTCATAGGGGAAAAGGTATTCGACTCCCCGGAAGCCGCACCCGGCGGCGGCACCGAAGCGATCCAGGAAATCGTGCTCCTGGAACATCATCGACAGATTGGCGGCGAATTTGGGCATGGTTCCCCCCGTTTCCCTGATCTGGTGGCAGGGCGAACAAAAGCCCGTAGCGGCCCCGGTTGCAAGGCCGTACGGGCTCTCAGAGGGGGTAGCCTTCGGCGCGGCGGGAACCGGTCGCCTACTGCTCGTATTTTTCGAGTTGCCGTTGCAGGTCGGACGCTTCCTCCTGCAGGGCTTCGATCCTCATGTCATCCGGCACCCGCCGCTTCAGTTCGTCGGCTATACGGGCTTCCAGAGCGATGCGCTCCTCGCGGATGATGTTGATCAAGGCTTCCTTCATGACCGCCTCCACCATCTTCAAGAGAACAGTCTGACCCGAGTCGGGACCGAGAACAAGATATCATAAGTCGAAAATGCCGTTGATATCGCCGCGGCTATGGAAAAGCCTCCGGGTGGGATGCCTCCGGCTTGGCCGGTGCCGGAAGTTGGTGGCAGAAATTCCGGCGGATCACTCCTTCGGGACTCGACAAGCAGCGGGTGGGGTAATTAACAGTTAACCAACAGCCGCCTACACTGGTCGCCGAGGTTCCTCCTGCCGGCCCGGGGGCCGGCCACTGGACCGATGACCACAGGATCGATGGGCAGTCTTATCGGATGAAGCGCAGGGTTCTGCTTCAATTGGCGTTGAGCGCGCCCTTGCTCGGCATCGGGGCCTCCGGGCTGGCGGGCTTTCTGGCGCCCGGTACCGCCGCCGCCGCTCCCACCAACGTACCGCAGCGCAAGCCGGAGCCCCCCGCGGCCGTTCCGAACTGGCGACTCGTGGTGATCGACCCGGGGCACGGCGGCCACGATCCCGGCGCCATCGGTGTCCGGGGGACGCTGGAGAAGGAAATCACGCTGGATATCTCGCGGGAGATCGCGCGCCGGCTTCGGGGCGTATCCGGCGTCGCGGTGAAGTTGACGCGGGACACCGATATCTTCCTGCCGCTGGCCGAGAGAGTCGCCATAGCGCGCGACGCCGGGGCCGACCTGTTCATCTCGATCCACGCGGACAGCGCGCCCAATCGCGATGCGCGCGGGCTTTCCGCCTATACCCTGTCCGACAAGGCGTCGGACGATTTCGCCTTCGCGCTGGCCAAGCAGGAGAACCTGGCGGACGGCGCAGGGGGCATCGACCTGCGCCACACCCGGCCGCAAGTCGCGGCGATCCTGTCCGACCTGGTCGCGCGCCATACCGTCACCGCCTCGCTGATGGCGAAGAGCAGCCTTGTCGAAGGGGCCGGGCGCTCGCTTCGATTGCTCGACAATCCCAAGAGGTCGGCGAACTTCGCGGTGCTGAAGGCGCCCGACGTTCCATCGGTTTTGATCGAGACCGGCTTCCTCTCCAACCCGCGTGACGAGGACCTGCTGCGCGACGGTGCCCAGCGCCGCCGTATCGCCGATGTGCTGTCGCGCGAGTTGGCCGATGTGATGACCAGCGCTCCCTTCGCGTGAGCGCGCGGGCCGGTATGATGCTGGTTGCAGCAATCGGGCCACGATAGGCGAAAAAGCCGTGGCTCCGGTTTCGAGTAATTCAAATATGTGTTGCAATCACGTGGCGGGCGTGACTTCTTCGCGCCGCCCGGACGTGGATCGCGACCGGTGTACGGAGGAAGCTTTGAGGTCTTGCGCGCGTTTTCCGCTGTTCGTCCTGGGAACCCTGGTCGTCGCCGCCCTGTCGGGGTGCGCACCGCTCGTCGTCGGCGGCGCTGCCACCACCGCGGTCGTCGCGGCCTCGCAGGAGCGGGGACTGGGCGGCGCCATCAGCGATACCGAGATCCAGGCGCAGATCAATCATTACTGGTTCCAACACAGTATCGAGATGCATTCGCGTCTCGGCATGACGGTCAACCAGGGTGCCGTCCTCCTGACCGGCCGCGCCAAGACTCCCGAAGAACGGCTTGATGCGGTGCGTCTGGCGTGGCAGGCGAACGGCGTTCGCGAAGTGATCAACGAGATCGTCGTGGACGACACCTCGACCCTGGGGGACTCGACCCGCGACACCTGGATCAGTACCCAGTTGCGCGGCAAGCTTCTGTTCGATCGCGAGGTGTCGTCGATCAACTACTCGATCGAGACGGTCAACGGCGTCGTCTATCTGATGGGCAACGCGCGCGACCCGGCCGAGCTGGAGCGGGTGACCGGCCATGCCAGGTCGTTGCCCTACGTGAAGCGCGTCGTGAGCTATGTCCGCTGACGGTTCGGCGCATAGTCGGAGGAGGCCCGGCGCGTTCCTGCTGATCGTCGCGGCAGTGCTTGCCCTGCTTGCCGCCGGACTGGCGGCGGGCCTTCCGTCCGCCGCCCGGGCACAGGAAAGCACCGGCAGCGCCAACCGGCAGTTCGTCCAGGCCATGCAGTTCATCCAGCAGGCCAACGCCACGTTCGATCCGGCCGAGGAGGCGCGCCTGCTGCGCGAAGCCGACCGCCTGCTGAACGAAATCGTGCAGCGCTATCCCGAAAGTCCGGTCGCGGTCCAGCTGATCACCAACCAGTTCATCGGTGATTTCGACGTCTTCGAGTTCCGCAACCGCGTTCGGGCGCTGATCTGCAACGATGCGCTGTCCACGGCCTGTTTCCTCTACAAGATCGAGAACCTGCTGCCGCCGATCGAGCATCCGATTTCCACGCCGCGCTGGGACTGGCTGTCACTCGCGGTGGCCTACCACCAGAACGGCGGCGCCGAACGCGCGCGGGAGATCATCGCTCCCTTCGTCGGCGCGCTGCGGCGAGGTGCCGCCGCCAGTACCGAATCCCAGGAACAGGACCTGTTCGTCGCCCGTGCACTGGCACTGAGCGGCCAGACCGACATCGCGCTCCAGATCACCCGGGGCATCGCCGACTGCTCGACGCGTCTCTACAACCTGACCGACATAGCCGAGATCGCCGGCTGGCGCGGGGAGAAGGAGGTGGCGTCGGCTCTGACCACCGAGGCGCAGAAATACGCCCAGGCGAATTCCTGCGCCTGGGAGCTGGGGCTGGTGGTGCAGGCGCTGATGCGGGTCGGCCGCGAGGCGGAGGCTCGGACCCTCTTCCTGAACACGGTGGAACAGCAATTCTCACGCTTCCGCGAGACGAAGCAGGAATGCTGCCCGGCCGAACTGGCGGTGGCCGCCGCCGACCTGGGCGAAGTCAACCTGGCGCTTGGACTGCTGCGCACGGTCCAGGAGGACAGTCCCTGGACAGTCCCCGCCGTGCTCGGCCGCCTCGCGGCGCGGGGAGAGGTATCGTTGACGTCGGCATACCTGGAGCAGGTCCAGGATCCCGATCCGCAGTCGGAAATCCTGTCGGAGTTCGTCGCGGCGTCGCTCAGCCGGGGCGAGCTGGCGATCGCCCAGCAATGGATGGGGCGTCTGGTGCAACTTGCCGAGGTGCCGGCTAACCGGCGGCCGACCGTGCTGGCCCAGCGCGCCAAGGCGGAGAAGCTGATGTATGGCGATGACCGGTGGCGGAACACCATGTCGCAGGCCATCGCCGCCGCCGACCGGAGCAGCGCCTTCGTCCGGCGCGACATCGGGGTGCCGCTGCTGGCGGCCCTGGTCAGGATCGAGAGCGGCCTGCCGATGCTCGATTGAGCGGGGCAACGGATTGCCACTTGCACAGGGTGTTCGATTGCGCTTCTTTCCACGGACCGCGCCACAAGCCGTTCTGGAAAGTTCCGAGATGACCGCCCGCTACATCCTGACCATTTCATGCCCGGACACCGTCGGCATCGTCGCGGCCGTATCCGGCTTCCTGGCGGAGCGGGGCTGCAACATCATCGACAGCGCGCAGTTCGGCGACCGGACCAGCGACCTGTTCTTCCTGCGCATCTTCCTCGCCGCCCCGGCCGAGGGACCCGACCGCGAGGCCCTGGCGGCGCAGTTCGCCGACGTCGCCCAACGGTTCGGGATGACCTGGCACCTGCACGACGCGGAGCGCCCGCAGCGCCTGCTGATCCTGGTCTCGAAGTTCGGCCACTGCCTCAACGACCTGCTCTACCGGTATCGGGTGGGCGGCCTGAACGTCGAGATCCCGGCGATCGTGTCGAACCATCGCGACTTCTACCAACTCGCGGCCTGGCACAACGTCCCGTTCCACTATCTGCCGGTCAAGTCCGACAACAAGGCTGAGCAGGAAGCTCGGCTGTGGGAGATCATCGCGCAGGAGCGTATCGACCTGGTCGTGCTGGCGCGCTACATGCAAGTGCTCTCGCCCGAGCTTTGCGAGCGGCTGGCCGGGCGCGCGATCAACATCCACCACTCGTTCCTGCCCAGCTTCAAGGGCGCCAAACCCTATCACCAGGCCTTCGCGCGCGGCGTCAAGCTGATCGGGGCAACCGCCCACTACGTGACGTCCAACCTGGACGAAGGTCCGATCATCGAGCAGGAGGTCGAACGCGTCGACCACACCCGCACCCCGGAGGATCTGGTGGAAGTCGGCCGCGACGTGGAGAGCGTGGTGCTGGCCCGCGCCGTCAAGTACCACATCGAGCACAGGGTCCTGCTGAACGGCAGCAAGACGGTGGTGTTCAGGTAGTTGCATCCGCTGGGAAGCCGCCGCCCACCACCTCGCCACTCAACTTGGGTTCTCCGCACCCGAGGGCTTCCCGGATCGCCGTGACAACTCCCTCAGTGTCGCGCGGGATGTCGGGATTCCAGAACCGCAGCACGCCCCACCCCTGGCTTTTCAGCTAGTCCGTGCGCCGCTTATCGGCCTGATTATCTGCATACCGACCACCATCAGCCTCTAGGACCAGCATCCGCTCGACGCAGGCGAAGTCGGCAATGCAACGGCCGACCGGGTGCTGACTGCGGAATTTGCAGCCGTCCAGGCGGCGGTTCCGCCATAGCGACCAGAGCCGCCCTTCCGCGTCGGTTGTGCAGGATCGAAGCTTGCGAGCGTGCGTCGTCGTCATCATTACGCTTCCGCCACCACGTCCTCCAGTCCCTCGCGGTTGCAGCGGACCAGGTGATCGCCGACATCGGCGATCAGGCCGGCGCGGCGGAATTCGGCGACGGTGCGGCTGGCCGTTTCCATGGTGATCGCCAGCATGGCGCCGACGTCCTCGCGGATCGGCAGATGGCAGATGTCGCCGTCTGTCGCATCGAGCATCTGTAGCAGCAGGCGCGCCAGCCGGAGCCGTGCGCTTCCGGTCGACAACTCGGTCAGCCAGTCGTCGGCCTGCTGGAGCGATTGGTGCCACCGCTTCATCAACTGCGTGTGCAGGCGTGGCGTCTCGGTGCTGAGGCGGTCGACCACCGCCCGCGGGATGCGGCAGGTCAGGACGGGCTGCAGGGCCGTCGCAGTGTGGGCGTAGGGCTCGCCCAGCAGGGCCTCGAGCCCGGCGACGGCACCCCGGCGGAGCAGGCGGACGATCCGGTGCGATCCGTCGGGCAGGTACTGCACCAGCTTGACCGTGCCCTCGCGCACGGTGAACAGGTAGGGCTTCCCGTCGCCGGCATGATAGAGCGACTCGCCGGGTTTGAAACGGACCTCGTCGATCGGCATGTGGATCAGGCTGAAGTCGGTCCGTCGAAGGTCGGCGAACAGCACGAGGTCCCGGATGCCGCAGTTCCGGCATTGCGGAGGTCCCTTCCAGGCGTCACCGATCTCCCGCTCCTTCACGCCGTCCTCCCTCCCGCTTCAACAGATCCGGGGCAACTGCTCACCGGCCAGCCAGTCCACGATGCGCTTTCCGCCGAACGTTGTCCGCAGTTGCACGAAGCGGTGGTCGTCGTCAATCACCGTTCCGATGACGGCGGCGTCCATGCCCAGCGGATGGCCGCGCATCGCCTCCAGCAGCCGGGCGGCATCCCCGGGCGCGCAGATTGCGACCAGCTTGCCCTCGTTCGCCACATAGAGGGGATCGAGGCCCAGCAACTCGCAGGCGGCGGCGACCTCCCCGCGGACCGGGATCGCCCGCTCGTCGAGCAGCATGCCGACCCCGGATTGCCGCGCGATCTCGTTGAGCGTGGTCGCCAGGCCGCCGCGCGTCGGGTCGCGCAGCACGTGGATGTCCGGGACCGCGCCGACCATGGCCGCCACCAGGCCGTGAAGCGCCGCGCTGTCGGAGGCGATGGTCGTCTCGAAACTGAGATTCTCGCGTGTGGACATGATCGCCACGCCGTGATCCCCGACGAAGCCGCTGACCAGCACGGCGTCGCCGGGCCGTGCCCTGTCGCCGGACGGAGCCACGCCTGGCGGCACCACGCCGATGCCCGTCGTGTTGATGAAGACGCCGTCACCCTTGCCGCGCTCGACCACCTTGGTGTCACCGGTCACGATCGCGACGCCGGCTCCGGCCGCAGCAGCCGCCATCGAGGCGACGATCCGGGCGAGATCGCGGAGTGCGAAGCCTTCCTCGATGATGAACCCCGCCGTCAGGTAGAGCGGCCTGGCGCCGGCCATCGCAAGGTCGTTGACCGTGCCGTGAACCGCCAGCGAGCCGATGTCGCCGCCCGGAAAGAACAGCGGAGAAACCACATAGCTGTCGGTGGTGACCGCCAGCCGGCCGGGCGGCGGGTCGAAGACCGCCTGGTCGTTGCGGCGGGCCAGCAACGGATTGTCGAAGGCCGCGCCGAACATCTCCTCGACCAGCTGGGCCATGGCCTTCCCGCCGCTGCCGTGGCTCATGTCGACTTGGCCGTTCTTCAGGTCCAGCTTGCGGGTGAAAGGCCGGCGGTCGTCCTGCATCATGGATTTCAACCCGTTTTGGCCCGTTGGGGATGTCGCGCCAGCGACCGTAGAGATAATACGCCGCGCAGGAGCCTTCCGGCGAGACCATGCAGGACCCCATGGGATTCTCCGGGGTACAGGCCGTGCCGAAGATCGTGCAGTCCAGCGGCTTCTTGGCTCCGCGCAGGATCTGGGCGCAGGAGCATGCCTTGCTGTCGGCGACGGGGACGTAGCGGAGCTGCCAGCGCCGTTCCGCGTCCCAGTCCGCGAACTCCTCGCGGATCTGCAGCGCGCTGTCCGGAATCGTCCCGAGGCCGCGCCATTCGAAGCTGTCGCGCAGCTCGAACACCCGCTCGACCATCGCCTGGGCCTTGGCGTTGCCGTCCCGCGATACCGCGCGGCTGAACTGGTTCTCGACGTCGCGGCGCCCCTCGTTGAGCTGGCGCACCAGCATCAGGATCGACTGCATGATGTCGAGCGGCTCGAACCCGGACACCACGATGGGGCGGCCATAGTCGCGGGCGAACCGCTCGTAGGGGGCCGAGCCGATGATGGTGCTGACATGCCCCGGCCCGATGAAGCCGTCGACCCGCACGGTTCCGGTCGCGGTCACCTCCGGGCTGTCCAGGATCGCCTGGATTGCGGACGGCGTCAGCACATGGTTGGCGAAGACGCTGAAGTTGCGGAGATCCAGCGCCGCCGCCTGGACCAGGGCCACGGCGGTGGTCGGGGCCGTGGTCTCGAACCCGATCGCGAAGAAGACGACCTCGCGGCCGGGATTCTCCCGGGCGACGCGCAGCGCGTCGCCGCTGCCGTAGACCATGCGGATATCCGCACCCCCGGCCTTCGCCTTCATCAGGCTGGTGCGGTCGCGGCCGGGTACCCGCATCATGTCGCCGTAGGTGCACAGGATCACCTCCGGCCGCATCGCCAGCTCGATCGCCATGTCGAGCCGGCCGATCGGCAGCACGCAGACCGGACATCCGGGACCATGGACCATGCCGACGTTGGACGGCAGCAGATCCTCGATGCCGTAGCGGCAGATCGCGTGGGTGTGGCCGCCGCAGAACTCCATCAGGGCATAGTGCCGTCCAGGATCGGTCTCCGCCGCGATGGCGGCGGCGACCCGGGACGCCAGGGGGCCGTCGCGGTACTCGTCCACGTATTTCATGCGGCGGCATCCTCCTGCTCGGGTGCGGACCGGTCCAGGGCGGCGAGGAGCGCCAGGGTCCGTTCGGCTTCCGCCGGATCGAGCCTGGACAGCGCGTAGCCGACATGGACGATCACATAATCGCCCACGGCCGGTTCCTCGATCAGCGCGGTGGAGACCTGCTTGCGCACGCCTCCCAGCGACACCGTGGCGCTGTCGTCACTGTGGATCTCGACGATCCGGGCGGGCAAGGCGAGGCACATGGCGGTTTCCTAGTGGATCAGGTGGTGCGCGGCGACCCAGGCCTGGCCAAGGCTGAGGCCGCCGTCGTTGGCGGGTACCCGACGCGGCACCAGGACCTTGACGCCGTGCCGGGCGAAACCCTCGATCAGGCCTTCGGTCAGCACCGCGTTCATGACGCAGCCGCCGGACAGGACGATCTCGGCGCCTTCCACGGAGGGAAGAGCCCAGTCGACCAGGGCGGCGGCCAGGGTGCCGTGGAACAGATCGGCGCCTGCCGCGGGCGGCAGTCCGCGGAGCGCGTCGAGCAGCGGCAACAGGTCGAGGATGCCGCCATCCGTGGTCCAGCCGCCGGGCAGCACGGCGGGGTGCGTGACCAGGGATTCCAGGACCATCGCGGCCTCGCCCTCGAATCCCGACACGTTGCGCACGCCCAGCAGGCCGCAAGCCGCGTCGAACCAGCGCCCGCACGAGGTCGTCGGCGGGCAGTTGATTTCCTGGTCGAGCATCTGGACCAGCAAGGCAGGGTTGCCGAAGCGTGCGAAGCGGTGCGCGATCTCGTCCGTCCGGCCGAGCCGGTGCAGGGCTGCGGCCGCCATGCGCCAGGGCTGGCGTGCCGCCGCGTCGCCGCCGGGCTGGGCCAGGGGGGCGAAGTGCCCCAGCCGGTCGCACCGGGCGCCGTCCACCCGCAGCAATTCTCCTCCCCGGCTGTCGCCGTCCTCGCCCAGCCCGAAGCCGTCGAGGGCCAGGCCGACGATCGGCCCGGAACGGCCATACTCTGCGGCGACCGCCGCCACGTGGGCATGGTGGTGCTGGACCGGAATGCCGGGAAGCCCGAGCGACTCCGCGTGGCGTGTCGAGAGGAAATCTGGATGCAGATCGTGGGCAACCGCGACCGGATCGACCTCCAGTATGTCCAGCAAGTGGGCGACCGTTTCCTCGAAGAAGCGCAGCGTCGCGGCGTTCTCCAGGTCGCCCAGGTGCTGGGAGAGGAAGGCCTGCGTCCCGCGGGTCACGCAGACGGTGTTCTTCAGGTGGCCGCCCAGGGCCAGGACCTGGGGCACCGGCCGGCCGAGCGGGATGCCCGCGGGGACATAGCCGCGGGCGCGGCGGATCAGCATCGGCGCTCCGCCGACCACCCGCGCGACGCTGTCGTCGCTGCGGGTGACGATGTCCCGGTTGTGGGTGACGATGCAGTCCGCGATGTCGCCGAGCCGTTCCGCCGCCTCCGCGTTGCCGGTCACCAGGGGCTCTCCGCCGGGGTTGGCGCTGGTCATGACCAGCGCGAAACCTTGCGGCCCGTCGAGCCAGGCGGTTCCCGCCGGGCGGCCCGCCGCCTCGTGGAACAGCAGGTAATGCAGGGGCGTGTAGGGCAGCATCAGGCCCAGCCAGGCCAGATCCGGGGCGAGATCGGGAGCGACCCGGGGAGCGGCCGTGCCGGACCGCGGGCGGACCAGCACCACCGGCCGCTCGGGGCCGGTCAGGAGCGACGCTTCGGCGGGGCCGATCTCGGCGATTCGCCGTGCCTCGGCCAGGCTCGCCACCATCATCGCGAAAGGCTTGCCGTTGCGCTGCTTGAGCGCCCGGAGGCGGGTGACCGTGCCGGGGGTGCCGGCGTCGCAGGCGAGATGGAAGCCGCCGAGGCGGCTGTGACGGAACACCGTCCCATTGGAGGATACATGCTCGTGGTCATGCTCCGGGCCGGTCCCGGGATCGAGTCCGTCGATCCGGGTCTCCCCGGGGCCGCAGCCGCAGACCGTGCACATCACGAAACCTCCAGTTCTTCGACACGCAGTTCGTCGCCGCCGACCACCATCAACTGGTGGCTGCCGCAGGCCGGACAGGGATCTCCCCGGGCCGCCAGAGCCACCGTCCTTGAGCAGGCCACGCAGAAGGCCTGTCCCGCCGGCCGGTCGATCCTCAGCTCGGCGCCTTCGGCCAGGGATCCCCGGGCCACCACGTCGAACCCGAATTCCAGGGCGCGCGGATCGACGTGGGAGAGCGCCCCGACGCGGAGACGGACCATCGCGACGCGGCTGAAACCTTCCTCCGCCGCCCGGTCGAGGATGATGTCGAGGATACCCTGGCAGAGCGCCATTTCATGCACCGGCGCGTTCCTCCATCATCACGGAGCAGGGAACGCAGGGGTCCAGCGCGGCGATCAGCAGATCGACCCTCCGGCGCAGGCCGTCGTCGGCCGGCAGCCCCACGAGCCCGCGCACGAAGGCGCCGCGCGGGTGGAAATTCCACTCGTTGGGAGCGACCGACCGGTAGGCGGTCACCGCTCCCCGGTTCAGCGCGACCCAGTGGGCGAGCCTGCCGCGCGCGGTCTCCGCCGAGCCCGCGCCGGAGCCTGAGGCTCCCTGGGCCGCGTCCGGCGGGGCCGGCCGGGCGGCTTCCAGCAGCTTTGCGGTGTCGCGCATCCGGGCCGGCAGGCCCGCCAGGTCGACCAGCCGTGCCGCGAAACGCGGCAGCAGGCCGTTGCCGAAGCAAGCGGTCAAGGCGACCATCAGCGGCGCGCCGGCGACCCGGCCCAGGGCACCGGTCTCCGCCGGCCCGCCGTCCAGGTCCGGGGCCGTGGCGAAGTCCGGATCGGCGGAGAGCCGGTCGGCGAACCAGCGGTCCGGCAGGCCGGGCAGTTTGGCTACCCCGCTGCGCCCGAAGCCCGCCATGTCGTCCGCCATGACGCGGTCGATCAGCCGGGCCGCCGTCGTGCCGGTCCGGCGGCTCCAGCGGGCAAGATCGTCGCTGTCGCGGATCTCCGCGAAGCCGGCGCCGACCAGCGTCACGACCGCGCCGGCGATATGCTCCAGCGCATCGTCCAGGACCACGGCGTCGGGTTTGAGCGCGCCGCCGCCGGGCCGGGTCCAGTCACGCGCGGGATAGAGCGCTCCGGCAAGCGCCGCCACGGCCCGGCGGATCCCGAGCAGGGTGCCGGGGTCCGGCGCCTCCTCCAGCAGGCGCGGCCACTCGATAGCCAGTTGCCAGGCGTGGCTGGCGACCATTTCGCCCAGGATCAGAAGCTCGCGCGCGGCCTGCTGGGCGCCCGCCGGGACGATGCCGGCCGCCGCCTCGCAGGCCCGGGCGGCGGCGACGCCCTGGGCGGTTCCGCACAGGCTGAACAGCATGGGGACCAGCGACAGGGCGTCGGCCACCGGGCGCCCCGCCAACATGCGGTCGATGCCGGTTGCGCGCGACGATTTCAGGCGCACGTCGGCCACCGTGGAGTCGATGACCAGGATCTGGAACGAGAGCGTACCTTCGATGCCGGCGCGCGCGTTCATGGCTTCATCCTCCGAAGCTGCCGCGCAGCAGGTGACGGCGGCTCACCTCGACCGGGGCGGGTGCCGGCGCCGCGGGCGCGGCGGGAGATGGCGGGGATGCCTCGGCACCAGACTCGGGTTCGAGCAGGGCCGCGAGCGCGGCCTCGGCGGTCTGGCGGGCGACGGCCTGCTCCTGGAACTCGAACATGGGGGAGAAGAGCGAGCAGTTCAGGATCGTCCCGACGCCGTCGAGATGGCCGGCGACGAACTCGTAGTCGCCGGACGGCAGGGCATGGGTCGACTTGACCCCGTCCCTTGTGCCGTTCCAGGCTCCCGGCACCCCGGGCACCAGGACGGCGTTCATGAACCAGGGCGTCACCATGATGCCGAGCCAGCTGTCGCCATATCGCCGGAAGCCGACCGCCTCGACCGCCAGCCGGGGATTGTAGAGCGGCAGGTCGGACATCACCTTCCGCGCGATCCCGCGGTACGCCTCGGCCAGCTTGCCGGACGGGTCGGCGGGCGGCGGCTCCGCCGGGGCCGGGGCTGGGGCCGGCGCGTCCAGCACCATGAACTTGTGCTTCTCCGCGTCGCAGGTCGGGCAGCGCCAGTCCTCGGGCAGGGCCGCGAAGGGGGTTCCCGGCGGGATCTGCCAGACCGGGTCGCCTTCGGCGGGGTCGTAGGGGGTCCAGCAGATGCCGCATTCGAGCCGCGCGTCCGGAGCGATCCGCGTGGCGTCGCCCAGGAACGAGCCCTCGAACAGGTTCTGGGCCGCGGGGGACGCCGCGGTCATTGGAAATAGGCCTCCAGGATTTCGCCCAGCCGTTCGGCGCTGTCCTGGAAATCCTCGTCCGCCGCCGACAGGGCGACCGGGACGTCGCCGACCTCCATCGTGTCCAGGATCACGGTGTCCATGGCGTTGAGGTACTGGACGCTCCAGACATGGCGCTGGCCGGTCAGGGTGACGCGGCAGGTGCCGTATCCGCGCGAGACCGCCTGGACCGGCCCCAGCCCGAGCGTCCGCTTGAGGAACGCCATGTCCGTCTCGTTCATGGGGAACAGGGTGAAGCTGATGACATGGTTGCGGTCGCCCTTGACGTAGGCCGCCGTGCGCGCCCTAAGCTCGGCCAGCACCGGCATGACGTTCATGCAGCCTTCCGGCGGCTCCCCGATGTCGAGATGCGCGCGGGTGCCGCCCTGGGCTGCGGCGCGCACGACGCCGGGGACGTCCGCCACCTCGATATGGTCGCCGGCCAGGTTGCCGGCGGGTCCGCCGGCGATGTCGAAGGTCTTGACCCGCCAGACGCCGGGCAGCACCGATTCCTGGATCTGGTACTCGCTGGCGCCCGAAACGACGATGCCGACCTCGCCCTCGCCCAGGGCGTCGTCGAGCAGCGCCACCGCCGCCTGGTCCAGGCCGGAGAGCGGGAACAGCGCCGGCGGAGAGTCGACCGTGAAGCCGTCGAGGGCCGCGCGGACCGCCATGAGGATGCGCGCGGCATCGGCCAGCCCCGGCGCCGTTCCGGGCAGCGACAGCCGGTCGAGACGCCGCACGGCGGCCGGCATCCGCATCAGGTCCAGAGACTCGGCTTCCGGACCGCCCAGGAATACGCCGGTCGGCTGCTCTTCATTCTCCCATTTCATCGGGTGGCGCATCGTGGTCGGTCCCTTTTCTGGGGGCAGGAGGCGGCGGGGGCAGGCGATGGAGTCGGCAGCATGTTCAGGGGCTTGGCGGCGCGGCTCCGAGGAAGGCGCGCGTCTTCTCGACGTAGCTCTGCCAGTCCTGGATCCGGGGGATCAGGCCGACGAACTCGCCCCGCCGCATGTAGACGAGGGTGGGCACGACCAGCACGCCGAAACGGGGCTTGAGCGCGGCCTCGGCCGCCTGGTCGACGATGCCGATGCGCAGGCGGCCGGGGAATACCGTGTTGAGCTCGCGCAGGACGACGGCGACGTCGTTGCTTTCCGGCCTCTGGCGCGGATCGCCGGTGAAGAAGAGGATCGCCATTCCGCTGCCGTCCAGGAAACGATCGACCGTGTCCCCAGTGATCACCGGGCAGTTCTCGATCGCGATAAGGCGTTCGATGACCGTTGCGGGCATCAGGCTTTTCCTCGTGAAGGGGCGGGCTGCTGCTCGCGGAGATGTTCGGGAAGCTGGGGGTCGCGGCCGATCAGGTCGGCGAACAGGTGCTCGAAGGGATCGCCCCGGCCGGCCGCCTCCAGCGCGTCGAGCGCGCCGTTGATCAGCGGGACCTCGGCTTCGTCCAGGGTGCGGATCGCGGTGTCCACATGGACCATGACCCAGGCGCCGACCGGCAGTTCGCCGGTCAGCAGCAGGCTGACGCGGCGTTCCTCGCCGCGGCCGGCACACAGAGCGGTCAGTCCATTTTCTGAGCGGACTTGCATGGGGATGCCGATGCACATGGCCGTTCGGCTCCGATCAGGCGAAGAAGCGGGAGTCGCCGACGCGGCAGGCGTCTTCGGCGGAGGGGCGGCCGGCTTCGTAATCGGCGAGACCGATGCCGCCGTGAAGCAGATCATCGGGAGCGTCGGTTCGCGGCGCCGCCGGATAGCCCCAGCACGCCAGCTGCTCGACGGCGATGGCCAGGGCCGGCTCGACCCGGGCCCGGACCGGCGGGGTCAGGCTCCCGCCGTAGTCTTCCAGTTCGACGGCCTGGACGCCGATCAGCAGGATGTCGTCAAGGGTGCCGCCCAGCAGTTCGGCGGCGCTCAGCACGTCCTGGAAGCCGGTCTGGTGCAGGCTCATCTTCTTGGCGCCCGTGAACTTGGGCACCTCGTCGCCGCGCACCAGCTTCAAGGTTCCCGGCTCCTCGCCATAGTCGATCGCGTCGAACACGATCACCCGGCGGGCCGCCTTGACGTAGTGGACGAGGTAAAGGCCCTGGGTGCCGCCGTCCATCACCAGGACGTCTTCGGGAAAACTCCAGCGGCGGTGCAGTTCCTCCACGCACCGCACGCCAAAGCCCTCGTCGGCCCAGAGGATGTTGCCGATGCCCAGGACGAGGACGGGACGACCGGATTCGATGCTCACTTGCCGTCGTCCTTGAACATCCGCCAGCCGCTGATCATGGTGCTGATCATGCTCTGCCGGCTCATGATGTCCTCGCGGATCGCGGCATAGACGTGGATGATCACGAAGGTGACGATCACCCACATGCCGAGATGATGGATCGTGTGCAGGTTCTGCGAGTTGCCGGCCAGCGGGATCACCCAGCCGAACAGCGTGTCGAACCAGCTATCCTGACCCGCCCCCTCGGAGTAGAGCGCGAAGCCGGTGACGATCATGAAGATGCTGCCGACGCTGTAGATCGTCACCATGGCGAGCTGGGCCAGCGGGTTGTGGCCGATATACTTCTTCGGGTAGTCGCGCATGAAGGCGTACCACTGCGCCTCGACCAGCACTTCCCGCCAGAACTTGCCCGACCAGAACGGCAGGACGAACATCTGGCGGGCATGGACATTGCCGACGAACGCCCAGTAGATCCGCCCCGCCATGCCGATCGCCATCACGAAGCCGGCGGCGAAGTGGGCGAAGCGGATGTAGCCCATCAGGTAGGCGTCGCTCGCCTCTCCCGGCTGGGAGCCCGGCGGCGAGCCGATCAGGTAGCCGGTGACGGCGAGCACCAGGATCGCGGCGGCGTTCACCCAGTGCCACAGGCGGACCGGCCACTCGTAGACGTAGATGGCGGTCTGGCGGACCTGGAGATGGTTCCGCGCGGTCGCGAGATCGGCGATCTCGTCGTCGGCGGAGGATGCTGCCGGGGTCTTGTCGACATGCGCGGTCATGGGGGCGATCCTCCGCTCAGCGCACGGTGACTTCGGTGAGTTCCCTGCCGTCCGGCGCGATCACGTGGGTCGAGCAGGCGAGGCAGGGGTCGAAGCTGTGCAGGGTGCGCAGGATCTCCAGCGGCTGCTCCGGATCCGCCATGGGGGTGTCGAGCAGCGAGGCCTCGAACGCCCCGATGTTGCCCTTGGTGTCGCGCGGGCTGCCGTTCCAGGTGGTGGGGACGACCGCCTGGTAATTGGCGATCTTGGTGTTCTCGATCCGGATCCAGTGACCGAGCGCGCCGCGCGGCGCCTCGGTGAAGCCGACGCCCTTGGCCGACGTCGGCCAGCTCGACGGGTCCCACTTGGCGGTGTTGGCCGTGGTCTCGTCGCCGGCCTTGATGGTGCGGACCAGCTTGTCCTGGAAGTGGCGCAGCTTCTCCGCCGCCCAGCCGCATTCCAGCCCGCGCGCCGCGGTGCGGCCCAGGGTGGAGAACAGGGCGGTGACCGGCACGTCCAGGGCCTTCAGGAGCTGGTCGACCGGCTCCTTGAACTCCGGCTTGTTCTGGGCGTAGCCGATGACGTAGCGGGCCAGCGGGCCGACCTCGACGGCGTGGCCCTTCCAGCGCGGCGACTTGATCCAGGAGTACTTGGCACCCTCGTCCACCGCCTCGATCCGGGTCTTGGTGCCCTTGGCGTTGGGGCCGAGCACGTAGTTGGGCTCGGTCACGCCGTCCCAGGGGTGGAGGCCCTTGGACTCGTCGGCGTACTTGTACCAGGAATGGTTCACGAACTCCTGCACCTGGTCGGGCGCCCTCAGGTCGATCTCGTGGATCTCGTCCAGCTTGCCGTTGAGGATCACGCCGCGCGGCAGCATCAGGCTCTTGTCGGAATAGTCGTTCGCCCGCTCCGGGATGTCGCCGTAGGACATGAGCGACGTGCTCGCCAGGCCGCCGCCGTACAGCCAGTCCTTGTAGAAGCCGGCGATGGCGATCAGGTCGGGGATATAGACCTGGTTCACGAACTCGATCGTCTGGTCGATGATCGACGATACCAGGTTGAGCCGTTCCATGTTGATGGCACCGACGCCTCCGGTCCCGTCGATGTTGATCGGGCAGGGCACGCCGCCGACCAGCCAGTTGGGGTGGGGGTTCTTGCCGCCATAGACCGTGTGGATCTTCACGATCTCCTTCTGGAAGTCGAGCGCCTCCAGGTAGTGGGCGGTCGCCATCAGGTTGGCTTCGGGCGGCAGCTTGTAGGCGGCGTGACCCCAGTAGGCGTTCTTGAACGGGCCGAGCTGGCCGCTCTCGACGAACTTGCGCAGCCTCGCCTGGATGTCGCGGAAATAGCCGGGCGACGACTTGCCCCACGAGCTGATGCTCTGGGCCAGCTCCGACGTGGCCTTGGGGTCGGCCTTCAGGCCGGAGACGATGTCGACCCAGTCGAGCGCGTGCAGATGGTAGAAATGGACCAGGTGGTCGTGGACCTGCAGCGTGAGCTGCATGATGTTGCGGATGGTGTTCGCGTTCTCGGGGATCTTGATGTCCAGCGCGTCCTCGACCGCGCGGACCGAGGTCAGCGCGTGGGTGCCGGTGCAGACGCCGCAGATCCGTTCGGTGAAGGCCCAGGCGTCGCGCGGATCACGGCCCTTCAGGATGACCTCCAGCCCGCGCCACATGGTGCCGGTGGAAACCGCGTTGCGGATCACGTTGTCGCCGTCGAGGTTGACCTCGACGCGCATGTGGCCCTCGATCCGCGTCACGGGATCGACCACCACCCGGCGGCCGGTATTGTCCAGGGAGAATCCGTTCGGCGTCGAAACGGTTGCCATCGCGCTGTTCCTCTAGTCCTTAAGTCTTCGCGTTCACGGGTCCGGGCGCTTGTTCCGGGTGCGGACCGGCGGTCAGTCGTGCGGGGTGGCGGGGGCTTGGGTCTCGCCGGACTTCATGCGGGCGCGCTTGACGGCGCTGACCGCGGCGTGGGCCGCGATGCCGGCGCCGATCACGCCCGCGACGGTGCCGCCGACCTGGTCGGCGTTCGCCTCGATGCCGAACTGCTTGATGTTGGTGAGGCGGTCGTAGAACGAGCCGTTGTCCCAGAAACCGTCCTCGGAACAGCCGATGCAGCCATGACCGGACTGGATCGGGAAGGAAACGCCGGCGTTCCACCGGGTGGTCGAACAGGCGTTGTAGGTGGTCGGGCCCTTGCAGCCCATCTTGTAGAGGCAATAGCCCTTCTGGGCCTGCTCGTCGTCCCACTGCTCGACGAACTGGCCGGCGTCGAAATGGGGCCGGCGGTAGCACTTGTCGTGGATGCGCTGGCTGTAGAACATCTTGGGCCGGCCCTGGCGGTCCAGCTCGGGAATGCGGTCGAAGGTCAGCATGTAGGTCACCACGCCGGTCATCACCTCGGCGATCGGCGGGCAGCCTGGCACCTTGATGATCGGCTTGTCGGTGATAACCTCGTGGACCGGGGTGGCTCGGGTCGGGTTGGGCTTGGCCGCCTGGACGCAGCCCCAGGACGCGCAGGAGCCCCAGGAGATCACGGCCATGGCGTCCGAGCAGACCTCGCGGAGCTGCTCGACGAACGGCCGGCCGCCGATGATGCAGTACATGCCGTCTTCGTTGAGAGGCGGGTTGCCCTCCACCGCCGCGATGTAGCGGCCCTTGTACTCGTGCCGGATCTCGTCGAGGATCGCCTCCGCCTGGTGGCCGGCGGCGGCCATGATGGTGTCGTCGTAATCCAGGCTGATCATCGACAGGACGACGTCCTTGACCAGCGGGTGGGCGGATCGGATGAAGCTCTCCGAGCAGCAGGTGCATTCCAGTCCGTGCAGCCACAGCACCGGGATGCGGGGCTTGGTCTCCATCGCGTGGGCGATGCGCGGCCCGAAGGCAGGCGCCAGTCCTAGGGAAGCCGCGGTCAGCGAGCAGAACTTGAGGAAGCTGCGGCGGCTGATCCCCTGCCGCCGGATCACGTCGTAGAAGGTTTCCACCCTGGCCATCGGCCTGTTCCTTTCGCTTGTACCCGGTGCGCCTTGTCCGATCGGCCTCGATGGACGACCGCGGCGGAACACGCCATGGAGTGCCGCCGCTTCCCGAAATCAGGACTTTCGCCGAACGCGACCCTTGCTTTCCGTCGCGGTCCCGGCGATTCCTTGCTCCGGGCTTTCCCCTGCCAGCTTGGTCATAGACAATCCGTCTTACGACCTTGGCTCACATTGATCTGGATCAACCATGATCGGGCAATTTTTGCTAAAATATCCGGGCTCGGTGTTGCCGTCTCGATCCAGGTCTCCCGTTGGCCAGGTCTCCCGGTGGCCAGGTTGCCTTTAGGCCAGGTTGTGCAATGGCGGCTTCAATTCTTTCTTCAGGAGACGATCACATGAGGCGTACAGGTCTCGGACTAGGGCTCGTGGCGGCTGCGCTGACGGCCATGCCGATGGCGGCGTTCGCACACACGGGGCACATGGAACCGGGCGGGTTCATGCACGGTTTCGAGCATCCGCTCGGCGGTCTCGATCATCTGCTCGCCATGGTCGCGGTCGGCCTGTGGGCCGCTCAACTGGGCGGCCGCGCGCTCTGGGTGCTGCCGGCGTCGTTCGTCGGGACCATGGTCCTGGGCGGGCTGGCCGGCATGTCGGGGCTGCCGCTGCCGTCGGTCGAACTGGGCATCATCGGCTCGGTGCTGGTGCTGGGCGGCCTCGTAGCGCTCCAGCCGAAGCTGCCGCTGGCCGCCTGCGCCGCGATCACCGCGCTCTTCGCGGTCTTCCACGGCTATGCCCATGGCGCCGAGATGCCGGCGGCGACCTCGCCGTGGCTCTACGGCCTGGGCTTCGCGCTGGCGACCGCGCTGATCCACGGTGCCGGCATCGGGGCGATCCTCGGCATCCGCAACGTGTCACGGGGGGCGGCCGGAAGGATCGCGGTGCGCGGCAGCGGCGCGCTGGTCGGCATCGGTGGCGTAGCCCTGATCCTGATGGGCTGATCGGCGTCTCCCGGCCGGTCGGCACGATCCAGGCCGAGACGAGGCGGCATCCTTGGCCGCGAACCTCCTCCCCCCGCGGGGAGGAGGTTTTTCGTTTCGGCGCCGGTCGGCTGAATGTTTACGAAAGATTCATTCGCCGGACGGTAGTCTTCGATATCGACAAGAGGCCGGACGAAAGGCTCGGGCACCGCCGGAATCATGGAAAGCGGAGCGATCACCAAGCTGAAACATGAGGTTCCGCCCTCCATGCGGCCGGAACCCGCTTTCGATGCCCTGTTCCGGCTTTCCCCGGATACGGTGACCATCGCCGACTGGACGGGCGCCGACGGTGGCGCGGACTTGTCCGCGGCCAGGATCGTGTACGTCAACCCCGCCTTCACCGAACTGACGGGCTACCGCCCGGAGGAGATCGCCGGGCTGACGCCGGGAATCCTTCCCGGCATCGATCCGCCCCGCAGGGAGCTTGTCCGGATACGCCGGACGCTCGGCCTCGGGCAGGCGGTGCGGACGGAGATTCGCGGCTATGCCAAGGACGGGCGGGAGTACTGGTCGGACCTGACGATATCGCCGTTCCAGGATGCCGCCGGCGGCCGCCGCCTGCTGCTGGCGGTCCAGCGCGACGTCACCGCGCGCCGGCTGGAACTGGATGCCCGGCGCCTGGAGCGGGATGCCCTGCGCGAAGCGAACAACCGCCTGCAGGAAGCGATCGACTCCGTTTCGCAAGCCATAACCCTGTGGAACCCCGAGGGCCGGCTGCTGCTCCATAACAAGCGCTTCGCGGAGCTGTTCGCGCCCAACGCCCACATGGTCCGCCCGGGCGTCCGGTTCGAGCGGCTGTTGCGGGCCAACGTGGAGGCGGGCGTCTACCGGATCGAGGGCGATGCCGAGGAGTGGGTGGAGGCGCGGCTGCAATGCCGCGGGGAATGCGGCATCGGGACGGACCTGACGGTGGCTTTCGCCGACGGGCGCCATTTCCGGGTCAGCGAACAGAAGACGCCGCGCGGCCACATGGTGGCGGCCTGGGTCGACGTGACCGAGATCAGGCGCATCGAGCAGCGGCTTCGGGATGCCATCGAGAGCGTCAACGAGGGCTTCGTGCTCTGGGACGCCGATCAGCGGCTGGTCCTGTGCAACAGCCGCTACAAGGACCTGTCGCCCGCGGATTCGGGCGAAGCGTGCCTGGCGCCGCAGGCTGTCCGGCTGGAAGGCGAGTACGAGCAGGAGTTGCCGGACGGGCGCTGGCTGCTCGGCAGTTACCGGCGCACCTCCGAAGGCGGGATCGTCGGCATCAGGACCGACATCACCCTGCGGAAGCAGCAGGAGCTGAAGCTGAAGACCAGCGAGGAAAGCCTGCGCGTCCATGTCGCGGAGCTGGAGGAGGCGCGCTCCCGGCTGGAGGCCCAGACCTGCGCGCTGTCCGAACTGGCGTCGCGCTATCTGACCGCGCGCGACAACGCGGAGGAGGCAAGCCGCATAAAGTCCCAGTTCCTCGCCATGATGAGCCATGAACTGCGGACGCCCCTGAACGCGATCATCGGCTTTTCCGAAATGATCGAGACCCAGGCGCTGGGTCCGGTCGGCGTGCAGCGCTACGTGGAATATGCGCGTGACGTCCATACCAGCGGACGCCACTTGCTGGAGCTGATCAACGACATCCTCGACATGTCGAAGATCGAAGCCGGGAAATACGTGCTGCACCGGACCGAGGTCGACATATCGGTGGTGGTCCGCCGCTGCGCCCGGATGGTCCGCCTGCGTGCCGACGAGGCGGGCATCGACGTGGTCGAGGATGACAGCGCCGCCATGCCGCCCGGAGGCGTTACCGTCTGCGCCGACGAGCGGGCGCTCAACCAGATCCTGCTCAACCTGCTGTCCAACGCCATCAAGTTCACCGACCGCGGGGGCCGGGTGACCATCTCGACCGAGGTCGTCGCGGACGAGATGCACCTTGCGGTGACAGATACCGGGATCGGCATCGCGCCGGACGACCTGGACCGGGTCGGGACGCCGTTCGAGCAGATCGACAACCGCCACACCCGCAGGCATGCCGGGACCGGTCTCGGGCTGGCCCTGACGCGCTCCCTCACGGAGATGCATGGCGGCCGGATCGACATCCGCAGCGAACTTGGCGTCGGCACCCGCGTATGCGTCATATTGCCTCTTTCCGTGCTGCCCCAGTTCGGAGATGCGGTGCGTCAGGGATAATCGACGCCGACGATCTTGCAGATAGCCGTCAACTGCCCGATGCTCATCGATTCCTCCCGCCCGCCGCCGAAATCGAGCATGACGCCGTCGGAACTCCTGCCGCGGAAAACCGCGATCCGGGCGGAGACGGCCCGCTTGACCAGAACGAAATCCCCCGGGCGCAACGGCTTGCTCGGATCGACATAGGCCAGGCTGCCGACCGGCAGGCACGGGCTCAGAGCCGCATCGTGCACGTAGGCGGCGAAGGCGTCGATCACATGCGCCAGCATTGCCGGCCGCTCCGTCTCCGCGACCGGGGAAGCCATGTCGATCTCCAGATCGGATGCCCGCCCGTAAACCATCAGCCTGGGGCGCGTTTCAGCAGGGGCGGAAACCGGCGTATCCGTCGAAACAAGCAATTCCGGTTCCCGTAACCGGCTTTCTCCTATTCCCAGGTACTGAGCCAACTTGATCCGGACATCTTCCGGGAGGAAGCGCGGCTTGCTTTGAAACAGATACTGATGGAAATAGCCGTGATTTCTCCCGCAGGCGATGCTGGCCGCCTTTAGAGTGCTCTTGGTCCTGATCAGGGCAAGAACCGACTGACGATGACCATCCGCCCCATCCAAGACCATTTTCATCATCTGCCCCCAACTGCTTGCTACGCAGTCATAACAAAAAGAAAATCCTCTGTATTTTCTTATTTTGCGGCACGGTAAGATGAAAAATGATTAGATATCAATGCTATCGGATGGCGTCGGACGGTGTTCCGATCCGGAAATGTTCATGAACAGGAAGTAATAATACGACTTGGTAGCAAGCCGGACGAATGCCGATTTGGGGACAGCGTTGTGCGGAATCCGACCGGGTGTCCGAACCGGAGCGTCAGCCACGCGGTGCGACATAAGGCGGATCAGGCGCCGGAGCGCTCCCCGCGGCGCCGCAAAGGCGCCTTCCAGGGATCGTCGTGGGGTTGCGGCTCAGGAAAAGGGAGCGACTCGCACGTGTCCGATCACTCGCGAGCGCCGCTGATCATCCAGACCCCTGCCACCTTGTGGAGCAGGTCGATGGCGTCGCGGTCCAGATCGACGCGCTTCTTGGACAGGGTCAGGCCGTAAAGGTCCCCGTCATCCGACTGCCGCAGAAAGAAAACCAGCGGTGACCAGGTCACGCGGTTGATGACAAGGTCGTTGATCACGACCGGGCACTGCGGATGGATGTGCAGGATCACGCCGGGCAGAAGAGCCGGGGCGTTCGCCATGTCGCCGATGCTGACCGCATAGGCACCCGGCACGTCGACGAGCTGGATCGGGCAGGGGACCTTGCCGGTCGGCACCGCTTCATTCCGCCGGGAAGAGAGCGTCCGGCCTTCGAACAGCGGGATGTCATGCTGGTGGACCGGCGTGTCGGTGGCGCGCTCGATGAAGGCGCGCAGCTTGCTGTCCGGAGTCAGAAGATCGAGCGGGGTGATCCCGTAGACCCCGGCCAGCTTGATCACATGATCGGGCCGGATGGGACGCGCGCCCGATTCCAGCTTGGACAGCTCGCTCTTCGATACGCCGCACATGCCGGCGGCTCTCGTCAGCGTGATGTTCTTCATCATCCGGTAATTGCGAAGGCGCGTGCCGTCATGCTCAACCTTGGATTCCATCTTTTTTCTCGAAATTGCGGATGCTCGAATACATTTCCACTTTACCTAAAATTATAGGAACATAGAAACAGATTCAACCCGTGCCGGTGGCACGCCATTATCATGATACTTCTTTGACGGGCCTTTGCCGCCCGGCGAGGCGGGCTGCACATCCGGGGAAAACGGTGCCGGCCGTGACACTATGTCCACGGCCGGCGTTTTCCCGATCCATCACGCGGTGGAAACGGTAGCCCGCGCTTCCGCGACGAACATTTCCAGCTCGGCCGCGCGGTGGGCGGCCGTATGGTTGGCGAGGATCCGCGAACGCGCCCGTTCGCCGATCGCCTGGCGATGATCATCGGACATGGACCGCAGGGTTTCGAGCACGGCTCCGGCATCCGCCGCGATGATGATCTCCGTGCCCGGTTCGAACAGGCCGTCCAGGCCCGGCCACCAGTCGCTGATGATCGGCGTCCCGCACGCCGCGGCCTCGAACAGCCGGACGCTGGGCGACCAACCGGCCGTGATCATGTCTGCCCGCGTCACGTTGAGCGTGAATCGCTGGGCGTTGTAGAAGGCGCGATGTTCGTCCGGCGGCAGATGGTCGGTCCGCTCGACATTGCCGGGCCAGTCGATGGTTTCGGGATACTGCGGCCCGGCGACGACGAAACGGCCCTCGGTCCAGGCCCGTGCCGGTTCCACCAGCAGCCGGTCAACCGTCGGCTGGCGGTCGGGGCTGTAGGTGCCGAGATATCCCAGGTCCCAGCGGGGACCGCCCTGGCCGGCCCCCAACTCCGGATAGTACCGTTCGGGATCGACCGAGCAGTAGAGCGCACGGGCCATCGGCGAGCCGAACTGCCGCTCCAGCCGCCCGAGGGTCGGACCTCCGGTGAACGACAGGTATATGCCGTAGCGCGGGATCAGGTCGGGGCTCAGATACTCGACGTCGCCGCGTTCCAGCTTCGCCAGCGTCACCGGGGTGTCGATGTCGTAGAAGGCCGTGACGCCGCGCGCGGTCCGGATCGCCCAGCCGCCGACTTCGACGCCGTCCGGAACGAAGGATCCGACGATCACCAGGTCGGCGTCGCGGACCTCCCGGGTGAACCGGTCGCCAAGGTCCGCCAAGTCCTGGTAGAGCGCGGTCCGGCAGAACGGCGGCTCGGCCAGGTCGCGGTGGGCGGCGTACCAGGGGCGGTCGGCTTCCAGGAACAGCACGTCGTGGCCGCGGTCGGCAAGGGCCTTGACCAGCGCCCGGTACGTGGTCGCGTGGCCATTGCCCCAGGACGACGTGATGCTGAGGCCCAGGATGACGATCGACAGCTTGGCCGACAGCTTGGCCGACAGCTTGGCCGACAGCCCGGCCGCGCCTTCGGTCATCCGTCCGTCGACGAACCCGTTCATGCCGGGACCCGCCCGGCATGGGCGCCGTTCACCAGCAGGGCCTCGACCTCCCTGGCGCGGTGAGCGTAGGTGTGGGCGTCGAGCATGCGGCGCCGGGCAGCCTCGCCGATCGCGCGGGACCGTTCGGGCGTCAAGGCGTCGACATGGGCCGCGACCTCGGCGCCGTCGCGCGCCACCAGGATCTCCTCGCCGGGGACCAGGAACTGTTCGATCCCTTCCCAGGCGTCGGTGATCACGCAGGCGCCGGCTCCGGCCGCCTCGAACACGCGGGTCGCCGGCGAGAAGCCGACGGCGGCCATGCTGTCGCGGGCGACGTTCAGCACGGCCAGCGCGGAGCAGTTCACGGCGTTGTGGTCGGCGGTGTAGACGTGGCCGATATAGTTGACGTTGCCCGGCATCGGCTTGTCGCCCCAGCCGTTGCCGCCAAGCAGGAACCGGCGGCCGGACAGCGTCGCCGCGGCGTTCAGGAAGAACTCCTCGACCCGCGCCTCGCGGTCGGGCAGGCGGTTCGCCATGAAGCTCAGGTCGGCGGCGAAGCGCGGGTCGGCCGGCACCGGGTGGTGGGTGTCGGGATCCAGGGCGTTGTAGATCGGCACGCATTCCCGCGCGCCGACCTCGCGGTAGGCCCGGATCACCGGGTCGCCGCCGCCGTAGGTCAGCACCATGTCGTAGCGGGGAACGAGAGGGCGCAGGGTGTCGCCGGGGTTCTCCCGCATCGACGCCAGGGTCGCCGGGGCGTCCACGTCCCAGAAGATCACGGTGGCATCCGGGCGCCGCACGTCGAGCACGCCGGCCTCCAGCAGGCTGTCGAAGACGCCGACGCCGCTGGCCTTGACGATCACGTCGGCGTTCCGGCCCTGTTCCAGCGCCTTGCGGGCGCTCGCCTCGTCGTTGGGGTAGACCACCACCCGCGCCCAGTCGGGATCGGGGATGTCTCGGTGCTGCTGGCGCTCATAGGCGTCCGGCTCGAAGAAGGTCACGCGGTGCCCCCGCGCCGCCAGGGCCCGGATGATGCCCCGGTAATAGGTCGCGGCACCGTTCCAATAGGCCGAGACCAGGCTGGACCCGTAGAAGGAGATGTCGAGGCCGGCCATCAGCGGGCCTCCTGGAGCAGAGGTCTTTCCTGCTTCAGGCCGCGGCAGATCTCCAGCAGCTCGTCGACCCGGTGGCCGCAGGTGTGACGGGACTGGATCGTCTCGTAGCCGCTCCGCGCGAGCGATGCCGCAAGGTCGAGATCGTTGAGGACGTCTCGGAGATGCTTGGTCATTTCGGTACCGTCACGGGCTATCAGGTAGTCGCTGCCGGGGCGGAACAGTCCCTCGGCGTCGTCCCATGGCGAGCAGACCAGCGGGATGCCGCAGGCCAGGGCCTCGAAGGGGCGGATGGTCGGGATGCCGCGCAACGTCTCGACATAGGGGCGGCGCGGCACGTGGACCGTCACCGGGAACCGGGCGAACGCCTCGGGTGCCTCGTGGTTGGGCAGGTATCCGGCATATTCGGCGCCGGCCAGCGCGATGGCCGCCTTGGCATCGGCCGGATAGCGCACGCCCTGGATGCGGGCCTTCAGCTTGAGCTGGCGGATCGGCAGCAGCAGGAACTCGCCCAGTTCGACCGAGCGCTCGCCGTCTCCCCAATTGCCGATCCACACCAGGTCGCCCTCGCGGGGGCGTCCGGGCAGCGGGCGGAACAGGGCGGTGTCCGCCGCCTCGTGCCAGGTCCAGGCGCGCCGGCCCCAGCCCATGCTGAGGTAGATTTCCCGGATCACGGCGCCGTAGGCCAGCACACCGTCGTACGCCGTCAGGTCATAGGCCGCCATCGACTTCGGATCGGTGACGGAACGATGATGGGTATCGTGGAACAGCAGTTGGAACCGTCCGCCGGCGGCCCGCTTGCGGCCGATGTCCGCCACCAGGTCATGGTCGTTCCATTCGTGGACGATCACGATGTCGGCACCGTCGAGCGCGCGGTCCAGGTCCAGGGTGGCGGGATCGTAGCTGGTGGAGCCGAAGCCGGGAAAGACGGCGGCGAAACGGGCGACCGCCTCGGCTCCCTGGTCGGCGATCAGGTTCTGCAGGCTCCAGCCGTTGCGCGGCTCGAACACCTGCACCTGATGGCCGCGGGCGGTCAGCTCCCGGATCACGCCGCGCAGGAAATGGGCGTTGCCGTGATTCCAGTCGGACACCAGCGAATGAGTGAAATAGACGAAGCGCATGGGTCTCCGCTTGGCTTGAAGATCGGCGTCGAGGTCAGCGTTCCAGCGGTACGGCGGCGCCATCGCGGTGAAGGGGGATCGAACGCGGCGCGTCCTGCAGGTCGGCGTAGACGTCGAGATAACGCGCGACCATGCGTTCCGTGCCATAGCTGCGTGCGCGCTGGCGCGCCGCGGTGGCGAGCGCCCGCAGGTGCGGCGGGTCCGCGGTCATCCGCCGCAGTTCGCGCGCCAGGGCGGCAGGGTCGTCGGGCGGGACGAACACCGCGGCCCCGGTCCACAGCTCGCGCAGGCTCGGCACGTCGCCCAGCACCAGCGCGCAGCCGGACAGCGCGGCTTCCAGGATCGACAGTCCGAACGGCTCGTACCGGGCGGGCAGGGCGAAGACCGCCGCCCTTCCGTACCGGTCGGCCAGCTCGTCGGGGCGGAGGTGGCCCAGCAGGCGCAGGTTCGCCGGCAGGGCATCGCCTTCCGGCCTTCTCCCGTCCGGGTGCTTCCGGGAGCCGGCGACGACCACCGGCCAGTCCAGCCCGGCGGCGACGCCGTCGAGGGCGCGGATGTTCTTGGCCTCGTCCCAGATCCGTCCCACGCTGATGACGGTCGGCTCCCGGTCCGGCCGTGGGTGCCACGCGCCGCCGTCCCGTCCGTTCCAGACCACCCGCCCGTGCGGGACCGGACCGTAGTGGGTTTCCAGCGCGTCGAGCATGGCCTGCGTCGGGGCCACCACGCTGTCCGCCGACGCCAGCCCGGCGGCCACCCGGTCGGCATAGGGCCGCCACTCCGCCGGGGCCGGACAACCGTGGACGGCCTGCCACCAGGACAGCACGCAGGAATGGGCGACCACGACGACCGGCCTTCCCCAGGGCAACGCTGCATGGGCATAGCCGCTGAGATGGACCAGATCGGGCGCCACCCGCTCCGCCAGGTCGAGCAGCCAGTCGCCGGCGGCGGCGAGATCGTCTTCCGGGCGCTCCATCCATTCCAGCCTGAAATCGCCATGGTGCAGCCTCAGGCCGGGGGTCGCGATCGCGCGGGCACGCTGGACCGGGGAGGGCGCCGGCCCCATGACCGCCAGGGTAACGCGGACGCCGCGCCGCGCCAATCCGCCGGCCAGTTCCAGGGCGTAGTCCCAGACGCCTCCGACCGCGTCGGCCGTCATCAGCACCCGGCGCGGTGAGCCCGATGAGGGAAGCATGGTCAGCGCATGTCCGGGGCGGCCAGTTCCAGTTCGCGCAGCGGCAAGGGCCGCTGGTCCTGGATGTCGCTGAAATCCACGTGGTGGGTCAGGTAGTGGTCGAGGGCGCGTTCCCACGCCTGGTCGTCCGGCAGGCCCCAGAGCTTCCGGTAGTCGGGCGAACCTGGATAGGGGAACAGCGGCACGGGCTCGTTGGCCCAGACGCCGTGCTCCAGCAGCCGCTTGCGCCACGCTTCGACCATGCCGTCGTCGTCGGTGCCGGCCTCGATCAGGTTGGCCTGGACGAAGGCGACGTGCCGCTTGGCGAAGATCAGCCGGTCGGTCAGCTCGTCGGTCGACATGCGGCAGTTCTTGTCCAGCGCCTGGCGCCCTTCCGGCGTCAGGCTCTCCACGCCCGCCTCGATCGAGACGCAGCCGGCCCGGCCGAGCAGTTCCAGCATCGGCTCCTTCCACAGGTCGATCCGGGTCTGGACGCCGAACTTGATCCTGCGCTCGGCCAGGGCCTCCAGCAGCTCGGCGTTGGGCAGGAAGATCTCGTCGATGAAATAGACATACTCGACGCCCTGCGCGATCAGCCGGTCCAACTCCTCCAGGATCACCGGGAGCGGGCGCTTGCGGTACTTGTCGCGGAAGGTCTCCTTGGCGCAGAAGGAGCAGCGGTAGGGGCACCCGCGCGAGGTCTCCATCTCCGCCCCCGGGCCGGGCCGGGCGCCGTTCGGATCGATATCGAAACGGTGATGGTGGTGATGGTGCCGGGCGACCCACTCGTCGGGCCAGGACAGCGCCTGCAGGTCGGTGAAGCGCGAGGCGTAGGGTCCGCCATTGACCTTCACGTTGTCGCGGGGACCGAAGCAGATCGACGGGATGGCGTCCCACGGCTCGTCGGCGAGGCGGGGGAGCAGTTCCTCGCACTCGCCCATCACGACCACGTCGACCCCCAGCTTGGCATGGGCCGCCCGCGGCGTGGTCGAGCCGTGAGGCCCGACCGCGACCAGGGTTCCGCCGACATCGCCGACCGCCTTCAGCACCTCCTGCGGAATCCGGAGTTCCGGCGGGGCGCAGCGCCAGAACAGGTAGCTGGGCGCGGTGGTGACCACGGTGAAGTCGGGCGCGTACTCGGCGACCCTGGCGCGAATCCCGTCCAGGTCGAGGTCCATCAGCTGGCCGTCGATGATCACCGCCTCGTGGCCGGCGCGCTCGATCAGGGCCTTGGAGTAGCCGTACTCCAGCGGCAGGTGCGGCTCACGGCAGCCGAAATAGATGCTGCCGTCGAAGTTCCAGTTCGGGTTGATCAGGGCGAACTTCATGATGCCGCCCTCCTCAGGACGGGCGTCTCGGCTCCGGCGATACGGTTCTCGGTCAGCCAGCCGGACAGGCGCGCGATCCCTTCGGCGATCCCGACCCGCGGTCGCCACCCGGTCGCGGCGTTGAACTTGGCCGTGTCGGAGACGTAGTAGAGCTGGTCGCCCGGTCGCCAGGGACCGAAGCTGATGTCGGGACGGCGGCCGGAGGCCGATCCGATCCGCTCCAGCAGCTCGACCAGGCTGGTGGCATTCGCGGGGCCGCCGCCGATGTTGAAAGCTTGCCCCCGGATCGCCGGCATATGCTCCTGCGCGGCAAGGAAGGCATCGACCAGATCCTCGACGAACAGGATGTCGCGGACTTGGCAGCCGTCGCCGTACAGGGTGATAGGTTCGCCGTCCAACGCGCGGATCAGGAAATGGGCGACCCAGCCCTGATCCTCGGTGCCGAACTGGTGCGGACCGTAGATGCAGCTCATGCGGAAGACCGCGGTCGGCAGGTCGTAGGTGCGGGAATAGTCCAGCACATACTGGTCGGCGCTGCCCTTCGACGCGCCGTAGGGGCTGTAGAAGTCCAGCGGACGCGACTCGTCGATGCCGCGGGCGCGGATCTCCGGGTCGGCCGGGGCGTAATGCTCGCCGTCGAGCCGAAGTTCCAGGTCGGCCAGCTTGCCGTAGACCTTGTTGGTCGAGGTGAACACCAGGGGAGGCGGCTCGGCCTGCGCCCGCATCGCCTCCAGCAGGTTGACCGTACCGCGCGCGTTGATCTCGAAATCCGTGACCGGGTCCACGAGGCTGGTGGTCACGGCGACCTGAGCCGCGAAGTGGAACATCTTGCCGGCCTGGGCGACCGCCTCGCGGAGCACGTGTGGATCGCGGATGTCGGCCAGTTCGAAGGTGACGGCGTTGCCGTGGGTCGATTTAAGCCAGTCGATGTTCTGCTCGACGCCGGGGCGCGACAGGTTGTCATAGACGAGGACTCGATGGCCCTCGCGGACCAGACGGTCGGCCAGGTTGGTCCCGATGAAACCGGCCCCGCCGGTGATGACCACCGGCTTGCCCGTGCTGCCCGACGCCGGACGGGGCGATCCGGGACGGCCAAGGCGATCGACCGACCGGACCGCTGCGATGCCGCCCCGCTCCAGCAGGCGGCCGAGCAGCTTCGGCGAACCGTCCGCCCGGAGGACGCCCAGCGCGTAGTCCCGCTCGTCCGCGTGGAAACCCCGGGCGCTGGCCTCGTCCGGGGTCAAGTCCTGGAGCGACGACCAGTAGACCCGGTCGGCCGGAGCCTCGGCCGCGGCGAGGAAGGCCCTGATCTGGCCGCGCTCGTCGTGGCGCCAGGTGGAGAAGCCCGTGCCGGTGATCCACAGGGGGTGAACCCGGCCGGTCGCGGCCATCGTCTCCGCGTACTCCTCGACGACCGCTTCCCAGCCGCGCCAGGACATGTCGCCGGTGCCGGGGAACGCTCCGATGCCGACGGCGTCGATGGCGCCGAGGCCGCCCCGCTGGGCGAGGAGTTCCAGGGCAGCCGGATCCAGGCCGCTCAGCACCACCTTGCGGCCGGCCCGCCGGGTCGCGGCGGCGGCCTCCGCGATGTCCGGCGATTGGCCCGGAGCGGCGGCGATCTCGATCCACTCCAAGGCGGGCACGGCCGCGATGAGCTTCCCAATGCCATCAAGTGCGCCGCTCTCGCCGAGGGCGAGGGCCGGCAGCAGGTCGAACTCCGTCGCGAGGCGCGGGAGCAGCCAGTCGTACCAGCCATCGGCCGAGCCGTCGTCACCGACCGGAACGCGCAGGCGGCGGATGCCCAGCCGCTTCAGCGTCGCCACGGCCTGCTCGGCGCGGTCCCGGTCATCGGGTCGGAAGGTGACGGTGAAGCCTGGCATGGTTGCGGGCGGATCCCTGGGAGTGTCCCGGTCGCCCATCATACGGCCAACCCCCTGGCCGCCAGCTCACGGCTCGCTTGGTCGACGCGGTCCACCGCGATCTGGCCGTCGAGCCAGGCGGCCAGCTCGACCATGCCGTCGGCCAGCGACGTCTCCGGCCGGTAGCCCAGGAGGCGCTGCGCCTTGCCGATGTCGGCGAAGCAGTGCCGGATGTCGCCGACGCGGAACTTCTTGGTCAGTGTCGGCGCGATGCGCGACTTGCCGAGCGAGGCGGCGAGCTGCTCCGCGACCTCGACCACACTGTAACTGTCGCCGCTGCCGACATTGAAGACCTGGCCCGCGGCATCCTTGGCGTTCAGTGCCAGATGGCAGGCGCGCGCCACGTCGGCCACATGGACGAAGTCGCGGCGCTGCAGCCCGTCCTCGAAGATCATCGGCGGATTGCCGTTGAGCAGCCGGGAGGCGAAGATCGCGAGCACGCCCGTATAGGGGTTGGACAGCGCTTGGCGCGTCCCGAACACGTTGAAGAAGCGCATCGCGACGGTCGGAATGTTGTAGGCCTGCCCGATCAGCAGGCACATGCGCTCCTGCACATATTTATTGAGCGCATAGATCGACGACAGCGTCGGCGCCTTGTCCTCCGTCGTCGGGACGGGCGTGATCTCGCCGCCGTCCGGGCCGAGCGGCTCCCACAAGCCGTCCTTGAGCCTGGAGAGGCTGCGTTCGGCCGGGGTGACGATCTCGCCCCTGATGTCGCGGTACAGTCCTTCGCCGTAGATGCTCATGCTGCTGGCGACCACCAGCCGCTCGACAGGCCGCTCGATCAGCGCCTGGAGCAGCACCGCGGTGCCGAGATCGTTGACGCCGACGTATTCGTCGACCTGGTACATGCTCTGGCCGACGCCGACCATTGCGGCAAAGTGATAGACGGCATCGATGCCCTGCAGCGCGGACTTGACCGCGGCCGGATCGCGCACGTCGCCGACGCGCAGCTCGATGTCACGGCTCAGATACTCCGGCCGGGCGCCGCTGCTGCCGTGAACCTGCTCGGATAAACTGTCCAAAACCCGGACTTCATGGCCGGCGGCAATGAGTTCATCGGCCAGATGCGAGCCTATGAAGCCGGCTCCGCCAGTGATGAGTATCTTTTTTGACATAAGATTGTTTTCCCCGGATTTTCTTCCAGGAGGAGAACGGGATCCGGCCGGTCGATGTTCCAATCCCCCTTTCGGGGTATAGTGCGGCGCAGGGGCGTAGGACGGCTCGCCTATGATCTTCCGGCGAGCCGTCGGGATGGAGGCGGGCGGTTAAGGCCGCTCAGCCGGCCGAGAAGATCATGATGAACCCGATGACGAACGCGGCGACGACGATGCCGGCGGCGATCATCGGCCCGAGATGGCTCGGCGGCGTGTCCCGCGAATGGGAATTCGCCGGGGCATGGGCCGGCGCTGCCGGACTCTCGTACTGGACATCCGCGGCCGGGGTCGGAACGCCGGCCGCCTCGTCGTCGGTGCCGAGCGGAGAGGTTGCCGGATCGGGCGCCGCCACCTTGTCGCGGAATTTGCCGCTGTCGATCTGGTCTCGGAGATGACCGCGTTCCATCGGGTCGGGACTGGCTGTCTTTGCGGGATCGGGGCGGCTGGCTGCATCGTGCGCCGCGCCCATGTCGCGGTCCGTTTCGCGGTCGGCCATTGGGGTTCCCTGCGCCTGTTGCTGTTCGTCGAAGAAATGTCTTCAGGATGCGCGGCGTCGCGCGCGTCCGGGACATCAACGAGCGGGCAGGGGGTTGGTTCCAGAAGACAAGCCTGTGCCAGGGGCGTCCGCCGGGCGCAACGCGATTCCGGGAATGTCAGGCCAGGGGGCTCTCGACTGGTGCCGGCTGAGGGATTTGAACCCCCGACCTTCGGTTTACAAAACCGCTGCACTACCACTGTGCTAAGCCGGCTCCGGGTCGAACGGGACGCAGACTAGCGCCGCGGGCGGCGCGCGACAAGCCCGCGGTGAAGATTTCCTTACGCCGCGCGAAAGGGGAGCAGACCGGTTGACGCCCGGCGCCCGGTGCCGGTAACCCATGGGCATGCGCGGAGGCCGTGCCCCGCGTTCCGCCCTCCCGGGAGATGAGATGGACCGCAGAAGCTTCCTGTTCGCGCTGGCCCTCGGGGCCACGACATGCCTGACCGCCACATGTTTCGCCACCGGCGCCCACGCCGATGCCACCGTCCGGCTCCGGCTGCTCGGCACCACCGACCTGCACGTCAACGTGCTGCCCTACAACTATTATTCGGACAAGGAGGACGTCACGGTCGGTCTGGCGCGAACCGCCACGCTGATCGCGAAGGCGCGGGACGAGGCGAGGAACAGCCTGCTGCTCGACAACGCCGACGCCATCCAGGGCAATCCGCTGGGCGACTTCGTGGCGCGCGAACGCGGCCTGAGGCGCGGCGACGTGCATCCCGTCTACCGGGCGATGAACCTGCTGAAGTACGACGCCGCCACGGTCGGCAACCACGAGTTCAACTACGGGCTCGGCTTCCTGGCCGATGCCCAGGGCGGCGCCACCTTCCCGATCGTGGCGGCGAACGTGGAGCGGGCGGGCGACGGCCAGCCCTATTTCAAGCCCTACGAGATCCTGACCCGGCAGGTGGTGGACGAGGCGGGGCAGGCCCATGCCCTGAGGATCGGGGTCATCGGATTCGTGACGCCCCAGATCACCACCTGGGACAAGGCCGCCCTGGAGGGCAAGGTCGTCACCACCGACATCGTCGAGGCCGCCCGCAAATACGTGCCCGAACTGCGCGCCAAGGGGGCCGACATCGTCGTCGCCCTCAGCCACAGCGGCCTGTCGGCCGAACCGCGGGTCGGCGGGGAGGAGAACGCGACCTGGTACCTCGCCGGGGTCCAGGGCATCGACGCGATCCTCACGGGGCACCAGCACAAGGTCTTTCCCGGCCTGGATTTCGCCGGACTGCCCGACACCGACATGGCGAAGGGCAAGGTCCGCGGCGTTCCGGTGGTGATGCCGGGGTTCTGGGGCAGCCACCTGGGCCTGATCGACCTGACCCTGAAGGAGGAGGGCGGCAAGTGGTCGGTCGCCGACGCGATGTCGTCGGTGCGGCCGATCTGGGAGACCCGGGACAAGCAGAAGGTGGCGCTGGTCGAGTCGGACCCCGCCATCGTCGAGGCGCTGAAGGCCGACCACGAGGCGACCCTGGCCTATGTCCGGCAGCCGATCGGCGAGACGACGGCGCCGATCAACAGCTATTTCGCCCTGGTCCAGGACGACCCGTCCGTCCAGATCGTGACCAACGCGCAGGTCTGGTATGCCAAGCGGATGCTGGCCGGCACCGAGTACGAAGGGCTGCCGGTGCTGTCCGCCGGAGCGCCTTTCAAGGCCGGCGGGCGCGGCGGGCCGGACTATTACACGGACATCCCGGCCGGACGGATCGCGATCAGGAACGCGGCCGACCTCTATCTCTACCCCAACACCCTGCGCGCCGTGGTGATGACCGGCGCCCAGGTGCGGGAGTGGCTGGAGATGTCGGCGGGCGCCTTCAACCGGATCGACCCGTCGCAGCCGGGCGAGCAGGCGCTGCTGAACCCGTCCTTTCCCAGCTACAACTTCGATGTCATCGACGGCGTGACCTACCGGATCGACGTGTCGCAGCCGGCCCGCTACGACGGCGACAGAAAGGTCGTGGCGCCGGCCTCGCACCGCGTCAAGGATTTGGCCTTCGAGGGCAGGCCGATCGACGAGTCGCGACGGTTCGTCGTGGTGACCAACAACTACCGGGCCGGGGGCGGCGGCAAGTTCCCCGGCCTCGACGGTTCCAACGTCATCCTGGAGGCTCCGGACGAGAACCGCACGGCGCTGGTCAACTACATCTTCGACCGCAGGACCATCGACCCGGCGTCCGACGGCAACTGGTCCCTCGGCCCGATCGGCGGCGACGCGGTGGTGACCTTCACCTCGTCGCCCAAGGCGAAGGAGGCGATCCCCGCCGGCAGTCGGATCAGCGCGCTCGGCGATGCCGGCGACGGCTTCGCCAAGTACCGGATCGACCTGTCCCGGTAGGCGGTCCCGGCAGGCGGTCCCGGCAGGAAAGCGGCGGTTCAGCGCAGCCGGGCCAGTTCGTAGAGCGCCACCGCCGCCGCGTTGGACACGTTCAGGCTGCCGATCGGACCGCCGGTCGGCAGCCGGGCGATTTCGTCGCAGCGCTCCATGGTGAGCCGCCGCAGCCCGCTGCCCTCGGCGCCCAGCACCAGCGCCACCCGGCCTTGAAGATTCATCTGGGCAAGGGTCCGGGCGCCCGATTCGTCAAGCCCGACGCACCAGTAGCCGGCTTCGCGCAGTTCGGTCAGCGAGCGGGCGAGATTGACGATCCGCACCAGGGGCACGACCTCCGCGGCGCCCGAAGCGCTTTTCGCCAGCGTGCCGGTCAGTTCGGGCGCGTTGCGGTCCGGCAGGACCACGGCGCTGGCGCCGAAGGCCGCCGCGGAACGCAGGATGGCGCCCACGTTGTGCGGGTCGGTCACCTGGTCCAGCACGACGATGACGTCGCCGTCCTTCATCGATCCCTGGCGGACGATGTCCTCCAGGTCCACCTCCGGCAGGGGGGCCGCATCCAGCACGAGTCCCTGGTGGACCGCTCCGGGGGGCAGCAGGCGGTCCAGTTCGGTCCGTTCCGTCACGGTCGGCTTGGGCCGTTCCAGCCCGGCCGCTCGCGCCTGCTCGACGGCGCCGGCAAGGCTCGCCAGGCCCGCCTCCGTACAAAGCAGTCGGCTGCAGCGCCGGTCCGGGTTGGCCCAGGCAGCGGCGACGGGATGGAGCCCGAACAGCAGGCCGGGGCGGCCCGACTGAGCGGCGCCGGACTTGTGCCTGCGGGCCGGGGCGGCCGGGGTCTGGGGGGAGGGTTGGGCGGGGCGGGGCGGCTTGCGTCTGGTCATGATGGAACCGACTTTGCCCCGGCTCGAATTACGACGCCAGCGTTGAGTTCGGCCATCTTTAGCCGTTGACAATGGGAGCGAAATTACCATAGTGCGCATCTCCGTCCCGGGCGACCGGGGCGGTTGGAAGGGTGGCCGAGTGGTTAAAGGCAGCAGACTGTAAATCTGCCCGCGATAGCGTACGCTGGTTCGAATCCAGCCCCTTCCACCATCTCTGCCATCATGGCCGGATCCTCCGGCCGGGATCGGCAGACCGGTGTCGATGGCGCCGTCAGGAAATGGTTCGGGCGGGTGTAGCTCAATGGTAGAGCTCCAGTCTTCCAAACTGGTGACGAGGGTTCGATTCCCTTCACCCGCTCCATTCCTGGACGACGACGGCCGCCGGCTCCGGTACATGTGGTTTTTGATCTTCGGATGGATGTCGGCTAAAGCCGCGGGGACAGAAAGAGCGATGGCGAAGGCGAAATTTGAGCGGACCAAGCCGCACTGCAACATCGGCACGATCGGTCACGTCGACCACGGCAAGACCTCGTTGACGGCCGCGATCACGAAGGTTCTGGCCGAATCGGGCGGTGCGACGTTCACCGCATACGACCAGATCGACAAGGCGCCGGAAGAGAAGGCCCGCGGCATCACGATCTCGACGGCGCACGTCGAGTACGAGACGGCCAACCGCCACTATGCCCACGTCGACTGCCCGGGCCACGCCGACTACGTGAAGAACATGATCACGGGCGCCGCGCAGATGGACGGCGCGATCCTGGTGGTGTCGGCGGCCGACGGCCCGATGCCGCAGACCCGCGAGCACATCCTGCTGGCCCGCCAGGTCGGCGTCCCGGCGATCGTGGTGTTCCTGAACAAGGTCGACATGGTCGACGACCCCGAGCTGCTGGAACTGGTCGAGCTGGAAGTGCGCGAGCTGCTGAGCAGCTACGACTTCCCCGGCGACGACATTCCGATCGTCCACGGTTCGGCGCTGATGGCGCTGGAGGACAAGAGCCCGGAGATCGGCAAGGAAGCCGTTCTCAAGCTGATGGCCGCGGTCGACGAGTACATCCCGCAGCCGGAGCGTCCGGTCGACCGTCCGTTCCTGATGCCGATCGAGGACGTGTTCTCGATCTCGGGCCGCGGCACCGTGGTGACCGGCCGCGTCGAGCGCGGCATCGTCAAGGTCGGCGAGGAGATCGAGATCGTCGGTCTGAAGAACACGGTCAAGACCACCGTGACCGGCGTCGAGATGTTCCGCAAGCTGCTCGACCAGGGCCAGGCGGGCGACAACATCGGCGCGCTGCTGCGCGGCACCAAGCGCGAGGACGTCGAGCGCGGCCAGGTGCTGGCCAAGCCCGGCTCGATCACGCCGCACACCGTGTTCAAGGCCGAGGCCTACATCCTGACCAAGGAAGAGGGTGGCCGGCACACGCCGTTCTTCACCAACTACCGTCCGCAGTTCTACTTCCGGACCACCGACGTGACCGGGATGGTGGCGCTGCCGGAAGGCACCGAGATGGTGATGCCCGGTGACAACGTCGCCATGACCGTCACCCTGATCGCCCCGATCGCCATGGACGAAGGCCTGCGCTTCGCCATCCGCGAGGGCGGCCGCACCGTCGGCGCCGGCGTCGTCGCCAGCATCATCAAGTAAGGTTCCGCGGATCTGGCCGCCGCCGGAGAATTATTTTCCGGCGGCGGGCTTTTCGCTGGATTGTTGCCGAAGGATCCGATAAAACCCCCCGCCACCCCGAAGTCGAGGCGCTAGCGTCGTCGGCGTAGGGACAAAGTCCGGCGGACGGGCGCCGTAGGAGTGTAGCTCAATTGGTAGAGCACCGGTCTCCAAAACCGGGGGTTGGGGGTTCGAGCCCCTCCACTCCTGCCACTCTTGGCAGGCGGACATCCGAGCAGGCGATGACGGCACAAGCCGTGACGATCTGAATTTCTGGCCGGCGCCTCGATGGCGACGGCTGTACTTAAGTGAGACTGGCGGCCCAACCGCGATGGCTAAAAAGAACCCTGCAGAATTCGCTCGCGAAGTCCGGCGCGAGGTGGCCAAGGTTACCTGGCCGACGCGCAAGGAAACGACGATCACCTCCGGCATGGTGTTCGTGATGGTCATCGCCGCGTCCCTGTTCTTCCTGCTAGTCGATCAGGTGCTGGCGCTGGGCGTCCGCACGATTCTCGGCCTGGGGGTCTGAAGCCATGGCGATGCGCTGGTACGTCGTTCACGTCTATTCGGGCTTCGAGAAGAAGGTCGCGCAGGGTATCCGCGAGAAGGCCGCCCAGAAGGGCCTCGCCGAGATGTTCGAGGAAATCCTGGTGCCGACCGAGGAAGTGGTCGAGGTTCGCCGGGGCGCCAAGGTCAACGCCGAGCGGAAGTTCTTTCCCGGCTATGTCCTGGTGAAGATGGAACTGACCGACGAGTCCTGGAGTCTCGTAAAGAACACGCCGAAGGTTACCGGCTTCCTGGGCGGCGGCGGCAAGCCGCAGCCGATCAGCCAGTCCGAGGCCGAGCGGATCATCTACCAGGTCCAGGAGGGCATCGAGCGGCCAAAGCCGTCGATCACCTTCGAGGTCGGGGAGCAGGTCCGGGTCAACGACGGCCCCTTCACCTCCTTCACCGGCATGGTCGAGGAAGTGGACGAGGAAAAGGCCAGGCTCAAGGTCGCGGTGTCGATCTTCGGCCGCTCCACTCCGGTGGAACTGGAATACGGGCAGGTCGAGAAGATCTGATCCCGGTGTCGGGACGCCTCGGCGTCCCGGCGGCATTGTGCGGGAGGCTCGCCATGGCCGAACCGCGCGCCCTGCAACCCTGCGGTGACTGTTCCGAGGGTTGCGACATGGTCCGCCGAGGACCATTTCAAGAGGTACTACGATGGCAAAGAAGATTATCGGTTATATCAAGCTCCAGGTGCCGGCCGGCAAGGCCAACCCGTCGCCGCCGATCGGTCCGGCGCTGGGTCAGCGCGGCCTGAATATCATGGAGTTCTGCAAGGCGTTCAACGCGCGGACCGCGGACCTGGAGGTCGGCATGCCGATCCCGGTCGTGATCACCGCGTTCGGCGACCGTACCTTCACCTTCGTCACGAAGACCCCGCCGGCGACCTACTTCATCAAGAAGGCTGCGAACATCACCAAGGGCTCGCAGACGACCGGCAAGGGCTTCATCGGCCAGATCACGATGGACCAGATCCGCGAGATCGCCCAGACGAAGATGGTCGACCTCAACGCCAACGACGTTGACGGCGCCGCCAAGATGATCGCGGGCTCCGCCCGTTCCATGGGCCTGGAAGTGGTGGAGTAAAGACCATGGCACGTATCGGAAAGCGTCTCAAGAACGCCTACCAGGGCATCGACCGCGACGGCTTCATGCCGCTGGAAGAGGCCCTCCGGCTGATCAAGTCCAAGGCGACCGCCAAGTTCGACGAGACCATCGAGGTCGCGATGAACCTGGGCATCGATCCCCGCCACGCCGACCAGATGGTCCGCGGCATGGTCACGCTGCCCAACGGCACCGGCAAGACTGTCCGCGTCGCCGTGTTCGCCCGCGCCAACAAGGCCGAGGAGGCCCTGGCAGCCGGCGCCGACATCGTCGGTGCGGATGACCTGGCCGAGAAGATCCAGGCCGGCGAGATCAACTTCGACCGCTGCATCGCCACCCCGGACATGATGGCCGTGGTCGGCAAGCTCGGCAAGATCCTCGGCCCGCGCGGCCTGATGCCGAACCCGAAGCTGGGCACGGTGACCCCGAACGTGACCGAGGCCGTCAAGTCGGCCAAGGGCGGTTCGGTCGAGTTCCGCGCCGAGAAGACCGGCATCGTGCATGCCGGCGTCGGCAAGGCCAGCTTCAGCGACGACGCGCTGCTGGAGAACATCCGGGCCTTCGTCGGCGCGATCAACCGCGCCAAGCCAGCGGGCGCCAAGGGCCAGTATATCGAGAAGATCTCGCTCAGCTCGACCATGGGTCCGGGCGTGAAGCTGGATCTCTCGACCATCGCCGCGGCGGGCACCACCGCCAACGCATAAGGGACATGGCGGCGGAACCGGGTGACCGGAACCGCCGCCGTCAGGACGGTGTCCGCACCGTCCGCCCTGTCCGAGACTGCAGGTGCCGGTCCGCCGGCCTAAAATTCGCCTGCATAGACGGGAGTTGCAACCGATTACCGGACGGGTCAGGCCCCGGCCGGCACTGACGGCTTGAACTTCTGGGACAGGTAAACCGGGACCGTTCCCCCACTCACTCGGGGAAGGGTTCCAATTGTCTGCACGGCAGGGGCTTCCTCAAGGTCGAGGGTGCCCATGCCATTTAGCAACGGAGACGATCCGTGGACCGCACTCAGAAGGAAGAGACGGTCGCGGCGTTGCACTCTGCGTTGCAGGATACCGGTCTCGTCGTCGTCACCCAGCAGAGCGGGATGACGGTGGCCGAGGTAACGGACCTGCGCCGCAAGATGCGCGCTGCGGGCGCCAGCTTCAAAGTGACGAAGAACCGGCTCGCTCGCATCGCCCTCAAGGGTACGCAGTTCGAAGGTTTGGACGGGTTGTTCAAGGGGCCGACCGCGGTCGCCTACTCGAAGGACCCGGTCGCGGCCGCCAAGGTGGCCGCCGACTATGCCAAGGGCAACGACAAGTTCAAGATTGTCGGCGGCTCTCTCGGCACCCAGACCCTGGACATCGAAGGTGTCAAGGCGCTCGCGTCCTTGCCGTCGCTCGACGAACTGCGCGGCAGGCTCCTGGGCATGATCAGCACTCCCGCGACCCGTATCGCCGGCGTGCTTCAGGCTCCGGGTGGCCAGGTGGCCCGCGTTCTCGCGGCCTATGCCGATGCCCAGAACAAGCAGGACGAGGCGGCTTAAGCCTCCTTACGATCTAAACAGAAGTTCAAGCTCAAAACGGAGTTCAAAATGGCTGATCTGGCCAAGCTGGTTGACGACCTGTCCGCTCTGACCGTCCTCGAAGCGGCCGAGCTGTCGAAGATGCTCGAAGAGAAGTGGGGCGTTTCCGCCGCCGCTCCGGTGGCTGCCGCCGCCGCCGCCCCGGCCGCCGCCGCCGCGCCGGTCGAGGAGCAGACCGAGTTCAACGTGATCCTCTCCGCCGCCGGCGAGAAGAAGATCAACGTCATCAAGGAAGTCCGCGCCATCACCGGCCTGGGCCTCAAGGAGGCGAAGGACCTGGTGGAAGGCGCTCCGAAGGCGGTCAAGGAGGCCGTGTCCAAGGACGAGGCCGCCAAGATCAAAAAACAGCTTGAAGAAGCGGGCGCGACGGTCGACATTAAGTAAGACCGTCTTGCTGAACGACAGAGTTCATATTCAAGCGCTTGACGACGGCCTGCTCCCCGAGAGGGGGGCATGCCGTCGAACGGCGTTGTATGCGTTTTCTGGCGGGAGTTGTATGGTGCCCGGTGTCTGCCGCGCAGCGTATGACGACGGACATGACACAGTATACGGTGCGCAACCTTCCGTAAGGTTAACGGAAAGGCTGCGGCACCGATTCGCGTCCCTTGGGGACGCACAAATCGGATGAGTCTACGAGGGGCATCCATGGCCAAATCCTTTACGGGACGTAAGCGCGTTCGCATGAGCTTCGGGAGGATCCCCGAGGTAACCCGCATGCCCAACCTCATCGAGGTGCAGCGGAGCTCCTACGATCACTTCCTCCAGATGGACGTCCCGCCCGAACGCCGCGGCAATGTGGGTCTGCAGGAGGTGTTCCGGTCTGTTTTCCCGATCAAGGACTTCTCCGACCGCGCCGTGCTCGACTTCGTGAAATACGAGCTGGAACAGCCGAAATACGATGTTGAAGAGTGCCAGCAGCGCGGGATGACCTTCGCGGCGCCGCTCAAGGTGACCCTGCGCCTCAGCGTCTTCGACGTCGAGGAGGAAACCGGCCTCCGTTCGATCCGCGATATCAAGGAGCAGGACGTCTACATGGGCGACATGCCCCTGATGACGGCCAACGGCACCTTCGTGATCAACGGCACCGAGCGCGTCATCGTCAGCCAGATGCACCGCAGCCCCGGCGTCTTCTTCGACCACGACAAGGGCAAGACCCACAGCTCCGGCAAGTACCTGTTCGCCGCCCGTGTCATTCCCTACCGCGGTTCCTGGCTGGACTTCGAGTTCGACGCCAAGGACCTTGTGTTCGTCCGTATCGACCGCCGCCGCAAGCTGCCGGCCACCACGCTGCTGTTCGCCCTGGACAGCGCGGAGACGGCCGCCCTGCGCGAGCAGCGCGGACCCCAGGGCCTGCAGCCCTACGAGGCCCAGGGCATGTCGAAGGAGGAGATCCTCGGCACCTTCTACGACAGCATCGTCTACGAGCGGGCCGCCAACGGCTGGAAGACCCCGTTCAACGCCGATCGCATGAAGGGCATCAAGCTGGTCGGCGACCTGATCGACGCCAAGACCGGCGCCGTGATGGCCGAGGCCGGCACCAAGATGACCCCGCGGGCGATCCGCAAGCTGGTCGACCAGGGCCTGGAAGAGCAGCTCGTCGCGACCGAGGAGCTGGCCGGACGGTACTTGGCCGCCGACCTGATCAACGAGAAGACCGGCGAAGTCTTCCACGAGGCCGGCGACGAGCTGTCGCTGGTCGACATCGAGAAGCTGGAGAAGGCCGGGGTCAGCTCGATCCCCGTGCTGGCGATCGACCATATCAATGTCGGCTCGTACATCCGCAACACGATGGCGGCGGACCGCAACGCGTCCCGCGAGGACGCGCTGATCGACATCTACCGGGTCATGCGGCCGGGCGAGCCGCCGACGCTGGAGTCCGCGGAGGCGCTGTTCAACGGCCTGTTCTTCGACCAGGAGCGCTACGACCTGTCCGCGGTCGGCCGCGTCAAGATGAACGCGCGCCTGGGCTTCAAGACCGACGACCAGGTGCGGGTGCTCCGCAAGGAGGACATCCTCTCGATCCTCAAGGTGCTGGTCGAGCTCAAGGACGGCCGGGGCGAGATCGACGACATCGATCATCTCGGCAACCGCCGGGTCCGCTCGGTCGGCGAATTGATGGAGAACCAGTACCGCGTGGGATTGCTGCGCATGGAGCGCGCGATCCGCGAGCGCATGAGCTCGGTCGAGATCGACACGGTGATGCCGCACGACTTGATCAACGCCAAGCCGGCCGCCGCCGCCGTGCGCGAGTTCTTCGGGTCGTCGCAGCTCTCCCAGTTCATGGACCAGACCAACCCGCTGTCGGAGATCACCCACAAGCGGCGCCTGTCGGCCCTCGGGCCGGGCGGTCTGACCCGCGAGCGGGCCGGTTTCGAGGTGCGCGACGTGCACCCGACGCACTACGGCCGAATCTGCCCGATCGAAACGCCGGAAGGCCCGAACATCGGCCTGATCAACTCGCTGGCCACCTACGCCCGCGTCAACCAGTACGGCTTCATCGAGAGCCCGTACCGGAAGGTCGTGGACGGCAAGGTGACGGACGAGGTGGTCTATCTCTCGGCGATGGAGGAGGGCCGCTACACGGTCGCCCAGGCCAACGCCGAGCTGAACGAGGACGGCAGCTTCGTCGAGGACCTGGTGTCCTGCCGTCAGGGCGGCGAGTACCTGATGTTCCGTCCCGAGGCGATCAGCCTGATCGACGTGTCGCCCAAGCAGCTGGTGTCGGTCGCCGCGGCGCTGATCCCGTTCCTGGAGAATGACGACGCCAACCGCGCGCTGATGGGCTCGAACATGCAGCGGCAGGCGGTGCCGCTGATCCAGTCCGACGCGCCGCTGGTCGGCACCGGCATGGAAGCGACCGTCGCCCGCGACTCCGGCGTGGCGATCGCGGCCCGCCGGTCAGGCGTGATCGACCAGGTCGACGCCACCCGCATCGTGATCCGCGCCACCGAGGAGACCAATACGGCCGCCCCCGGCGTCGACATCTACAACCTGCTGAAGTTCCAGCGGTCGAACCAGAACACCTGCATCACCCAGCGTCCGCTGGTGCGCGTGGGTGACCGGGTGCAGGCCGGCGACATCATCGCCGACGGCCCTTCGACCCAGCTGGGCGAGCTGGCCCTGGGCCGGAACGTGCTGGTCGCGTTCATGCCCTGGAACGGTTACAACTTCGAAGACTCGATCCTGATCTCCGAGCGGATCGTGAGCGACGACGTCTTCACCTCGATCCATATCGAGGAGTTCGAGGTGATGGCCCGCGATACCAAGCTCGGCCAGGAGGAGATCACCCGCGACATCCCGAACGTCGGCGAAGAGGCCCTGAAGAACCTCGACGAGGCGGGCATCGTCTATATCGGTGCCGAGGTGAAGCCGGGCGACATCCTGGTCGGCAAGGTGACGCCGAAGGGCGAAAGCCCGATGACGCCGGAAGAGAAGCTGCTTCGCGCCATCTTCGGCGAGAAGGCGTCCGACGTGCGCGACACGTCGCTGCGCCTGCCGCCCGGCGTCGCCGGCACCATCGTCGAAGTCCGCGTCTTCTCCCGCCGGGGTGTCGACAAGGACGAGCGCGCGATGGCGATCGAGCGCGCCGAGATCGAGCGACTGGCCAAGGATCGCGACGACGAGCGCAAGATCCTGGAGCGCAGCTTCTACGGCCGTCTGCGCGAACTTCTGGTCGGCCAGAAGGCCGTCAGCGGCCCCAAGGGCTTCCGCACCGGTGCCGACATCGCCGAAGCCGATCTCGCCCCCCTGACCGGCGGCCAGACCCGCCAGATCAGCGTCGAGAACGAGCAGGTGATGGAGACCATCGAGCAGGTCGGCAAGGTGTTCGACGACTCGATCGACGCCCTGCAGGCCCGCTTCGAGAACAAGGTCGAGAAGCTGCAGCGCGGCGACGAGCTGCCGCCGGGCGTGATGAAGATGGTCAAGGTCTTCGTCGCGGTGAAGCGCAAGCTTCAGCCGGGCGACAAGATGGCCGGCCGGCACGGCAACAAGGGCGTGATCTCCAAGATCATTCCCAAGGAAGACATGCCGTTCCTGGAAGACGGCCGTCAGGTAGACATCGTGCTGAACCCGCTGGGCGTGCCGTCGCGCATGAATGTCGGGCAGATCCTGGAGACCCACCTGGGCTGGGCCGCGGCCGGGCTCGGGCGCCAGATCGACCAGATGGTCCAGACCTACCGTTCGGCGTCCAAGCGCAGCTCCGACGACGGCATGATTAAAGTCATCGCCGACCTGAAGGAGAAGCTGAAGGCGGTCTACGGCAAGGCCTACGACACCGATGTCGCCGACCTGTCGGACGACGAACTGCTGGAACTGGCGGGTAACCTGCGGATCGGCGTCCCCTTCGCGACCCCCGTCTTCGACGGTGCGCGGGAGGACGACATCTGCCGCATGCTGGAGATGGCGGGCCTGGACAAGTCGGGCCAGAGCAAGCTGATCGACGGCCGGACCGGCGAGACCTTCGACCGCAAGGTGACCGTCGGCTACATCTACATGCTGAAGCTGCACCACTTGGTGGACGACAAGATCCACGCCCGTTCGATCGGTCCCTACAGCCTGGTTACCCAGCAGCCGCTGGGGGGCAAGGCCCAGTTCGGCGGGCAGCGGTTCGGCGAGATGGAGGTCTGGGCTTTGGAAGCCTACGGTGCCGCCTACACCTTGCAGGAAATGCTCACGGTCAAGTCCGACGACGTGTCCGGCCGTACCAAGGTCTACGAGGCGATCGTCCGCGGTGACGACAACTTCGAGGCTGGTATTCCGGAATCGTTCAACGTCTTGGTCAAGGAGCTGCGTTCGCTCGGCTTGAATGTCGAGCTGAACCAACGGGCCTACTGACCCGAAGGGTTCCGGGCGGTCGCGGCGATTGCCGCCTCCGTCCGCGCCCGCCCGGCCCGTTCCCATCCGGAACGCGACCGGTGGACTGCTGTTCGAGACATAATCAGACGGCGGATACCTCGATTTCCATCCGCCGCTCTCAGCCGGCCCAAGGGGTCGGCCCCGCTTAGGGGAGAGGTTCATGAACGAGTTGATGAATATTTTCGGCCAGGTCCAGGGCCCGCAGAGCTTCGATCAGATCCGTATCTCGATCGCGAGCCCTGAGCGGATCCGCTCCTGGTCCTTCGGCGAGATCAAGAAGCCGGAGACCATCAACTACCGTACTTTCAAGCCGGAACGCGACGGGCTGTTCTGCGCCCGCATCTTCGGTCCGATCAAGGATTACGAGTGCTTGTGCGGCAAGTACAAGCGCATGAAGTACCGCGGCATCATCTGCGAAAAGTGCGGCGTCGAGGTCACCCTGTCCAAGGTGCGCCGCGAGCGCATGGGCCATATCGAGCTGGCCTCGCCGGTGGCGCATATCTGGTTCCTGAAGTCCCTGCCGAGCCGCATCGGCCTGCTGCTCGACATGACGCTGAAGGATCTGGAGCGGGTCCTCTATTTCGAGAACTACGTCGTGGTCGAGCCCGGCCTGACGCCGCTGAAGCTTCACCAGCTTCTCGGCGAGGAGGAGTATATCTCCGCCCAGGAAGAGTACGGCGACGACTCGTTCGAAGCCAAGATCGGCGCCGAGGCGCTGGGCCACATGCTGTCCCAGATCGACCTGGAGCAGGAGCGCATCACCTGCCGCGACGAGCTGCGCGAGACCAACTCCGAAGCCAAGCGCAAGAAGCTGGTCAAGCGGCTGAAGCTGATCGAGGCGTTCCAGGAGTCCGGCTCCCGGCCGGAATGGATGATCCTCAACGTCATCCCGGTCATCCCGCCCGAGCTGCGTCCGCTGGTCCCGCTCGACGGCGGCCGGTTCGCGACCTCGGACCTGAACGACCTGTACCGCCGCGTGATCAACCGGAACAACCGCCTGAAGCGCCTGATCGAGCTGAAGGCGCCGGACATCATCGTGCGCAACGAGAAGCGCATGCTGCAGGAGGCCGTCGACGCCCTGTTCGACAACGGCCGCCGCGGCCGCGTCATCACGGGCGCCAACAAGCGTCCGCTGAAGTCGCTGTCCGACATGCTGAAGGGCAAGCAGGGCCGGTTCCGCCAGAACCTGCTCGGCAAGCGCGTCGACTATTCCGGCCGTTCGGTCATCGTGGTCGGTCCGGAGCTGAAGCTGCACCAGTGCGGCCTGCCGAAGAAGATGGCGCTTGAGCTGTTCAAGCCCTTCATCTACGCCAAGCTCGAACTGTACGGCATGGCCTCGACCATCAAGGCGGCCAAGCGCATGGTCGAGAAGGAGCGGCCGGAGGTCTGGGACATCCTCGAGGAGGTCATCCGCGAGCACCCGGTCCTGCTGAACCGCGCGCCGACCCTGCACCGCCTGGGCATCCAGGCGTTCGAGCCGACGCTGATCGAGGGCAAGGCGATCCAGCTGCACCCGCTGGTCTGCACCGCCTTCAACGCGGACTTCGACGGCGACCAGATGGCGGTCCACGTGCCGCTGTCGCTGGAAGCCCAGCTCGAAGCGCGCGTCCTGATGATGTCGACCAACAACATCCTGTCGCCCGCCAACGGCAAGCCGATCATCGTGCCCAGCCAGGACATCGTCCTGGGCCTGTACTACATCACGATGGACCGGGCCGGCGAGAAGGGCGAGGGCATGGCCTTCGCCAACATCGGCGAAATCCAGCAGGCCCTGGACGCCAAGGCGGTCACCCTGCACGCCCGCGTCAAGGCGCGCTACAAGACCATCGACGACGAGGGCAATCCCATCACCGTGCGGGTGGAGACGACCCCGGGCCGCATGCTGCTGTCCGAAATCCTGCCGCGCAACAAGATGGTCCCGTTCTCGGTCATCAACCGCCTGCTGACCAAGAAGGAGATCACCAACGTCATCGATCTGGTCTACCGCCACTGCGGCCAGAAAGAGACGGTGATCTTCGCCGACCGCCTGATGAAGCTGGGCTTCGGCCACGCCTGCCGCGCCGGCATCTCGTTCGGCAAGGACGACATGGTCATCCCGCCGGAGAAGCAGGCGCTGGTCGCCGACGCGCAGGAGCGGGTCAAGGAGTATGAGCAGCAGTACCTGGACGGCCTGATCACCCAGGGCGAGAAGTACAACAAGGTCGTCGACGTCTGGTCGGACACCACCGAGAAGGTGGCGAACGCGATGATGGACGTGATCAAGAAGGACCGTCCGGGCCAGGGCATCAACTCGGTCTACATGATGGCGCACTCCGGTGCGCGTGGCTCGGCCGCCCAGATCAAGCAGCTCGCCGGCATGCGCGGCCTGATGGCCAAGCCGTCGGGCGAGATCATCGAGACGCCGATCATCTCCAACTTCAAGGAAGGCCTGACCGTGCTGGAGTACTTCAACTCCACCCACGGCGCCCGGAAGGGCTTGGCCGACACCGCCTTGAAGACGGCGAACTCGGGCTACCTGACCCGTCGTCTGGTCGACGTGGCGCAGGACGCGATCATCGTCGAGGTCGATTGCGGCACCACCGACGGCATCACCGTCAAGGCCGTGATCGAGGGCGGCGAGGTGATCTCGCCGCTGGCCGACCGGATCCTGGGCCGCACCACGGCCGTCGAGCTGAAGAATCCGCTGACCGGCGAAGTCGTCGTCGGCGCCGGCCAGCTGATCGACGAGGCGCTGGTAGACACGGTCGAGCAGGCGGGCATCGACTCGGTGCTGATCCGCTCGGTCCTGACCTGCCACACCCGGGACGGCGTGTGCGCCAAGTGCTACGGCCGCGACCTGGCCCGCGGCACCCTGGTGAACGTCGGCGAGGCGGTCGGCGTCATCGCTGCCCAGTCGATCGGCGAGCCGGGCACCCAGCTCACCATGCGCACCTTCCACATCGGCGGCGCCGCCCAGCGCGGTGCCGAGCAGTCCTCGGTCGAGGCGGCGTTCGACGCGACCCTTCAGATCAAGAACCGCAACGTGGTTCTGAACTCCGAGGGCGTGCCGGTCGTCATGGGGCGGAACTGCGAGCTGGTGCTGGTGGACGACCAGGGCCGCGAAAAGGCGCGTCACCGTATTCCCTACGGTGCCAAGCTGCTGGCGGCCGAGGAAGAGAAGGTCGAGCGCGGACGCAAGCTGGCCGAGTGGGACCCATACACCCTGCCAATCATCACCGAGCGCGAGGGTATCGCCAACTACGTCGACCTGATCGAGGGCGTGTCCGTCCGCGAGGTCATGGACGAGGCGACCGGCATCTCGAGCAAGGTGGTGGTGGACTGGCGGCAGCAGCCACGCGGTGCCGACCTGAAGCCGCGCATCACGCTGCGCGACGAGACCGGCGACGTGGTCAAGCTGCCGAACGGCATGGAAGCGCGCTACTACATGTCGGTCGATGCCATCCTGTCGATCGAGAACGGTGCCCGCGTGCGGGCGGGCGACGTGCTGGCCCGCATCCCGCGCGAAGGCTCCAAGACGCGTGACATCACCGGTGGTCTGCCGCGCGTGGCCGAACTGTTCGAGGCTCGCCGCCCGAAGGACTTCGCGATCATCTCGGAGACCGACGGTCGGGTCGAGTTCGGCAAGGATTACAAGACCAAGCGCCGGATCGTGGTCGTCCCCAACGACGAGAGCGACCAGCCCAAGGAGTACCTGATCCCCAAGGGCAAGCACATCTCGGTCCAGGAAGGCGACTATGTCCAGCGCGGCGACCTGCTGATGGACGGCAACCCCGTGCCGCACGACATCCTGGCGGTCATGGGTGTGGAGGCGCTGGCCGCCTACCTCACCAATGAGATCCAGGAGGTCTATCGGCTCCAGGGCGTGAAGATCAACGACAAGCACATCGAGGTGATCGTCCGCCAGATGCTGCAGAAGGTCGAGATCGAGGACGCCGGCGACACCACCTTCCTGGTGGGCGAGCAGGTGGACCGTCAGGAGTTCGACATCGAGAACGAGAAGGTCATCGCGGAGGCGGGCGCCGACGGCGTGCAGCTCCGCGCGGCGAAGGCGCGGCCGGTGCTCCAGGGCATCACCAAGGCTTCGTTGCAGACCAAATCGTTCATCTCCGCCGCGTCGTTCCAGGAAACCACCCGCGTGCTGACCGAGGCCGCCGTTTCGGGCCGCGTGGACAACCTGGACGGCCTGAAGGAGAACGTGATCGTCGGTCGCCTGATCCCGGCCGGTACCGGTTCGGTGGTCAACCGCCTGAAGCAGATCGCCGCCGAGCGCGACCGGGAGACCACCCCGATCGAGCACGATGGCAGCGAGAGCGTCATGCCGGGCCTGCCGGAAAGCCGGCCCAACGTGGCGTAAGCCGCGGGACCGACGCCAAGCATGAGTAAAAGGCCGCTCCGGGAAACCGGGGCGGCCTTTTTTCATTCGAGCCCGATCGGGCGGGGAGGACCGGAAGCATGGGATCGACATCGGCCATGAGCCTGGAGGACGCGCTCGTCCTCCACCGCGCCGGCCGGCTGGGCGAGGCGGAAGCCGTCTATCGGATCCTTCTTGCCGCCCATCCGGGCCATGCCGACCTTCTCCGGTTCTTCGGACTGCTGCGCCACCAGCAGGGGCAAGCCGACGTGGCGCTCGAACTGCTGGAACGGGCGGTCGCCCTGTGCCCGGATTCGGCGGACGGGCGGCGGACGCTGGCGTTGCTGCTGGACAAGCGAGGAGACCGGGACGGCGCGCTTTCCCACTATCGCGCGGCGGCCGGGCTCGTTCCCCACGATGCGGGCGTGTTGAACGATTTCGGCTGCGCCCTAATGGAAGCCGGGCGCCTGCACGATGCCGCCGGCGTGCTCGAAGGCGCGGTAATGGTGGCGCCGGAGCATAGCCATGCGCTCGCCAACCTCGCCACGGTTCTGAGCCGCCTGGATCGGACCGGGGAAGCCTTGGCCTTCGCCCAGCGCGCGGCCGCGCTCAGGCCCGACCATGCGGCGACCTATACCACGCTCTCCATCGTCCTGGCTTCCTCGGGTCTGGTCGGGCGGGCGGTCGATGCCGCGCGGCGCGCGACGGCGATCGATCCGGTCGATGCCTCGGCACTGGTGCAACTGGGCAATGTTCTGATCGATGCCGGCGATCCCGATGCTGCCGTCCACACCTATGCCCGGGCCATGGAACTGCAGCCGGATCATCGCGGCGCCACGGAGAACCGGCTCTACGCCCTCCATCTCTCGCCCACGGTCGACGACGGGGAACTCGCCACGCAACTGCGCGTCTGGGGTGCCGGCATGTCCCGCCTGGCTGAACCCCGGCCGGATCGAGGGCGCGACCCCGATCGGCGGCTCCGTGTCGGTTATGTCTCCGCCGATTTCGGACGGCACCCGGTTGGCTGGTTCCTCTCACCGGTCTTGCCGAACCATGATCGGGCGGCGGTGGAAATCCATGCCTACTCCGGCCGGGTGGTCGAGGACGAGGTGACCGATCACTTGCGCCGGCACTGCGATTCCTGGGCCGCGACCGCCGACATGGACGATGCGGCGCTCGCCGGGCGGATCCGGGCGGACGGTATCGACCTGCTGGTCGATCTCTCGGGCCACACCGCCCACAACCGCCTCGGGGTGTTCGCCCGGACGCCGGCTCCGGTCCTTGCCACCTGGGGCGGGCTGATCGGCACGTCGGGCCTCCCCGCCATGGACTGGCTTATCGGCGATCGCCGGCAATGCCCGACCGCGGCGGAGGAGCTTTATACCGAGCGGATCGTCCGGCTGCCCGGGGGATACGTCCCTTACGGACCTCCCGCCTATGCCTCTCCCGTGGCGCCGCTGCCGGCCTTGGGCTCGGGCCATGTCACCTTCGGCTGCTTCAACCGGCTCGCCAAGGTCCAGGACGGCGTCATCGCCCTCTGGGCCCGGGTTCTCGATGCGGTGCCCGGCAGCAGCCTGTTCCTCAATACCCGGGAGCTCCGGTGCCCCGGCTTGCGCGACCGGGTCGCGGCGCGCTTCGGGCGTGCCGGAATCGGTCGGGGCCGGCTGGAGCTGGGGCAGGGCGGCGGACATGCGGACATGCTGGCGGCCTATGCCGGAGTCGACATCGCCCTGGACCCGTTTCCCTACTCGGGCGGTCTCACGACCCTGGAGGCACTGTGGATGGGAGTGCCCGTCGTCACCTTGCCGGGCCGGCGGTTCTGCTCCCGGCACAGCCTGAGCCATGTGACGGTGCTGGGTCATCCGGAATGGGCTGCGGCCGATGCGGACGACTATGTGCGGATCGCCGCCGCGCTGTCGCGGGACCGTGAGGCCCTTGCCGGCCTGCGGTCCGGTCTTCGCGAGCGCATGGCCGCTTCGCCGCTGTGCGACGGCGCGGCCTTCACCCGCGGTCTGGAAGCGGCATACCGCATGATGTGGCGGCAACACTGCGCAAGTTGAGGATAAATGTCGCGAGGGACTTCACCCCGGCCGGCTTGCTGCTAAACTGCGGCCGGCGCAAAGGGGGAAGCCATGGAGAGCGAGCAGATCATCGCTGCACTCAAGGAAGCAACGACCGTTCCGGTCGAAGCCGTTCGCGAAGCCACGTCCCGGCGCGACGAGATGGTTCCGATCCTGACCGGGGTCGTCGCGCGAGCGGCTGACACGCCGATGGCGGCGCTTGCCGGGGAAGACGGCCTGCTGTTCCTGGCTGTGCATCTGCTCGGTTCCTGGCGCGCGACCTCGGCCTATCGGACAGTCGCGGATCTGCTGGCGCAGGACGCCGGTAAGATCGACACGCTGCTGGGCGATGCCGTCACCTTGACGATCCACCGCGTGATGTTCAATCTGTTCGATGGCGACCCGGGCCCGTTGATGGATCTCGTCGAGAATCCGGCCGCGGACTGTCATGTCAGGCGCCGCATGCTCGATACCATGGGCATGCTGACGGCCGCCGGCCGGATCGAACGGTCCGTCATGTCGGACTATCTTCTCCGCCTGCAGGGCAATCTGGCCGGTGACGGCGATGGGATCGTATCGTCCGGTTGGGCGGAACTGATCGCCCAACTGGGCTTCGCCGAGCTGCGCGGCGCGGTCGAGCAGAGTTTCTGTGCCGGGATCGTCGATCCGCAGTTCCTGTCGCGCGAAGACTTCGAGCGGATGCTCGCCGATGCCCAGGCCGGGGACCTGATGGTCGGAGTCGGCGACGAGTTCCGCCCGTTCGGCGATATCGTCGCCGAACTCGGGGGCTGGACGGTCCGCGACGACTGGGACGACGAGGCCGGCGAAGAGGAGATCGAGCAGGAGGTCGCCCGGATCGCCCAGACCCTGCGCTTGCGCGAACCGGCGCTGGCGGGGTGGGATGCACCCGGATCTTCCGCAATGGCTTTCCCGGGTATGCCGTCCATCGGTGTCGGCGGCCAGCAGACCGTCTTGAACCCGTACCGGTATGTTGGCCGCAACGACCCCTGTCCGTGCGGCAGCGGCCGGAAGTTCAAGAGGTGCTGCGGCCAGTGGAGATGAACGGACGCGTCAGCCGAGGTTGAATCGCGTGATGGCGCCGGCGAAATCATCGCCGAAATGGGTCCCGACCCGGATCACCGCGATGCCGTCCGGCACATCCTTGATGACGGTGTCGAGGCTGGTCAGCAGAGCCATCGGCACGTCCCGGGTGGGGGACATGGCGCGCAGGCCGCGCAGCAGGTCGAGGCCGCCCAGACCATCCATCACGGCCGATGCGATGATCATGTCCGGCGGCATCCGGACCGCCAGGGCGATCGACTCGATCGGATCGCGGACGATGACGGTTCGAAAACCGCAGGCCGCCATTTCGGTGCTGACCAGCTTGCTCACCACCTTGGACGGCGTCACCAGCATGATCTCGACGTCGTGCACCTCGATGTCGGTGATGTCGAACTCGTAGCGGACGGGCAGGGTGCGGATGATCTGGTTGGTCGTCGCGACGTCGGGAAGTTCTTCCCGGTCCACGGCCTGGGCGAGCCGGTCGGCGAACCGGGTGACATCCTCGATCTGGCGCTCGTTCAGCCGGGTGAGATTGCCGCCAAGGTAAGTCTCGAGGCGGTGCGCGATCAGGTTGACGAGCGGGAATCCGCAGGAGGCGCCGATTCCGCGAAGTTTGCTGGCTTCGCGCCGGAGGATCATGAGAGCCTCGTCGTCGGCCAGCAGGCTGTTCGCCCGTTTGTCCAGCGTCTGGTAGACAATATCGAGACGATCCTGCGCATCGTCCTTGAATTCGACACGCAGTTGATCGGCTAGGTCGTCGGCATCGAGATTGACTGACATCGGGTGAATGGCCACGGCGCTGGGAAAAGGGAGTACATCATAACCCTTTTGATGCGCATTTGGCACTACCCGTCTTGTGCTAGGCCTACCGGCGAAGCTTCCAGCCGCCCAAGGATAGATCAGGTCCGGTCGTACAGATCCTGGAACCAGCGCAGCCGGGCCTCGACCTGGGCGATGTCATGGTCCAGCCACTCGGTCAGATGGCCGGGGTCGCCCTCATGATAGCGCCGCAGATCCTGCAGGCGCGCCAGTTCCGTCTCGTACATGCTGGCGAGCAGGTCGATCTGCTCCTGCTGGTCCTCCTTGTCGAGAAGATGGAGGAAACGGAGCTTGAGCGTGATCACCAGCTTGTTCAGATCGTCGGACGACGGGGCGCGGACATTGGCCCGCATCAGGGTCTCGAACTCCCGGCGGCCGGCCTCGGTCACCGACAGTACCGCGTTGTCCTCCATGCCGGTGCCGTCCAGCGCCTCGATCGAGCCGTCATAGCGCAGCAATTCCAGCGACGTTCCCATCAGGTCGAGCGACGGGCCGACGATGCGGCTGGTGAAATGGCGAAGTGCGCCGGCCAGATCAGCATAGCGCAGGGACCCCGCCTGGGCGAGCGTTCCGAGTACGGCGAGGCGCACGGCCTCTTTCGGCATCAGTGAATTGTCGCGATACATGGTGCCACTCCCCCGGAAGGTTCCAACGGCTCACCATGGAACATAGTGCGTCCCTGCCGATAAGTCCATAGTTGCCTTTGCGACGCAATCTCAACTTGCCGGCGGATGGAAGAGCGGCACGGAACGCCGCACGGCAACGCCCTGTTGGATAAGGTAGCAGATTCACACTACATGGAGACCATCGTGTCCCTCAAATCACTCCTGGCGGCGACCGCGATCCTGACGACCCTGGGCACCGGGGCTTATGCGCAGGATACGCCGGGCATGGGCGGCCGCCCGACGACCGACCAGATGGAAGGTATCCAGACGCCGGAAACCCTGCCGGCCGGCCGGCAGATGGGCGGGCCGGACGGGACCCAGCAGGCAACGCCGGCCGATCCGAAGGTTCAACCGCAGGGAGCCCGCCAGCCCGCCGTCGGCGGCCAGGAAGGCGATACCGCGGCGACCAACGTGACGCCGCCGGCGGGTTCCGGAGGCAAGACCCGCGACGGCGGGACTCCCCAGGCCGATGCGGGCTCCGACACGGAGCGTCCGGCGGCGCTCAACACGACCGAAGCGCAGTCGCCGACGCATTCCCGCGGCGGTGGCGGTCTCGCGGCCAACCAAGTCTATACCGAGGACTTGGCGAAGATGTCCGTCGACCTGTCCGACAAGGAGGATTTCGGCGATGTCGCGGGCACTGTCCTCAACCTGGAGACCGGCAGCATAGACACCCTGCTGGTCAGCACCGGCGGGCTTTTGGGGGTCATCGGCGACAGCATCTTCGAGGTGCCCTGGGACAAGGTTGCCGGGGTGGACAAGCGGGCCCAGACTATCCGCGTCAACGCCACCCAGGCTGAGATCCAGCCCCAGACCGCCGAGGATCAGGCGGGCCAGAGCAACTGATCCCCGACGGCGGAAGCTGTCGGGAAGGCGGTCCGACCCTCCCGGGTCAGGCCGCCTTTTTCAGTTCCAGCCGGCTCCAGACGTCGAGCAGCGCATCGACCAGATGGTCCATGTCGCCGTCCGTGTGGAGCGGGCAGGGGTGATCCGCAGCCGCTCGGTGCCGCGCGGGACTGTCGGATAGTTGATCGGTTGGACGTAGATGTTGTGCCGCTCCAGCAGGTCGTCGCTCGCCTGCTTGCACAGGCGCGGATCGCCGACGAGCACCGGAACGATATGGCTGACCGACGGCAGCACCGGCAGGCCGGCGCCCAGCAGCCGGCGCTTCAGCGTGGCGGCCCGCTCCTGGTGGGAGGCCCGCTCGGCCTGGCTCTGCTTCAGGTGACGCACGCTGGCCAGCGCCCCGGCGGCGATCGACGGGGTCAGCGAGGTGGTGAAGATGAAGCCTGACGCGAAGCTGCGCACCACGTCCACCAGGGCGGACGACGCGGCGATATAGCCGCCCATCACGCCGAACGCCTTGCCCAGCGTGCCCTCGATGATGGTCAGCCGGTGCATCACGCCGTCCCGCTCCGCGACGCCGGCGCCGCGCGGGCCGTACATGCCGACGGCATGTACCTCGTCCAGGTAGGTCATCGCGCTGTGCTTGTCGGCGACGTCGCACAATTCGGCCAGCGGAGCGATGTCGCCATCCATGGAATAAACGGACTCGAACGCCACCAGCTTCGGCCGGTCGGCCGGCAGCCGGCTCAGCAGTTGGTCCAGGTGCTCCGGGTCGTTGTGGCGGAAGACGTGTTTCTCTGCGCCCGACTGGCGGATGCCCTCGATCATCGAATTGTGGTTCAGCGCGTCGGACAGGATCACGCAGTTGGGCAGCAGCTTGCCCAGCGTGCTGAGCGTCGCTTGGTTCGAAATGTAGCCCGACGTGAACAGAAGGGCCGCTTCCTTGCCGTGGAGGTCGGCCAGCTCGCGCTCCAGAAGGACATGGTAGTGGTTCGTGCCGGAGATGTTGCGGGTCCCGCCGGCACCGGCGCCGCAGGTCTCCAGCGCCTCGTGCATCGCCCGCAGCACGGAGGGATGCTGGCCCATGCCGAGATAGTCGTTGGAGCACCAGACCGTGACTTCCTGGACGGTGCCGCTCGCCCCGTCGTAACGCTTCGCCTTTGGGAAATTGCCCGCCCGGCGTTCCAGATCGGCGAAGACCCGGTATCGGCCTTCACGCTTCAGATTGTCGATCTGGGTCCGGAAGAAGGCTTCGTAATCCATGGCGCGTGATCCGTAGGTTCTCTTTTTTCAACAACGTGTCAGAATTCGACACTTTATGGAACATGTAAATCGGCAGTCGGCCGATGCAGCGTGGCACCGTGTCGCGGTGGCCCGGACCGGCCGGGCCGCCGCGAAAAACTAGACGATTCAGTCCACCCGGCATTGATCCTGGTCAAAAGGATCCTGCTTAAAGGCTGCCGTCAGGCGACGGCGGCCAGGCCCTTCTCCGTCACCATCGCGAGCGTGTCGTCGAGGGCCTTGCCGAATCGTTCGACCAGGTCGTCCAACTCGGACGGGCTGATCACCAGCGGCGGCGAGAAGCCGATGGTGTCGCCCATGGCGCGGACGATCAGGCCGTGCTCCTGGGCGAACCGGGAGACATGGCCGCCGATCGCCAGCTTGGGGTCGAACGGGGCCTTGGTCGCCTTGTCCGCCACGATCTCGACGCCCGCGATCAGCCCGATCCCGCGGACCTCGCCCACCAGGGGATGGCCCGCGAACCGGCGCAAGCCATCCTGCAGATGGGGTGCCACCGCCCGGACATGGCCCACGATGTCGCATTCCTCGTAGATCTTCAGGGTCTCCAGTGCTACCGCCGCGGGCACGGGATGGCCGGAATAGGTGTATCCGTGGCCGAAGGTGCCGATCTTCTCCGACTGGCTGACCATGGCTTGGTAGATCGGCTCGGAGATCATGACGGCCGCGATCGGCAGATAGGCGGACGACAGCGCCTTCGCGACGGTGATGATGTCGGGCTTGAGGTTGAAGGTCTGGGTGCCGAACATCGACCCGGTGCGGCCGAATCCGCAGATCACCTCGTCGGCGATGAACAGGATGTCGTAGCGTTTCAGAACCGGCTGGATCCTGTCGAAATACGTGGCGGGCGGCACGATCACGCCGCCGGCGCCCATCACCGGTTCGGCGATGAAGGCGGCGATGGAGTCCGGCCCCTCGGCCAGGATCAGCTGTTCGAGCTGGTCGGCCAGGCGGATCGCGAAATCCTCTTCCGTCTCGCCTTCCTCGCCGTAGCGGTAGAAGTGCGGGCAGTCGGTGTGCAGGATTCCGGCGATCGGCAGGTCGAAGTCGCGGTGCAGGTGCGGCAGCCCGGTCAGGCTCGCGGCCGCCACGGTGACCCCGTGATAGCCCTTCTGCCGCGCGATGATCTTCTTCTTGTTCGGCCGGCCCAGCGCGTTGTTGTAGTACCAGACCAGCTTGACGACGGTATCGTTGGCTTCGGACCCGGAGTTGGTGAAGAAGACCTTCGACATCGGCACGGGCGCGATGCGGATCAGCGCCTCGGCCAGGTCGATGCCGGGATCATGCGCCTTGTGGCCGAAGGCATGATAGAACGGCAGCTTGCGCATCTGGCGAGACGCCGCCTCCACCAGCCGCTCCTCGCCGAAGCCCAGCGCGGTGCACCACAGGCCGGCCATCCCCTCGATATAGGCCTTGCCCGTGTCATCGAAGACGTGGACGCCGGCGCCCCGTTCGATCACCAGCGGTCCGACCTCCTCGTGGGTCTTCAGGTTGGTGTAGGGGTGCAGGTAGAACGCCTTGTCGCGGCTCGCCGCCGAATTGCCGACCTTGGTCATTTCTTGCTCTGTCCGTTCCGATCCGACTTGGTCCCTCGGATGAGATCGTACTGCGGCACCCCCTTGGCAACCAAGGAACTTCGGTGCGGGGCCGCCATGCGGGCTCTTGTCTCGGCATGGCGGCTTCAAGGGACCCGGTCCTACTTCTTGACGGCGGAGGACTGCTGCTGGGACGACACGACGTCCGCGATGGACCACAGGAAGTCGGTCTGCACCGTTCCGGCGAAGATCGGGTCGTTGCGGCCGATATAGAAGGTGGTCGCGTATCCCGTGCCGCTGCCGGTCCCGAAATTGACGGCGGCCAGGGCGTGGCAGGTCATGCAGTTGGTCTCCACGCCCACCTGTCCCGTCCAGGCGACGCCCGTGTTGGGATCGGTGACCTGCCGGCTGACGCTGAAGACCTCGGCATTGAATCCGGACTCCAGGTAAGGGTTGTAGGCGATCACGGGCTTGCCGTCGTTGTTGCCGCCGTTGACCGGCTGGTTCGGGCTGATCATCTGGTAGCCGATCGACATGGCGTAGTGGGCGGCCGGCATGCTCAGCGCCGCGGGCTGGGCCGACGCGATCGCGTCGCTGCTGGGCGACGGCGGGTTCATCGGCGCCGGCGTCCAGAAATAGGTCTGCCACGTCCATTCCGATATCTCGCGCGACGTGACATGCATCGCCATCAGCAGCAGATAGTCGCCGGCGGCGACCTTGTATCCCTCGGCGTTGAACGCGGCGACGTTGCTGGAGGTCACGGCATAGGCGATGAAGTCGCCGAGCCCGTAGGTCGCCGCCGCCGTCTGGCCGCCGCAGGTGCCGTCGATCCCGGTGGACGTGGATGCGCCCGGATTCGTGACGTCCACATAGACGCATCCGGGCCACGCCGTCTCGGGATAGCCCGAGGCCACGATATCGGCGGTCACGACCGGAGTGCCCGGCCAGGCCGGCATGGCGTAGTACTTGCCGCCGATCAGTTTGGACTGCGAGGCGATCTTGTAGACCGGCTTGATCGACACCGCCGTGACCGGGAAGGTCGGGATCTCCGCCTGGCCGGCCGTGTACATGGCCTGGATGGTCGACAGGACGAACAGCTTGTTGTCATTGATGAACTTGGCGGAGGTCGGGTCGTAGGCGACGGTCTCGAAGATCTGCGTGTCCGGCGTCACCGCCGTCGCGGCCCGCGCAGTCGCCTTGGACTTCTGCGCCGAGCTGTCGATCCCGAACTTCCGGAGCTGGGTGATCGGCTTCAGGCCCAGGCCGCGGCCCTGGCCGGACGCCGTGGTCCTGGCGGTGGCGTCGGTCGGCGTGGCCGGAGCCGTGCTCATGTTGACCAGGTCCTGCTTGGTCAGCCAGGTGAGATAGACCGGGGCATTGGCGATGCCATAGGCCGTCTGGGCCGTGGGGGCCGTCAGGGAAGCCCACAGGCCCCAGCCGTGCCGGTAGATCGCGGCCGTATCCGCGTTGTTGACGGCCGTGAGGAGCGCCGTTTCCGGAGCCGGGAACACGTAATCGGGGATCGCGGGGTTGGGCAGGGGAACGCCGTAAATGGGATCCGCCGCCTGGGCCGGAGCGGCGATCAGCGCCAATGTCGCGAGCAGGCACGCTGAAAACTTGTCGTGATACTTCATTAATAAAACTCCCGCGTAAGTTTTCAAAGTAGAAACACGTTTCAAGAGTTATAAACGTACAACGACTCAACGAAAAATAACATCAGGAATTCTCTCGGAAAATCCACGGGCTGATGAGGGGTGCCCCGTTGCCGCCGCCTGCGACGCGTCTCGACGATGAAGAATACCCGCTACCCCTTCTAGAGGAGTTGGTCAAAACCAATAATTGGTTGATGATCGACAGGGTTCCGGCTGAAAATGGATTTGCAGAGAACAGATATGAATGGAAACAGGGCAATGTAGGCTGCGCAATGTTCAAGGCTTGCGCACTCATGCCGATAAAAAATAGGCATAATGTTGATGTCGCAGGCAACTAGTGTTTGCTGAACCTTGCAAGTTCGCATTAGCCCTGTCTTGACATCTTTGACTGTCTGAATATCTTCACTTTTACTTAAACCTGTTTCGAAATGGAGTAACCGGCGAGCCCGGACCCTCCCGCCTTGAGGAGATGTCACCTTGACCATGCATACCGACGACGCGATCTCCCTCGGCGACATGCTGCGGACCCAACGGGCCGAAGCGCAGGAAGCCCCCTCGCGGATCGCCGTGTTCCTCCAGGATCTCTACGGCGGCGGGGCGGAGCGCGTGATGCTGGCGCTCGCCACCGGCATCGCGCGCCGCGGCTACCCGGTCGACCTCGTCCTCGTCCGGCGGGAGGGGGCCTATGTGGACGACATCCCGCCCGGCATCCGCGTGGTCGAGCTCGGCACGCGGCGCACCGTCAACAGCGTCGTGGCGCTGGCCCGCTATCTCCGGCGCGAGCGCCCCGCCGTGCTGCTGACGGCGCTGGTCCATGTCAACATCGCGGCCCTGCTGGCGCGTCTCCTGGCCGGCGGCCGGACCCGGATCGCCATCACCGAGCACAACCAGATCAGCCGCAACATGGGGGCCAACGCCAACTCGACGCTTCGGATGGCCTATCGGCTCGTGCCCTACCTGTATCCCCGCGCGGCGAAGATAATCGCTGTGTCCGACGGCGTCGCCGACGACCTGACCCGCTTCGCGCGGCTGAACCGGGCGCGAATCGACGTGGCCCATAATCCCGTGGTCACGCCGGACCTGCTGACCCGTGCCGCGCAACCTGTCAACCATCCCTGGTTCGCCGAGGGGGAGCCGCCGGTGATCCTGGGGGTGGGCCGCCTGTCGCCGCAGAAGGACTTCGCCACCCTGCTGCGAGCCTTCGCGCGGGTCCGGGCCGAACGCCCGGCCCGGCTGCTGATCCTGGGAGAAGGGGCGCTCCGCCCGGAGCTGGAGAAGCTCGCCGACGAACTCGGCATATCGTCGGACGTGCAGCTGCCGGGTTTCGTCGACAATCCGATGGCCTTCATGGCGAAGGCCTCGCTGTTCGTGCTGTCGTCCCGGTTCGAGGGTCTGCCCACGGTCCTGATCGAGGCGATCGCCTGCGGCACCAGCACGGTCTCGACCGACTGCCCGAGCGGGCCGCGCGAGATCCTGGAGGACGGCAGGCTCGGCGGGCTGGTTCCCGTCGGCGATCCCGGGGCGCTGGCCCTGGCGATCGGGCAGGCCCTGGACAATCCCGTCCCCGCCGACCTGCTGCGGGCCAAGGCTGAAGCGTACACCGTCGAGCGGGCGGTGGACCGCTACCTGGAGCTGCTTCAACCGGCGCCGGCTCGCTCCATCGCGTAGCGCGCCGGCTCCGGTTCGTCCCGCGGGACGGCGGCCTCCCGCGGGCGGTGGCCGATCGCCGCGCCGACCATGACCAGCGTCGGCCCGTCGCCCAGTTCCGCGGCGGCGCGGGCCGGCAGGGTCGCCAGCGTCGCGAAGCAGCGGCGCTCGTCGGGACGGGTGCCGTTCTCGATGGCGGCGGCCGGCGTGTCGGGCGACAGCCCGGCCTCGATCAGCCTGACGCTGAAATGTGCCAGCTGGCTGCGGCCCATGTAGATCGCCAGCGTGCCGTCCGGATTGGCGAGCCTGCCCCAGTCCATCGCCCGGGTTGCGTCGTCGTCCAGGCAGTGGGCGGTCACGAACTGGACGCTGCGGGAAACGCCCCGGAGCGTCAGCGGGATCTGCGCCGCCGCGGCGCAGCCGAGCGCCGCCGTGACGCCGGGCACGATCGAAACCTCGATGCCGTGGCGGCGCAGATATTCCGCCTCCTCCCCCGCGCGGCCGAACATCAGCGGATCGCCGCCCTTCAGCCGCACGACGCGCCGGCCCCGGCAGGCATGTTCGAGCAGCAGGGCGTTGATCTCGGTCTGCTTCACCGAATGGCGCCCGGCCCGCTTGCCGACCGAAATCCGCTCCGCGTCCCGGCGGGCGAACTCCAGCACGCCCTCCCCGACGAGGTGGTCGTACAGGATGACGTCGGCCCGCTTGATCGCGCGGATCGCGGCCAGGGTCAGCAGTTCGGGATCGCCCGGTCCGGCGCCGACCAGATGGACCATCCCGGGACCGGGATCGGCGCCGCCGGCGGCGGTCCGGCCGAGCAGGCGTTCCATCTCCGCGCGGGCCTCGTCGTCGCGGCCATGCATCGCCAGCTCGCCAGCGCGCCCGTCCAGAACCTCGTCCCAGTAGCGCAGGCGCTGGCGCGTGGTCGGAAGCGCGTCCTGGACCTTGCGGCGGAACTCCCCGGCGAGCCGGGCCAGCCGGCCGAAAGCCGAGGGGACCGCCAGTTCCAGCCGCTGGCGAATCAGCCGGGCCAGCGCCGGCGCCAAGCCGCCGGTCGAGACGGCGACCACCACCGGCGAGCGGTCGAGGATCGCCGGAAAGATGAAGTCGCAGAATTCCGGCTTGTCCACGACGTTCAGCGGAACCCCGCGCGCCCTGGCGAGGTCAACCAGCGTCGCGGTCAGGCGCGCGTCGTCGGCGGCATCCACCACCAGGGCGACTTCGTCGAGCGCCGCCGGAGTGAAGTCGGCGGCGCCCATGTTTCGGACATCGGCCCCCGCCCGGCGCAGCAGGGCCGTCTTGTTGCCCGCCATGTCGCCGGAGCCGATCACCAGGCACGGCCGCCCCTTCCTCAAGTCCATGAAGACGGGCATATAGGGCAACGTCTCAGGCTGCCCGGTCGCTTCGCGCATCGGCGATCAGCTCCTTCAGCTCGGGGATGCAGGATCCGCAGTTGGTGCCGGCCTTCAGCGCTACGCCGACCTGTTCGGCGGAGGTCAGCCCGCCGTCGCGGATGGCGCGCGCGATGCGGTTGAGGCCGACATTGAAGCAGGCGCAGACGACCCGCCCCTCGTCCGGCAGTCCGGCCGGCGCCCGGCCGCTCAGGAGCCCGCAGCGGGCATCCGTGTCGATCGACGGGGTGTCGAACAGGCCGACCAGCCATTCCCGCGCGGGCAGGGCGGGACCGAAGCTGAGGAACAGGCAGGACTCCAGCCGGTCGCCGTCGAGCCGCGCCCAGCGGTGAACGCCGCGCCGGGTGTCGTGATAGTCGATCCCCGGCAGCCGGGGCAGCAGCGTCTCGGCCCATGCCGGGATATCGGCCGGCGCAACGGTGCCGGCCAGGGTCAGGACGGTGCAGCCCGCCGCCTTGATCCGCGACCAGTACTCGGCGCTCTCCGGGGAGGGTATTACCTCCCGGGCGATCAGGAAGGCGGTCCAGGCCGGTCTGAAGGGGGCCACGCGTACCGCGGTATGCTTCAGCTCCGGCTGGCCCGAGACCGGGTCGGTGAGCGGGGCGACCAGCGCGTTGACGCCGCCCTCGGCCGAGAATTGCCGGCTCCAGTGCATCGGCGCGAAGAGCTGTCCCGCCGGCTGGTCGCCGGTGATCCTGACCCTGAGCGTGGCTCGGCCGCTGGGGGAGCGGACCACCGCGAGCCCTCCGTCCTCCAGTCCCGTCGCGGCGGCGTCGGCCGGGTTGATAGCGACGAATGGCTCGGCGATGTGGCTGGACAGCCGGGGCACCCGGCCGGTGCGGGTCATGGTGTGCCACTGGTCGCGGATGCGGCCGGTGTTCAGGACGAACGGGTATTCGGCGCCGGTCGCCGTACCTGGAGGTGCTGCCCGAACCGGCACGAAGGCGGCGCGTCCGTCGGGCGTCTGGAAGCGGCCGTCCCCGAACAGCCGCGGCGTTCCCGGCGCGGGCCATTGGACCGGCTCCAGCGTGTCGTAGTCGGCATCGGCCAGCGCGGCGATGTCGAACACCCGGCTGCCGGCGTTCTCGAATCCCGAAAGCGTCGCGTGCTCTCGGAAGATGTCCGCCGCCGACCCGTACCGGAACGCCTCGCCCCAGCCCATGCGGGCCGCGACCTGCGCGATGATCCACCAGTCCGGCCTGGCCTCGCCCGGAGGGGGCAGGAAAGCGCGCTGGCGCGAGATACGGCGTTCTGAGTTGGTGACGGTGCCGTCCTTCTCTCCCCAGGCGACGGCGGGCAGCAGCACGTCGGCATGGACCGCCGTGTCGGTGTCGCGGGTGCAGTCGGAGACCACGACGAACTCGCACGACGCCAGCGCGCGGACCACCCGGTCGGCGTCGGGAAGGCTGACGGCGGGGTTGGTCGCCATGACCCACAGGGCCTTGATCCGGCCGCCCTCGACCGCCTGGAACAGGTCCACCGCCTTCAGCCCCTCGCGCCGCGCGATCCGGGGCGCCCGCCAGAACCGTTCCACGCGCTCGATCGCTTCCGGCGTGAAGCCCATGTGCGCCGCCAGCTGGTTGGCGAGCCCGCCGACCTCCCGCCCGCCCATGGCGTTGGGCTGGCCGGTGACCGAGAACGGCCCCATGCCCGGACGGCCGATGCGTCCGGTGGCGAGGTGGCAATTGACGATGGCGTTGACCTTGTCGGTCCCGTGGGACGACTGGTTCACGCCCTGGGAATAGACCGTGACGGTCGCGGCCGTCTCGGCGAACCAGCCGTAGAACCGCTCGACCTCGTTGGCGTCCAGCCCGCAGGCCGCGGCGACCGCCTGCGGCTCCCCGGCCGCGGCCGACAGGGCCTCCGCGAAACCGCCGGTGTGGCGGGCGATGTAGCCCCGGTCCAGGGCTTCCGCCCGGTCCAGATATGCGAGCAGCCCGTTGAACAGGGCGACGTCGCTGCCGGGCCTGAGCGCCAGGTGCAGGTCCGCGGCGTCGCAGGTCGCCGTCCGGCGCGGGTCGATCACGACGATGCGGGTGCCGCGCTCGGCCCGTGCCCGCGCCAGCCGCTGGTACAGCACCGGATGGCACCAGGCGAGATTGCTGCCGACCAGCACGACCAGGTCGGCCAGTTCCAGATCCTCGTAATTGCCCGGCACCACGTCGCCGCCGAACGCGCGGCGGTGGCCGGCCACGCTCGACGCCATGCACAGGCGGGAATTGGTGTCGATGTTCGCCGAGCCGATGAAGCCCTTCATCAGCTTGTTGGCGACATAGTAGTCTTCCGTCAGCAACTGTCCTGAAACGTAGAAGGCCACGGCGTCCGGCCCGTGCCGGTCGATGACTGCGCGGAAGCGGCTCGCCACCGTATCCAGCGCCTCGTCCCAGGTCGTGGTCCTGCCGTCCACCGCGGGATGCAGCAGGCGGCCGTCCAGCCCCAGCGTCTCCCCCAGGGCGCTTCCCTTGGAGCAGAGCCGGCCGAGATTGGCGGGATGCTCCGGGTCGCCCGAGACCGTCCAGCCGCCCGCACCGTCGGCCTTGGCGACCATGCCGCAGCCGACGCCGCAATAGGGACAGGTGGTGCGGACGGCGCCGGTCACGACGCCGCCCCGGGCACACCGAGGGCCGGGCCGGGGGGCAGGCGCAGGCCCAGCCGGATCAGACCGTTCTCGACCTGCACCGGGAAGGTCCCGGCGCAGCCCTCGTCCGGTCCGGTGGCCTCGCCCGAGGCCAGGTCGATGACCCAGTTGTGCAGCGGGCAGGTGACCCGCGCGCCGTGGACGATGCCCTGGGACAGCGGCCCGCCGGCATGGGGGCAGCGGTCGCGCACCGCGAACACGTCGTCGTCGGCTGTGCGGAATACCGCGATGTCGCCGCGCGGGGTCTTCACGACCCGCGCCCCGGCCGGCGGAATGTCGGCGACCCGGCCGACCTCGATCCAGGTGATGTCTTCCTTCATGATCCTCACCCCACCATCGCGAGCGGCGCGAACTCGTGGGAGTCGACGCCCCGGGAGGCGCGCTCGTCCCAGGGGTCGGTTTGCGAGAACACCTGCGAGAACCGGAAGCGGGCGAACAGGGCGCGGCGGCCCTCGTCGTCCTCGACCACCCGCTTCTTCACATAGTCGAGGCCGACCCGCTCGACCCAAGGCGCCGTGCGGTCCAGGTACCGCGCCTCCTCCCGGTAGAGCTGAAGGAAGGCGCCGCAATACTCCAGCACCTGCTCCTCGGTCTCGACCTTGGCCAGGAAGTCGCACTCGCGGACCTTCATGCCTCCGTTGCCGGCGACGTACAGCTCCCAGCCGCTGTCCACGGCGACGACGCCGAAATCCTTGATGGTCGCCTCGGCGCAATTGCGCGGGCAGCCAGACACCGCCAGCTTGACCTTGTGCGGGGTCCAGGTGCCCCAGGTCATCCGCTCCAGCTTGACGCCCATGCCGGTCGAATCCTGCGTGCCGAACCGGCACCATTCGGACCCGACGCAGGTCTTCACGGTCCGCAGGCCCTTGGCATAGGCGTGCCCGGAGACCATGCCGGCCTCGTTCAGGTCCTTCCAGACGGCGGGAAGGTCTTCCTTCTTCACGCCGAACAGGTCGATCCGCTGGCCGCCGGTGACCTTGACCGTCGGAATGGCGAACTTGTCCACCACGTCGGCGATGGCCCGCAGCTCCTTGGCGGAGGTCAGGCCGCCCCACATGCGCGGCACGACCGAGTATGTGCCGTCCTTCTGGATGTTGGCGTGGACCCGCTCGTTGACGAAGCGGGACTGGTAGTCGTCCTTGTACTCGCCCGGCCATGCCGCCAGCAGGTAGTAGTTGAGCGCCGGCCGGCAGCTGTGGCAGCCGTTGGGCGTCTTCCATTCCAGTGCCTGCATCACCGCCGGGATGCTCTTCAGCTCTCCCGCCACGATCAGCCGGCGAACGTCGTCGTGCGGATGGTGGGTGCATTTGCACAGGGGCTTGGCGGCCGCGGCGGCCTGGTACCCGTCGCCGAGCGACAGTTCCAGGAGCTGCTCGACCAGCCCGGTGCAGGACCCGCAGGAGGCCGAGGCCTTGGTATGGGTCCGCACGTCGTCCAGCGAGGTCAGGCCCTTGTCGGCGATGGCCCTGGTGATGGCGCCCTTGCACACGCCGTTGCAGCCGCAGATCTCCGCACTGTCGGAGAGGGCGGCAACGGCGGCCTTAGGGTTTGCGGCTCCTCCTCCTCCGAAGCCCTGGCCCCCGAATCCTTGGCCGAAGATCAGCGTCTCGCGCAGCGGGGCGACATTCTCCGCCTCGCGCAGCATCTGGAAGTACCAGGCACCGTCCCTGGTGTCGCCGTACAGCACGGCGCCGGCGATCCTGTCCTCCTTCAGCACGATTCGCTTGTAGACGCCGCGCGCGGCGTCGCGGAAGACGATGTCCTCGCAGTCCTTGCCGCCGCTGAAGTCGCCGGCCGAGAACACGTCGATGCCGGTCACCTTCAGCTTGGTGCTGGTGACCGAGCCGGCATAGGCGGATTCCGGCCTGCCGGCGAGCTGGTCGGCGCAGACCCGCGCCATCTCCCACAGGGGAGCCACGAGGCCATAGGTCGCCCCGCGGTGCTGGACGCATTCGCCGACCGCCAGGATGGCGGGGTCGGAGGTCACCATATGGTCGTCCACCACGACGCCGCGCTCGACCGCGAGGCCGGCGGCCTTGGCGAGCCCGGTGCTCGGCCGGATGCCGACCGCCATGACCACCAGGTCGGCCGGGATCTCGCGCCCGTCCTTCAGCAGCACGCCGGTGACGTGGCCTTCGCCCAGGATGGCCTTCGTGTCAGCATTCGTGATCACGTCGATGCCGCGGTCCTCCAGTTCGCGCTGGAGCAGGAAGCCCGCGGCCTCGTCGAGCTGGCGTTCCATGATCGTGCCCATCAGGTGGATCACGGTCACTTTCATGCCGTTGACGGCCAGCCCGTTTGCCGCTTCCAGGCCGAGCAGGCCGCCGCCGATCACGACGGCGTGCCTGCCCCCGTCGGCTGCCTTCCTCAGCATGGCCTCGACGTCGAACATGTCGCGGAACGTCACCACGCCGGGCAGGTCGCGGCCGGGCACCGGGATGATGAACGGGTCCGACCCGGTCGCCAGCAGCAGCCGGTCGTAGCCGACCGTCCGGCCGCCGATGGAAGTCACCGTCCGGGCCTCCCGGTCGATCTTCTCGACCTTCTCGCCGGTCAGCAGGGCGATGCCGTTCCGGTCGTACCAGGAGCGGTCGTTCAGGACGATCTGGTCGAAGGTCTTCTCGCCGGCCAGCACCGGCGACAGCATGATGCGGTTGTAGTTCACGTGGGGCTCGGCACCGAACACGGTGATCTCGTACCGGTCGGGATCGCGCTGGAGCAGTTCCTCGACGGTGCGGATGCCGGCCATGCCGTTGCCGACGAGGACGAGGCGTTCCTTGGTGTTTGCCAGGGTCATGACGGATGTCTCCGGTTCAGGCGGCGTCGGCATCGACGGGACGATGCCGGGCGTAGAGGAATCGCAGCACTTCGCCGCGGCAATGGGCGTAGGTCGCGTCGTCGGCCAGGTCGAGGCGCTTGCGCGGACGTTCCAGCGGGATGTCCAGCACTTCGCCTATGGTGGCGGCGGGACCGTTGGTCATCATCACGATGCGGTCGGACAGCAGCACGGCCTCGTCCACGTCGTGGGTGATCATGATGACGGTGTTGCGCAGCGTGTTCTGGATCTGCATCAGGGCGTCCTGGAGCCGGGCGCGGTTGAGCGCGTCGAGCGCCCCGAACGGCTCGTCCATCAGCAGCACCTTGGGCTCCATCGCCAGCGCACGGGCGATGCCGACCCGCTGCTTCATGCCGCCGGAAATCTCGGACGGATGCTTGCCGACGGCGTGCGCCATGCCGACCAGGTTCAGGTTGTGCAGGGTCCAGTCGTGGCGCTCCTGCGCGCCGCGGGTCTTGCCGAACACCTTGTCCACCGCCAGGCGGACATTGTCGTAGACGGTCAGCCAGGGCAGCAGCGAGTGGTTCTGGAACACCACGGCCCGGTCGGGACCCGGCGCGTCCACCAGCCTGCCTTCCAGGAAGACCCCGCCCAGCGTCGGCTTCAGCAGGCCCGCGACGATGTTCAGCACGGTGGACTTGCCGCAGCCGGAATGGCCGATGATGCTGACGAACTCGCCCCTGGCGATCTTCAGGTCCACGTCGCGCACCGCCGGGACCGGCGACTTCCGGGGGTTGAAGGTGATGCCGACGCCCTCGATGCTCAGATATGCGGTCATGCCGGGTGTCTCCTCAGCGGTTGGAGTGGTCGAAGCGGCGCTGGATCAGGTTCATGCCCATGTCCAGAAGGATGCCGACCAGCCCGATCACGACGATGGCGACGATGATGCTCGACACGTTGAGGTTGTTCCATTCGTCCCAGACGAAGAAGCCGATGCCGATGCCGCCGGTCAGCATCTCTGCCGCCACGATGACCATCCAGGCGATGCCCAGCGACAGGCGCATGCCGGTCAGCACGTGGGGCAGGGTGGCGGGCAGCAGGATGTGGCGGACCATCTCGATCCGGTTGAGCCGCAGGACGGCGGCCACGTTGCGGTAGTCGTTGGGGATCGCCTCGACCCCGGCGGCAGTATTCAGGATCATCGGCCAGATGCTGGTGATGAAGATCACGAAGATCGCGGAGGGATCGACCGCCCGGAACAGCAGCAGCCCGATCGGCAGCCAGGCCAGCGGGCTGACCGGCCGCAGGATCTGGATCAGCGGCGCCCAGCCCTTGCGGAAGATCGCGCTGGAGCCCATCAGGAACCCGACCGGAACCCCCACCAGGGCGGCCAGCAGGAACCCCGCCATGACGCGGCCCAGCGAGTAGAGCACCTGCCAGAACAGTCCCATGTCGTTGGGGCCGTTGCTGTAGAACGGGTCCGACAGCAGCTCGACGCCGCGGTCCCACGTCTCCCCGATGCCGGGGAAGCCGCCGCCCAGGTTGGCGGCGATCAGGTGCCATGCCAGCAGGACCACCAGGAGGGTGATGGCCGGCAGCACGATGTCGGGCAGCATCTGGTAAAGCCGCTCGCGGAGGCGGGCCGCTGCCGAGGGGAGGGCGGGAAGGGACGGTTGTGGCTGGACTGCGGGCGAGTTCGTGGTCTCGTCCACCGGGACGCTGGTCATGTCGGGAGATCCTTGATGAACTGGAGACGGACGGCTCAGACGTTCGCCTGGGCGAGGGCGTCCAGGTCGATCTTGAGTTTCGAAACCTCGAAGCCGCGCAGGTAACCCACGGGGTCGGCCGGATCGAAGGCGCGGCCGTCGAGGAAGCGGTCCGGTCCCATGGCGATCGGCCGGGTCGCGTCCGCCAGCGTCCAGGGTTCCGCCCGCGTTCCCTCCGACTTCC